>NZ_WPCF01000182.1 GCF_009741975.1 Halobacterium sp. CBA1126 | reverse complement strand
GTGGCCGGCGAGGAACGCGCCGGGGTCGGGGTTCACGTCGGGGTCGAACTCCCCTTCGGGGGCGAGTGCGTCGTCCGCGTCGGACTGCGAGCCCAAGCCGTACATGTTTCGACAGTGGGGTGCCGCGCCGCTATGCGTGGCCCCGAACGTGTTCGCACGCCCGGCGATTCGGTGACGGCGCCGCGGCTACGGAACGCGAAAGCGGAGGACGAGTGACCGGATTGGCGGTTCGCGGGCTACTCGCTACCGGGGTCGGGGTCGAAGATCTCCTCGTTCGGCTCGCCGGTGACTTCGATCTCGGAGAGCAGCCCCTTGCGGGCGACCCGGGAGAGCGCGTGGTCGACGAGCTTGATGACCTCGGGGACGGGCGTGTCCATCTCCCCGATCATGCAGCTCCCCGGCGGGACCTTCATCGTCTGGACGTACTCCTCGGGGGTCCCGACGGCGCCGTCGCGGTGGGCCCGCGTCCAGACGTTCCCGATGGGGTGGAAGTTCGAGGAGACGTTCGGGCCGCCGTCCACGAGGTACACGCGAACCCGCTCTCCGCTCTCGGCCTGCAGGCGGCCGTAGCGGTCCGGCGTGAACGGGTACTTCTCGCCGTTGAACACGACGTAGGTCGGCTCCTCGCGGGCCATCGCCTCCATGTCGAACTGGTGGTGGCCCTCCTCGCCGACGTCCTTGTTCGTGTACAGTTCGTGCTGGCCGAGGTAGAACTCGCGGTCGACCTCCGGGAGGCCGTCCTCGGGTTCCACCAGGATCATCCCGAACATCCCGCTGGAGATGTGGTAGTCCAGGTTCGGGACGGCGCAGTGGTAGATGAACGCGCCGGGGTACTTCGCGGTGAAGTCGACGCCCGCGGACTCCCCGGGGGCGACGTTCGTCGCTTCCGCGCCGCCGCCGGTGCCGTAGACGGCGTGGAAGTCGATGTTGTGCGGCATCGAGTTGCCGTCGGGGCTGTTCAGCGTGAACGAGACGGTGTCGCCGCGGCGCACCCGGATCATCGGACCGGGAATCCGCCCGTCGAAGGTCATGTAGTTGAACGTGACCCCGGGCTCGATCTCCGCCGTGACCTCCTGCACGTCGAGGTCGACTTCGTGGTGCCGGGGCTCCGACCAGTCGACCGGGTCGGGGACGTCAGTGGGGTCCGCGGCGACCCGGTCGACGTCGAGCTGGTTGGTCTGGGCCGCGGCGTTCTGCTGGGGCTGTTCGGTCGCCGGGCTCTCACCGCCGGGAGCGGTGCAGCCCGCGACCGCAGCGGTTCCGCCGATTCCGAGGCCTTGCAGGACGCGCCGCCGAGTGGTGTCGAACATCGGTGGTCACCTCTTCACTCGGTAGTTGTCGGTGCTACCCCTTCAAGCGGGTCAGCGTTTCCCGTCGTCCTGCGACGTCGCCGAATCGGTTCGCGGCGCCATTTATAAGTCGATTCGCGGGGGCGAACCGGCGGCCGGTCGAACGTGTTCGGGAGACGACTCACCCGCGTGCGCGGCGACGATTCGCACATGGCATCATCCGCGCACGACGACGCCGAGACCGTCGACGGCGTCCACGAGAACTCGTGGTCGGCGAACCTCGAACAGGACCGGCACGCGGACGACCGCGCGCTCGTCGTCGAGGAAGCCCTCGACGCGGTCGAATCCACCGCGGTCGGCTACCACGTGAACCTCGTCACGCACGGCGACCACGGCCACCCCGAGTCGTACCTCTACGAGGAACTGGACGACGCGTTCGGCGACAGCGTCGCCCACGAGTACGTCGACCAGTGCGGCTGCGGCGGCCACGTCACCCGCGTCCGCGTCGTCGACGACCCGCGGTGACGTGACCGATTCCCATCACTCCAAAATAGATTTGTAACCGCGAGTGGTTGTCCGGGCATGGACAGGCGGGGATTCCTCCGTGCGCTCGCCGCGGGCGGCGCGCTCTCGCTGGCGGGCTGTCTCGGCGGCTCCGGCGACGGGGAACCCCCGCTCGCCGACGAGTCGCTGACGGTCGCGACCGCCACCACGGTCCACGACAGCGGCCTGCTCGCCGAACTCGCGGCGGGCTTCGAGGACGAATTCGGCGCCTCGCTGCGTCCGGTCGTCCGCGGGACCGGCGCCGCGCTCCGCACCGCCCGCGACGGCGACTGCGACGCGGTGCTCGTCCACGCGCCCCCGCTCGAAGCCGAGTTCGTGGCGGCGGGCCACGGCGTGAACCGCCGCGCCGTGATGGTCAACGACTTCCTCGTCGTCGGCCCGCCCGACGACCCCGCGGAGGCGGCCGGCAGCGACCCCCTCGCCGCGTTCCGCGCGATCGCCGCCGGCGACGCGGCGTTCCGCTCGCGCGGCG
>NZ_WPCF01000086.1 GCF_009741975.1 Halobacterium sp. CBA1126 | reverse complement strand
CCTCGCCGCCGAGGACGGCGTGATCCCACTCGACGACCGTGCCGTCCGGGCGCTCGCGGCGGCCGCGGACGGGGCCGTGGACGGTGACGTCGTGGTCGATGACGCGCTGGCACTCGGCGTGGACGCTCCCGGTCTCGACGCACCAGTCGCAGGGGCCGGCGACGGGGTCGGCAGCGTCGAAGTGCGCCTGCCAGCGGTCGTGGTCCTCGCGGGTGGGCGCGACGAGTTCGAGGTAGGAGCCGTCCGGCAGCACGAGCGCCGCCATCTCCGTGCCGGCGTCGGGGTGTTCGCCGCCGTACGTGGGGTCGAAGCCGGCGGCTTCGAATCGGTCGACGAGGGCGTCGAGGTCGCTGGCGGCGAAGGGCACGTGGTCGATGACGGGGCGCATACCGGGGCGTTGACGGCGCGCACGCAAAAGCCTGCGGCGGGGCGCTGGAGCCGTCAGTAGAGGCTCCCCTCGGTCGTCGACTCTCGGATTTTCGAGCCGTCCGGCGCGACCAGCCACCAGACGTCGCCGACGCCCTGGCCGGCAGTGTCGCCGGGGCCGTCGTCGCCGTCGTAGTAGTACAGCGGCCGCTCGTCGGCGGTCACTTGCGCGCTGCCGTCGTCGCGGTCGGTCGTCCCGAGTTCCGCGGTGACGTCCGGCCCGGCAGAGAGGTCCTCGTCGACGGTCAGCGGCGGCCACGTACCCGCGCAGCCCTCGTAGCACGACGACTCGCCGGCGGTGTCCTCGTCGAAGACGTAGAGGCTGCTCCCGTCGGCGTCCACGAGCACCGGCCCATAGTCGTCCGTGGAACCGACCGCGACGGTGTACGTGGCGTCGGCCTCCCGGGTCTCTTCGCCCTGATTGGTCTCGTCACCGGCGTCGCCGCCCGTACAGCCGGCGACCGCCGCCGCAGCGCCGGTCCCGAGCGCCGTGAGCAGTAGTCTCCGGTACATGTGTGTTACTCTGTGGCACGGCGGGATAGCCGTTTGCCGAACTCTCACCCAATTCACGCCCCGGGGGCGTTCCGGAACTTCTGTAACGGCGTGGCGCACACCGGGAGGTATGACCACGACAACGAGCGCGCCGGGGAAGGTCTACCTCTTCGGCGAGCACGCCGTCGTCTACGGCGAGCCGGCGGTGCCCTGTGCCATCGAGCGGCGAGCGCGGGTGACCGTGACGGCCCGCGACGACGACCGCGTGCGGGTGTCCGCGGACGACCTCTCGCTGGACGGGTTCACCGTGGAGTACGGCTCCGGGAGCGACGCACAGCCCGACGTGGACGTGCCGACGCCGCTCATCGAGGCGGCGATGGGGTACGTCGAGGAAGCGCTCGGGCAGGCGCGGGACGCCGCCGACCGGCCGGAGGCGGGCTTCGACGTGGAGATCGAGAGCGAGATTCCGCTCGGCGCGGGCCTCGGCTCGAGCGCCGCGGTCGTCGTCGCGGGCATCGACGCCGCGACGCGGGAACTCGGCGTCGACCTCGCGCCCGAGGACGTCTCCGAGCGCGCGTACCGCGTCGAACACGAGGTACAGGACGGGCAGGCCTCCCGGGCGGACACGTTCTGCTCGGCGATGGGCGGCGCGGTCCGCGTGGAGGGCGACGACTGCCGGGTCATCGACGCGCCGGACCTGCCGTTCGTCGTCGGCTACGACGGCGCGAGCCACGACACCGGCGAGCTCGTGGCGGGCGTGCGCGGCCTCCGCGACGAGTACGACTTCGCGGCGGACACCGTGGAAGCCGTCGGCGACCTCGTCCGGGAGGGCGAGCGCGCGCTGGCCGACGACGACCTCGAGACGCTCGGCCGGCTGATGGACTTCAACCACGGCCTGCTCGCGGCGCTCGGGGTCTCCTCGCGCTCGCTGGACGACCTCGTGTGGACCGCACGGGACGGCGGCGCGCTCGGCGCGAAGCTCACGGGCGCGGGCGGCGGCGGCTGTATCGTCGCGCTCGACGAGGGCGACGGCGTGGAGACCGCGCTGTCGCTGTCGCCGGCCTGCGAGCAGTCGTTCCGCGCGGCGCTCGCGACGGAGGGCGTGCGCGTCGAATGACCGTCGTCGTCAAACTCGGCGGCAGCGTCGTCACCGAGAAGGACCAGCCCGAGACGGTCGCAGAGGACCGGCTCGCGGACCTCGCGGGCGCGCTCGGGGACGCCGCGGTCTCGGACCTCGTGGTAGTGCACGGCGGCGGGAGCTTCGGCCACCCGCACGCCGCCGAGCACGGCATCTCCCGCAGCGAGGGGTCGAGGGACGCCGCCGCGGCTCGCGACGTGGCGGCGGCGATGGAGGAGCTGAACGCGGCGGTCGTCGGCGCGCTCGCGGCCGCCGGGGTCCCGGCCGTCCCCGTCCACCCGTTCTCGGCGGGCTACCGGACCGCGGACGGCGACCTCCGGCTCCCGACCGGGCAGCTCGCGGCGATGCTGGACGAGGGGTTCGTGCCGGTGCTGCACGGCGACGTCCTCACGCAGGTCGGGAAGGGCGCGACAATCGTCAGCGGCGACGAGCTCGTCACGCACGTCGCCGAAGAACTGGGCGCCGGCCGCGTCGGCCTCTGTTCGACCGTCCCGGGCGTCCTCGACGAGAGCGGCGACGTGGTACCCGAGATTACCGACTACGAGGACGTCGCGGCGGCGCTCGGCGGCAGCGACGCGACGGACGTCACCGGCGGGATGGCGGCGAAAGTCCGCGCGCTGCTGGCGCTCGGCGCGCCGGCGTTCGTGTTCGGCCCGGACGCGCTCCCGGCGTTCCTCGCGGGCGAGGACGCCGGCACGCGCATCGAGGGCTGAGTTACTCGTCGAGCGTCTCGACGTCCGCGTCGGGCGCGTTCTCCTTCACGCTCTCCAGCCCCTGTCGGGCCTTCTGCTTGGACGCGTACCCCTCGCCGGAGTCCGCGATGATGTTGCCGTTGCTGTGCACGAGCCGCCAGCGGTACTGGCCGGCGTCGTCTTCGTAGATTTCGAACGTGGCGTCTGCCATGTTCCCGGCCACGTAACCCACCCACAAGGCGGTTGCGGCTGGCTCGGCGGTGCCGCGGCAATCCCCGCTGTTT
Source organism: Halobacterium sp. CBA1126 (assembly GCF_009741975.1). Taxonomy (GTDB): domain Archaea; phylum Halobacteriota; class Halobacteria; order Halobacteriales; family Halobacteriaceae; genus Halobacterium. Next base: position 8,059 of record NZ_WPCF01000086.1, on the reverse strand, counting down.
TTAACACCGCGGGACGTAGGCCTGCCAAGAGCAGCGTCGCGCGCGTTGACGCGGCGGCCACCGACGGCTGTAAGACGCCGCGGCCGGCCGCCGCCAGTGCGCGGCTGTTTCAGACACGAATCCCCCTCCGTGGGGTTTCAGTGCTTCAAAACCATGGAAATCGAAATCGCAACAATCGGCGGATACGAAGAAGTCGGTCGGCAGATGACTGCCGTCCGAGCCGGTGACGACATTGTCATCTTCGACATGGGCCTCAACCTCTCGCAGGTCCTGATTCACGACAACGTCGAGACGGAGAAGATGCACAGCCTCGACCTCATCGACATGGGCGCCATCCCGGACGACCGCGTGATGTCCGACCTCGAGGGGGACGTGCAGGCCATCGTGCCGACGCACGGCCACCTCGACCACATCGGCGCGCTGTCGAAGCTCGCCCACCGCTACGACGCCCCCATCGTCGCCAGCCCGTTCACGCTGGAGCTCGTGAAAGGGCAGATCGAGGGCGAGCAGAAGTTCGGCGTCGACAACGACCTCGTGGAGATGGAGGCCGGCGAGACGATGCAGATCGGCGAGCGCTGCGAGCTCGAGTTCGTCCACGTCACGCACTCCATCATCGACGCCATCAACCCCGTCCTCCACACGCCGGAAGGCTCGGTCGTCTACGGGCTGGACAAGCGCATCGACCACGACCCCGTCCTCGAGGACCCCATCGACATGGACCGGTTCCGCGAGATCGGCCGCGAGGGCGAGGGCGTCCTCTGTTACATCGAGGACTGTACGAACGCCGGCCGGAAGGGGCGCACGCCCTCCGAGAGCGTGGCGCGACGCCACCTCAAGGACGCGATGCAGAGCATGGAGGACTACGACGGCGGCATCGTCGCCACGACGTTCTCCAGCCACGTCTCCCGGGTGTCCTCGCTCGTGGAGTTCGCGAGGGACATCGGCCGCGAGCCCATCCTGCTCGGCCGCTCGATGGAGCAGTACTCGGGCACCGCCGAGCGCATGGGCCGCGTGAACTTCCCGGACGACCTCGGGATGTTCGGCCACCGCAAGAGCGTCGACCGCGCGTTCAAGCGCGTGATGAACGAGGGCAAGGAGAACTTCCTGCCGATCGTCACGGGCCACCAGGGCGAGCCCCGCGCGATGCTCACCCGCATGGGTCGCGGCGAGACCCCCTACGACATCGAGAACGGTGACAAGGTCATCTTCTCGGCGCGCGTCATCCCGGAGCCGACCAACGAGGGCCAGCGCTACCAGAGCGAGCAGCTCCTCCGCATGCAGGCGCCCGCATCTACGACGACATCCACGTCTCCGGCCACCTCCGCGAGGAGGGCCACTACGAGATGATGCAGGCGCTCCAGCCCCAGCACATCATCCCCGCCCACCAGGACATGAAGGGCTTCGCACCGTACGTCAGCCTCGCGGAGAGTCAGGGGTACAAGGTCGGTCGCGACCTCCACGTGACCTCGAACGGCAACACCATCCAGCTCGTCGAGTAGATGTCCAAGAACGCCCGCGAACAAGCGGTGCTCGGGGCGGTCCGCAAGCGCCGCGAGAAGGTCAACGCCGCCATCGACGAGGACCTCCCCGAGCAGCGGCCCGAGCGCCTCTACGAGGCCGCCCGCTACATCCTCGAGGCCGGCGGCAAGCGCCTCCGCCCCGCCGTGCTGCTGTTGACGGCGGAGGCGCTGGCGGACGTCGAACCCGGGAGCACGGACTACCGGGAGTTCCCCGACCTGACGGGCGGCGAGGTCGACGTGATGGCGTCGGCGGTCTCCATCGAGGTCATCCAGTCGTTCACGCTCATCCACGACGACATCATGGACGACGACGACCTCCGGCGCGGCGTGCCGGCGGTCCACCGCGAGTACGACACGGAGACCGCGATTCTCGCGGGCGACACGCTCTACTCGAAGGCGTTCGAGATCATGCTGCGGACGGGCGCGCCGCCCGAGCGCGGCATGGCGGCGATGCAGACGCTCGCGGAGACCTGCACCCACATCTGCGAGGGGCAGGCCCTCGACGTCGACTTCGAGACGCGGACCGACGTCCTCCCCGACGAGTACATGGAGATGGTCGAGCTGAAGACCGCGGTGCTGTACGCCGCGGCGGCGTCGATTCCCGCGGTCCTGCTGGGCGCCGACGACGACACCGCCGAGGCGCTGTACAACTACGGCGTGAAGGCCGGGCAGGCGTTCCAGATTCACGACGACGTCCTCGACCTCACGGTCCCGTCCGAGCAGCTCGGCAAGCAGCGCGGCTCCGACCTCGTCGAGGGCAAGAAGACGGTCGTGACGCTGCACGCCAGCGAACACGGCGTCGACGTCGACGGCCTGCTGGACGCCGACGACCCGGAGAACGTCACCGACGAGGACATCGAGGACGCCGTCGAACGGCTCCGGGAGGTCGGCAGCATCGAGTACGCCCGCGAGGTCGCGGACGAGCTCGTCGCGGAGGCGAAAGCCCACCTCGACGTGCTGCCCGACAACGAGGCCCACCGCCGCCTCGAACAGGTCGCCGACTACCTCGTCGAACGCGGCTACTAACGTACCTTTTTACTCCTCGGGTGTGCTCGCTGCGCTCGCACAACACTCGTCGCAAAAATCTACGCCGGGAGAGCACAGCTCTCCCGAGCCCTGACTCGCTTCGCTCGTCAGGACGCTAAAACTCCCCGCGCTCACTTCGTTCGCGCAGTGAAACGCGCGGCCTCGCCGCGCGGATGCTACACCCGAAGCCGCGGGCATACGAGGCGGTTTCGACGTGGGTTTCGCTAGAAATCTCGGGGCGCGCTCGCGTTCAGTGCTCGCCGGCGACGATGTCGGCGACGCGCTGGCGGTCGAACAGCTGTTCGTCAGCGCCGAACTCCTCGGGGTAGAGCCCGCGGGCCGCGCGCTCGAGCTGGAAGAGGTGGATGATGGGTCCCTGGTAGGTGACGCCGCCGTAGAAGACGCGGTCGTTCTGGACGGCGGACAGCCGGCTGCCGGCCTCGTCGTCGGCCATGTAGGAGACGATCTCGTCCTGGACGTACTGGTCGGTGATCTCGCCCTGCATCCGGATGGCGATGGCGTCGGGGTCGGCGTCGAGGAGCGTCTCGTAGTCGACGGTGCCGCCGCCGGCCTGTGCGTCCTGCACGCCGGCCTCCGCGAGCGCGTCGCCGACGCCGAGGTCGCGGAAGTGCTTGAAGCTCGTGCCGTCGCCGACGAGGTACGGGTAGAAGGAGTCCGGCGGCACGTCCGCGGGGTAGAGGACGGCGACGTCCGGGCGTTCGTCGGGGAGCCGGGACTGGACGTCGGCGAGCACCTCGTCGTGGTAGGCGGCGAACGCCTCGTAGCGAGCCCGCTCGTCGAAGACCGCCGCGAGCTTCTCGAAGGCCTCGTACATCGAGTAGTAGCGGTAGTCGTGCCAGTCGTAGACCCGCGTGAAGCCCGTGTTCCCGAGGAACGGCCCGACGTTGGTCGCGATCTCCTCGACGTCGTCGCGGCTCCAGCCGAGCCGGTTCACCATGAAGTTGGGGTCGACGACGTGGAGGTCGGCGTCCACCTGGTAGTAGACTTCCGTGTTGGTGCCGTCGCTCCAGAGCTCCACGAGGTCGTCCGCGTCGACGGAGACGCCCGGGAGTTCGTCGTAGAGGTGGGTGGCGTATCTGGCGGCGAGGCCGATGGCCGCGAGGCCGTCGCCGTGGCCGAGCGCGACGCCCATGTCGGCGTAGTCGGCGGTGTACGGGGACCACGTCTCGGGGACGTCGTCGAACTCGACGGTGCCGACCGGCTCCATGGTCACCGAGTACGAGTCGTCGGCGGCGGTGGTCCCGGCGTCGGTTCCGGTGTCCGTGCTCGTCGGTTCGGCGCCGTCGTCGCCGCCGAGACAGCCGGCGAGCAGGCCGCCGCCGAGGACGGCGCCGCCGGTCTCGATGTACTCCCTGCGCGTCGGAATCTCGGTCGTCGTCGAAGCGTCCGGCATATATTTTAGGCTAGCCTAAAAATACATAACAGTTGCGTCTCGCCCGCGTCAGTCCCCGGTCCGGTCGAGGTACGCGCGGATGCGTTCGTCGTCGAGGTGCTCGAGAATTCTGTCGTGGGCCTCCCGGCGCCGGCGTTCGACTGTCTCCTCGTCGACGTACCTGTCGAGCCGGTCCGACGCCTCCGCGTCCCGGAGCGCGGCCAACTGCTCGTCGCTCAGGTCGTGGTCCTCGGGGACGTGCTCGTCGAAGTACTCGCGCCAGCGGTCGGGGTCCGCCCACTCCTCGTCGAGGGCGGCCTCCCGGCGGAGCCAGTCGACGCGCTCGGCGAGCCCCTCGGGGTAGCCCCGGTCGCGGCGCGCGTCGCCGACCACGTGGCCCCCGACGAGCGCGCCGAAGCCCGCGACGGCGAGCGCCTGCGTCGACCACTCCTCGACCGGCGACGCGACGTACAGGCCGTCGACGGGCGTGCGGCCGTCGCCGTCGGCGTACGTCCGGTCGAAGTGCTCGTGCTCCTCGCCGCCGTGCTCGTGGGTCTCGTACATCTCGCCGGCGTCGTCCAGCGGCCGGAGGTAGTCGGCGTCGTACCGGGTCGCGGCGACGACGCGGGTCGCCCGCACGCGCTCGCCGGACTGGCGTTCGAGGACGAACCCGTCGCCGGCGCGTTCGACGGACTCGACGAGGTCTTCGACGACGTCGCAGCCGGCTTCCTCGGCGTGGTCGTGGGCGAGCGCGTAGAACGTCTCGACGTCGATGCCGCCGGGGAAGCCGAGGTAGTTCTCGAGGTGCGCACAGCGCCGGAGCGACGAGCGCCCGCGGTCGAAGATCACCGTGTCGAGGCCCTCGCGGGCGGTGAACACGCCCGCCGAGCAGCCCGCCGGCCCGCCGCCGACGACGGCGACGTCCCACTCCGCTGGCTCGCTGTCCGCGGTGCTCACGGGTCGCCCCCGCCGGTACTGGCTCGTCGTCCGGACGCGCCGTGTCGCCCGGGTCGGTCGCTCGGTTGCACGTGTTTTAGGCGAGCCTAATCGAACATAAACGCATCGGGACCACGCAACAACTAAACGTCAACTCAGAAACGCCCGCGAAGGGTTAGTCGACGCGTTCGAGCCCTTCGCGCTCGACGTAGACGTCCATCTCTTCGGAGAGTTCTTCGAGTTCATCCAGCAGCCGCTCCTGATGCTCCCCGAGTTCGTTCCGAGTGCCTCGGGGCAACTGCTTCTCTAGGAGGTCAGTATACTGAACGCGCAGTTCGAAGGTGTCATTTAGCGTTCCCTGCAGTGCCTGCACGGTCGCACGGTCGCTTTCTGCACTCCGGTTCGCCCACGCGCTCAGGTTCGAGACGAACCCGTCCTCGATGTTCACACGGTCGGGCTCGTCAACGAGCTGATTGTACCACTTCTTTACCTGTATCGTCAGCGCACGGCGAAGCGTCCACGGCATTTCATTAAATCGCGACACCGGTACCTGAAGGAGGGAATCTCCTGCATATATGACGCTCATATTCGCGAAAATGTCCGTCCGCGTCTCGTCGTTATCCTCAATAGTGCGCTCGCTCACTTCGCCAGTCATCAGCACACGAATCACGTCTTCACGTTCGACAGCGAAGGATGCGGTTTCCTCCTTGAAGTAGAGGTAGCCGCCACCTATGAGAAGTGCCAATCCGAGTAGAATCGGGAGGAGTTCGCCGCTCAACCCGAAGAACGCAAAAATAGCGCCGACAACAAGTGCGACTGCGCCGTGGGGACCGTACGGTTTGTATTCGAGTTCCCCCTCGCCGACAGGGTGTGGTTCCGAGGATGCGGCGAGACGGCCTTTGACGCGGCCGGTTTTCTCACCGACGTCCTCACTCTCGATTTGGAGGTCGGTGTCTTGGTTGCCGACAGTTTCGTACTTGAAGTCGCCGTCCTGCTGGATTTCCTCTAGGCTGCGTTTGAGGGACCGGTAGAACTGCCGCGGGTTAATCCCTGTGTAGTCTCCCTCAACAAACTTCGTTGCCTTTCGGAGGGACTGCCGTCCGTATGATAATTCCCTCTTACTGGGATTATTCCTCGGCATACACATCCCAACTGACAGGACTAGTATAAAGGTTGTACCCTACATCGGGATACGGTAATTCGCGCTGCCGGAACGCAAGGAGGACCCCGAGCGCGGCGCGTAGTCGGCGCGAATCCCAACGGATTTGCCGGCCTCGGGCGAACGGACAGGTAATGGACGACGAACTCCGCGAGCGCGCGCGCCGCGAGGCCGAGACGGCGGCGCTGTTCAACGCGCTCAAGCACGGCAGCGACGCGCAGGTCGGGGCCATCATGGGGCCGCTGATGGGCGAGAACCCCGAGTTCCGCGAGCACGGCGACGAGATTCCCGGCGTCGTCGCGCCCGTCATCGAGGACGTGAACGCGATGGACGCCGCCGAGCAGCGCGAGCGCCTCGAGGAGCTGGCGCCCGAGCGCGTCGAGGAACTCGACGCCGACGACGAGGGCGACGACCAGGCGCTGCCGGACCTCCCGAACGCCGACGACTACGACGATATCCGGATGCGGTGTGCGCCGAACCCGAACGGCCCGTGGCACATCGGCCACGCCCGCATGCCCGCGGTCATCGGGACGTACGCCGAGGAGTACGACGGCGAGTTCGTCGTGCGCTTCGACGACACCGACCCCGAGACCAAGCGCCCGCTGCTGTGGGCGTACGACGAGATCCTCGAGGAGATCGAGTACCTCGGGTTCGAGCCCGCCGAGGTGTACCGCGCGAGCGACCGGCTGGAGACGTACTACGAGCACGCCCGCGACCTCGTCGAGATGGGCGGCGCGTACACGTGCAGCTGTCCCGCCGGCGAGTTCTCCGAGCTGAAGAACAGCGGGGAGGCGTGCCCGCACCGCGAGAAGGACGTCGAGACCGTCCGCGAGGAGTTCGAGGCGATGGTCGACGGCGAGTACGACGCCGGCGAGATGGTCCTCCGCGTGAAGACCGACATCGAGCACAAGAACCCCGCGCTCCGCGACTGGGTGGCGTTCCGCATCATCGACACCCCGCACCCGCGGGAGGAAGCCAGCGAGTACCGCTGCTGGCCGATGCTGGACTTCCAGTCCGGCGTCGACGACCACCTCACCGGGGTCACGCACATCATCCGCGGCATCGACCTGCAGGACTCCGCGAAGCGCCAGCAGTTCGTCTACGACTACTTCGACTGGGAGTACCCCGAGGTCATCCACTGGGGCCACGTGCAGGTCGACGCCTACGACGTCTCGATGTCCACGTCGACCATCCGCGAGCTCATCGACGCGGGCGAACTCGACGGCTGGGACGACCCGCGCGCGCCCACGCTCCCGAGCGTCCAGCGCCGCGGCATCCGCGGCGAGGCCATCGTGGACGCGATGGTCGAACTCGGCACGTCGACGAGCAACGTCGACCTCTCGATGTCCGCCATCTACGCGAACAACCGCGAACTCGTCGACGACGAGGCGCCCCGGCAGTTCTTCGTCCGCGACGGCTTCGACCCGCGCGGCTCCGGCGCCGAGGAAGAGTACGCAGCGGTCGAGGTCCCAGTCGAGGGCGGCCCGGACAGCGCGCACCCGCCGGTCCACCCCGAACACGAGGAGCGCGGCGAGCGGTCGATTCCCGTCGGAGACGGCGTCCTCGTCGAGGAGGACGACCTGCCCGCGGTCGGCGAGCGCGTCTGGCTGAAGGGGTACGGTCCGGTGCGGTACGACGGCGAGCGCTTCGAGTTCCTCGACGCGGACATCGACGTGGTCCGCGAGGAGGGCGTCGACGTCGTCCACTGGGTGCCCGCCGACGACAGCGTCGAACTCCGCCTGCGGACGATGGACGGCGACGTCTCGGGGTACGCCGAGCCCGGGTTCGCCGACGTCGACCCCGACGAGGTCGTGCAGTTCGTGCGCGTCGGGTTCGCGCGCTGCGACCGCCACGACGCCGAGGAGTCGGTCGCGTACTACGCCCACCCCTAGGCGAACTGGAGCCACGCGACGACCGCGAGCACCGTCGCCGTGAGCACCACCTGCATTCCTGCGGACGCGAGCACGCCGACGGTCGCGTAGCCCGCGCGCCGCGCGCTCCCGCGGAGGTCCTCGCTCGCGCGGA
>NZ_WPCF01000066.1 GCF_009741975.1 Halobacterium sp. CBA1126 | reverse complement strand
CGTCCCGGCCGCACGCGACGTCGGCGGGCCGCAGCTCCGAGCAGAACGACGTCTCGAAGTCGTCGCCGTCACGCCAGACGCCGCTGAGCCGGAGCTCGTAGCACTCCCGGACGGCGCGGGACTGGACGACCACCGACTCGGTCTCGAGGTCCGTCTCCCGGACGAACGCCGCCAGTTCCGCGGCGGTCTCGCGGTCCGCGAACGTCACGTCCTCGAGGTCCGCCGGCTCCGCGACGTGGAGGTGGCCGCCGGCCCGGTTCCGGGAGCGCTCCCCGCGCCAGAACAGCGGGCCGGCGGGGGGCTCCCGCACCCTGTGAACCTCGTAGTCCGTCACCGGGTCGCCGCGTCGGTCGCCCGGCGGCTCCTCGAAGCCGGATTCTTCCTCGCCGCTACAGCCCGCGAGCGCAGCAGCCGCTGCCGTGCCGAGCGCGTGGAGGGCACGCCGGCGTGACCAATCGGGCATCGCTCTCGCGTTCGTGGCGCGCCCCGAAAGTAGTTGAGGTCAGTCGTCGGTCGCCGCCGCGTCCGGGGCGGCGGCCTCGGCGTCGGTGAGGTCGGCGTCCCGCCACGTGCCGCGGCGGTACCAGAGGTACGCGAGCGTCGCGCCGACGACGTTCGAGACCGCGAACGCCAGCCAGATGCCCGTCTCGCCGAGCGACTGCGCGGAGAACCACGCGACCGGCAGCCGCACGACGGCGAGCATCACCACGGAGATGGCGGCCGCGGTGAGGGTCTTGCCCGCGCCGCGGAAGCTCCCGGTGTACGCCCGCATGATGCCGATGAACCCGAACGTCAGCGCGACGTACCGCAGGAACTCGGCCGTCACGGAGACCACTTCGGGGTCCGTGGTGAACACGTCCGCGATAGCCGACGCGGTGAACCACGTGACGACGCCGGCGGCGGTGAGCACGCCGAACAGCACCTTCGCGGCGATGCCGGCGGCTGCTTCGGCGCGGTCGGGCTCGCCCGCGCCGACGTTCTGGCCGGTCATCGTCTCGACGCCGCGCGCCACCGCGATGGCGGGCAGGAAGATGACCGAGAACACGCGCGTCCCGATGCCGTACGCGGCGACGACGGTGTCGGAGAACAGCGCGACGACCACCAGCAGGAGGTTCATCGAGAGCGCGCGCCCAGTCCCCTCGACGGTCGCGGGCAGCCCGATGCGGAGCAGCCGCCGGAGGTAGCCGAAGTCCGGCGCCATGTCCCGGAGGTGGATTTCCACGCCCCGCGACCCCCGGAACATGATGGCGAGGCCGACGACCATCGCCAGCGCCCGCGAGAAGACGGTGGCGACGGCGGCGCCGCGAATCCCCATCTCGGGGAACACCCACCAGCCGAAGATGAAGAACGGGTCGATGACGATGTTCAACACGACCGACCCGAACATCACGAGCATCGGCGTGATGGTGTCGCCGTACCCGCGCATCAGCGCGATGAACACGAAGAACCCGAACATGAACGCCAGCCCGAGCGCGATGACCTCCATGTAGCTGGTCGCCAGCGGGAGCACGTCCTCGGACGCGCCGAGCAGCCGCAGGAAGTCCTCGACGAAGAAGTAGCCGACGCCGCCGAGCAGCGCGGACGCGATGGCCGCGAACGTCATCGTCTGGCCGGCCGCGTACTCCGCCTCGCGGTCCTCGCCCGCGCCCGTGTGCTGGGCGACGAGGACGCTGCCCGCGACCGAGATGCCCATCCCGAGGGAGATGAGCAGGAACACCATCGGGAACCCGAAGCTGATGGCGGCGAGGGCGTCCGTGCTGTACTGCCCCAGCCAGAACGTGTCCGCGAGGTTGTACGCCGTCTGGAGGAGGTTCGTCACGACGATGGGGAGCGCGAGGAAGAACAGCGGCTTCCCGACGCCGCCGGAGGTCAGGTCGAACTCCTCTCGGCCCCGGAACAGCGCGCGCAGTCGGCTCCCCAGCCCCATCAGGCCGACACCTCTGCGTCGGCCACGAGGTGGGTCTCGACGTACTCCGCGAGCGTCTCCCGAACGCGGTTCAGGGGCTGGTCGACCGCGACGCGGCGCGTGTGCGCGCCCTCGACGGTCGTCACGACGAACTCCGCCGCGCGCTCGGGGTCGACGTCGTCGCGGAACTCGCCGGCTTCCACGCCCGCCGCGACGACCTCCGCGATGCGATCAGCGAGGTAGCGGTCGAACCGCCGCAGCCGCCGCCGGAACCCCTCGTCGTAGGGCGCCTGCGCTTTGATTTCCAGCATCGCGGTGCGGAAGTCGATGCCGGGCTCGTCGTCGCCGTCGGCCAGCGAGAACGCGACGAGCGCGAGCAACTGCTCGCGGTGGGTCTCGCCGGACACCTCGTCGACGCGGTCGGTGTACTCCTCGTAGAGGTCCTCGAGGAACGCCTCGAAGAGCTCCTGCTTGCTGTCGTAGTGGTAGTGGACGGTCGCCTTGCTCTTCGTGGATGCGTCCGCGATGTCCTGGACGGTGAGGTCGGCGTACCCGTGCTCGCAGAGCGCGCGGTACGTCGCGTCGAGAATCTCGTCGGTCGGTTCTGGCCCCATGCTGGTCTTACCGAGCTTACTGACCATTCAGTCAAAAGGGTTCGGAACGGCGAAGGCGTCCACCGCTACCCGCCGCGAGAACCGCTACCGCGGACGCACCGGCTCCACGCAGTCCGGGCACTCCGCGTACGCCACGCGGGCGCCCTCGCGCTCGTACTCGACGAGCACCGCGCCCCGCGGGACCGACGCCCCACACTCCGGACACGCACCCAGCGACTCGGATTCCGTAGCCATCGGCGTACACCGAGACAGGGGACGGCACCGCAAAAAGGCGAGCCAACCGCAGTGAAAGTGGACTGATTCGAGCGCGGAAAGCACGCGCGAGGACCGGATTCGAACCGTTGCGAGAAATGCTCGCTCACTGCGTTCGCTGCGCGTTCCTCGCAGGGTTCAAATCCGTGCCTGCTCTTCGCTCACTTCGTTCGCTCATGCGCGGGACCGGATTTGAACCGGCGGACCCCTACGGGATAGCGTCCTAAGCGCTACGCCTTTTCCTGGCTTGGCTACCCGCGCGCACTCCGAGCTACCGGGGGCAGCCAAATGAGAATTGCGTTACGTGCCGGGCACGCCGAGCGCGCCGAGCGACCCGACGCCGAGGAGCGCGAGCGCGGCGAGCACGACGGTCGCGACCGCCCACGCGGCGACGCCGATGATGCCGGCACGCGTCCACCCGACGGGGTAGCGCCACTTGATGACGCCGACCCACGCGACCAGCGCGAGCAACCCACCGACGAGCGGCACGCCGTCGAGGAGCGCCCACGCGACCGCGCCGAACAGCGCGGTGAGGACGGCGTCGCCGTACTCGCCGGCGTCGGCGACGTAGTTCGCGGCGACGTGGATGGCGACGCCGCCGACGAGCAGGCTGCCCGCGAACACGACGACGGAGTCGCCGACCGGCCCCGTCTGGGCGGGCGTCGCGCCCCCGGCGAGCAGTTCCACGAACGCGACCGCGACCGCGATTGTTGTGGACATGGTAGTCGACTCGAAGCGCGTCTCCCCCTTCAACCGTCGAGACCGTCGCGCCGGATTCACTCGATTTACCCCGAGTTCGCCGGCGAAGATTTACGTGCAGCGCGCCGAACCTACGGGTATGTACCGGGCGGGCGACGAGTTCGACCAGCAACGGTGGCTCGACGACCTCGAGGGGGTCGCCGCCGACCTCGAACTCGACGCGGAGGCGCGGACGACCGCGAAGGACCTCTTCCTGTCGGCGGCGCCAAGCGAGGAACGGTCGAAGCCCGCGGCCGTCGCGGCGAGCGTCTACGCGGGCGCGCTCATCGCGGGCGACCAGCGCTCCCAGACCGCGGTCGCGGACGCCGCGGACGTCTCCCGGCTCGCCATCCAGCAGCGCTGGAAGGAACTGCTGGAGGAAGCCGGCTTCGACGCGCCGACGTGGTGAGAATCAGCGGCCGTCGCTGTCGGGCGTGAGGTTGCCGTGTTCGTCGATTTCCCCCTGCACGATGCGCGTCGAGGAGATGATGTCGCCGTCCTCGGCGCGGACGTGGTCGACGACCTCGATGTCGAGGGGGTCGAGCCCGCGCTCCGCGCGGATGTCGTTGATGCGTTCGCCCGTCGCCCTCGTCTCCGGGGAGACGACGAGCACGTCGAACTTCGGTTCCGTGGCGATACCGGTGGGCTGCTCCAGTTTCCGAACCTCGAACTCGCTGCCGTCGTCCTCGGCGATGCGGCCGAGTTCCGCTTCGAGGTCCCGCTTCCGGGCCTCGAACGGCCGGACCTCGCGGTCGACGCTGCGCGTCTGCGCGGCGAGTTCGTCGCTGGTCAACCCGACCGTGACGTCCCCGAGTTCGAACGCGCGCTCGAAGAGCTTCCGGTGGCCGTCGTGGATCGGGTCGAACGTCCCACCGAGGGCGACGTCCATACGCCGGCGGACGGACCCGCAGCGTTTACCAGTTTGGGTTCAGGAGCGCTGGTCGTCTTCGTCTTCGTCGTCGTCGACGTCCCCGACTTCCGCTTCGCCCTCGACGCCGGCTTCCGCGTCGTCGACCTCCGCCTCGCCTTCGACGTCCACGTCGACGCCGCCGTCGCCGTCGCCGCCCTCGGCTTCCGCTTCCACGTCCACGTCGACGCCCGCTTCGGTGTCCCCGACTTCGGCTTCCGCCTCGAAGCCGTCCTCGACCTGAATGCGGACCGGCTCCGAGCTGGTGTCCGCGTCGTCGTCGCTGCGGCCGAGGTGGGCGTCGAGGTTGAACACGGTGTTCAGTTCGTCCTGTACGCGGCCGACCACGCCCCCGACGAGGTCGCTCGGCGCGATGGCGGTGTACTCGTAGGGGTTGTTGCCGGCGCCCTCGCTCTGGCGCTTGCGGCGCTCGACGACGTCCTCGTCGGCGAGTTCGGCGAGCGCCTCCCGGACCGTCGACGGGTACAGGCCCGTCCCGTCAGCGACTTCCTCGCTGGTGCTCCACGGGTGCTGGCGCAGGTAGACGAAGATGCGCGCGCGCGTCTCCGTGTCGAGCACCCACGAGAGGATGTCGACGACTCCCTGGTCGAAGCCCGCGACCGCGCGCTCTTTCTCCTCCCCGAGTCGGTCCCGCGGCGACTGGTCCTCCCCCGCTGTCTCGTCGGTAGTGTCCTCGGACATGCGTCGTCTCGTTCAGGTCAAAAGCGACCTGCGAATGAAAAACTCTTCGCCCACCGCGGGCTCGGCCGGTACGCTACAGGACCAGCGACTCGTACAGCGCCGCCTCCCCGGCCTCGTCGAGGAGCCGGCGCTGTGCGCTCGCGCCGGACTCGGCGTCGAAGACGCCCCGGATGCCGCCGACCCCGAGGCGCTCGCACTCGCGGTCGACGACCTCGCCCAGCGACACCTCGCCGTCGGCGTCCCGCCGCACGAACGACGCGTCGTGACCGTACCGCGTCGCCCGCCACTTGTTCTCGTCGAGGACCTCGCGCCGGAGCGCGCCGCCCGGCGCCTCGTCCCCGAACACGTCCGTCGTCCCCGGGTCCGCGGCGTCCTCGTAGCGCTCCGCGTAGTCGACGACGAGCGCGTGCGTGTACTCCACGAACGCGTCGACCTTCTCCGGGTCGGCCTGCCCGTCGGGCGCGCGCACCTCGACGGTGCCGTGCCCGGAGTGCGGGCGCACGTCGTACCAGAGCTCGCCGCGGTCCTCGATGGCGCCGTTCTCCACCATCAGGCGCTCGAAGCGGTCGAACTCGTCGTAGGAGTCGAACTCGGTGGGGATGCCGGTGTTCGGCAGCGCCTCGAAGATCTTCGCGCGCGCCGACGCCAGCCCCGTGTCGAAGCCGTTCCAGAACGGCGAGTTCGCGGACAGCGCCAGCATCACGGGAACGTGCCAGCGGAGCTGGTTCGCCACCCAGACGGCCTTGTCCGCGTCGTCGACGCCGACGTGGACGTGCAGGCCCGCGGTCGTGTTCCGGTGCTGCGGGTACCGGATGCGGTCGAGCTGGGAGCGGTACCGCGGCTTCTCGGCATGCTCGTGTTCGCGCCAGCGCGCCCCCGGGTGGAGGCCCGCCGCCGCGATGCGGAAGCCGTTCGCCTCGGCGTGCGCGACCAGCGCCGCCCGCACGTCCCGGACCGCGTCGGCGGCGTCGCCCGGCCCGTCGAGTTTCGGCGTCTGTGTCTCCACGACGAACTTGAACAGCTCGTGGTCGAGGCGCCCGTCCAGCAGCTCCGGGGGGTCGGCCTCGTACACCAGCTGGTCGGTCCCGGCTGTCGGGACGCCGTCCTCGCCGACGACGAAGAACTCCTCCTCGACGCCGAGCGTCCCCAGCTCCGCGAACGCCTCCGGCGAACCCACGTCCATGCTGGCGGGAGTTTCCCGCGGCGCCCGTAAATAGTTCTGGAAGTCGGCGGAGCGCGCGGCGAGCCGCCCGCCACCTATCGAACCTATCGCAACTATTTCGGCGTCGCGACGACCGCGAGGTGGTCGTCGTGGTGCGGTTCCAGCCGCGCCGTCCCGAGCACCTCGTAGCCCTCGCGGAGCCGGTCGAGCACGTCCTCGAAGACGGCCTCGGGCTCGCGGGTGACGTCCTCGCTGCGCGCCTTGATGGCGCCGACGAACCGGCCGCCCTCGCGGAGGAACCGGCGGTTCGCCAGCGCCACGTCGGCCTGCCCGCGCGTCGCCACGTCCTGCACGACGGCGTCCAGCCCGGCTTCGACGACGTGGGCGTACGTCTCGGGCTTGCGCGCGTCCTTCAGCAACGGGAAGAGGTTCGGGCGGTCCTCGGCGACCTCGAGCAGGTCGCGGACGGGCCGCGGCGCGAACTCCACGGCGTACGTCGGCCCCGCGAAGTCGGCGACGTGGCTGACCGTCGTCCCGTTCGCCGCGCGAGGTAGAGCACGCCGTCCCCGCCAGACAGCCCGGTGTCGAGCCCGTGCGCGAACGTCGCGCCGAGCTTCGAGCGGTGGGCGTCCCAGCGCCGCCAGCCGTCGACGATCGGCTCGCCGTACACCGGCTCGCCGCGCGTCGCGAGCGCCTCGCCACCGTCGAACTCGCGGCGCTGGACGCCCTCTGGGAGACTCATTCGGTCTCACGAGCGCGGATGCGCTCGATTCGCTCGTCCAGTTCTTCCCGCAGCTCGGGCCGCAGGTCCCCCGAGTAGTGGTCGACGCGCGCCGCGATGGAGAGCTTCCCGGCGAGCGCGCGCGCCGCCGACCCGCGGTGCTCGGGGTGGGTGTTCCGCACGTAGTCGTGCGTGTAGATGGCGCCGTGCTTCGGCGACGGCGCGTGGCCGCGGAGGTGCGCGAACAGCGCGTCCTCGGCGCCCAGCACCTGCACGGTGCCGCTGGGCTGTTTCGCGAGAGGTTCGAGCCCGCCAGCGAGCGCGACGAGCCGCGCGGCGAGCATCGGCCCCGCGAGGTTCGAGAGGTTCGGCGCGACCGTCGGCGCCTGCCGCTCGACGTACTCGCGGACCGCGTCGCGCTCGTCGGCGAGGTCAGCGACGCGCTCGCAGAGCGCGACGGCGCGCTCCTCGGTGGCGTTCTCGGACTCGCGTTCGGCCACCTCGCGCGCGCCCTCGATGCCGCTTTCGACGTCCGCGAAGACGCTGCCCGCCCACTCGGTGCCGCGCTCGGCGAGCTCGTTCGCGCGTCCGCGAGGTCCGCGGCCGCCCGCACCGCGTGAATCAGCTGCTGGTCGTCGGCGGCCTCGCGTTCGCGGACGGCAGCCCGCGTCCCCGCCAGCGTCGCCGCGTGCAGTAGCTCGTAGTACTCGTCGGCGTCGGCGGCGAACCCCGCGTCGACGGCCTGCTCGGGCCAGTCCGCCGGCGCCTCCGCCGCGCCCTCGCGGACGGCCTCGCCCATCGCGGCGGCGTCGCCGGGCTCGGCGCCGACGAACCACCCCTGTTCGGTCATGTGCAGGCGTACCGGCCGCGCCGGGTTAAACCCACTCGTGTGACTCGAACAGTTACGTCGCTCCGGGCCGCCTCCCCCGCTGGGGGCGATTCGGCGCACGACGCCCTCGGCGCCGGACTTCAGTTTCACGCGGGCGCCCCGCGGGTCGGCCTCGCCGAGCACCGCGCCGACCTCGCCCTCGATCGGCTCCTTGCCGTGCTCCTGGTCGATGACCACGTGCAGTCCCTTCTTGAGCTCGCTCGGCTCCGGGTAGTCCGGTTCTCCGTCGGACATACGCGAGTGGTGTCGCTCGCCCCCCAAGACGCTGCTGGCCGTTTTAAGTAGCGGGCGGCTCTCTTCGCTGCCATGAGCGCGCCACCGCGTCGGCCCGAGAACCAGCGGGGGTTCTCCGACCTCTTCGACGAACTCGAGGACCTAGACGATCACGTCGACGACGACGAAGCCCGCGAACAGCTCCGCGAGGTCAAGGAGATGGCGACCGACATGCAGCCCGAGGGCACGTTCGGCCGCGTCATCTACGGCTTCGACGCCAACGACCTCGCGGAGGCCTTCCTCGGGAGCCTCCTGTTCGGCATCCCGATGGCCGTCGAGGGCGGCACCAACGAAGCCGGCGCGTTCCTCGCCGGCCACCCGCTGCTGCTCGCCGGCAGCGCCGCCGCCACCGTCGTCATCGTCTACGGGCTGCTGTACGTCGCTCAGTTCCAGGACGTCCGCGTCGCGGACCCCATCCTCGGCGTGATTCCGCGACGGCTCGTCGGCGTCCTCGGCGCGTCAACGGTCACCGCGGCGCTACTGTTGACCGCGTGGGGCCGCATCTCGTGGACGGACCCCGCCCTCGCTGCGTCCACGGTCGCCGTCGCGCTCCTCCCGATGGCCATCGGCGCCGCGCTCGGCGACATCCTCCCCGGGAGCTAGTCGCGGCCGGCGCCGCCGAAAGAAAATGGTTAAACGGCGTGCGAGCGCAACACGGTGTATGAGCGAATCCGAAGCCGAAGCCAAACGGGCGCGCAAGTGCGTGTCCTGTGGCATCAACATCTCCGGCACCACCGCCGCCGCGTTCAAATGTCCGGACTGCGGCCAACAGATCTACCGCTGCGCGAAGTGCCGCAAGCAGAGCAACCTCTACGAGTGTCCCGACTGCGGGTTCCGGGGGCCGTAACGATGGGGAAGGTCGCCGCCGTCCTCAAGGTCATGCCGCAGAGCCCCGAGGTCGACCTCGACGCCCTCGAAGAGCGCCTCTCGGAGTCCCTCCCCGAGGGCGCGAAGATCAACGGCGTCGAGACCGAGGAAGTCGCCTTCGGCCTCACCGCGCTCCTCACCACCGTCATCGTCCCCGACGACGCCGGCGGCACCGAAGCCGTCGAAGAAGCGTTCTCCAACGTCGAGGACGTCGAGAGCGTCGCCGTCGAAGAAGTCGGTCGCATCTAGCGCACGCACGTTTTGCGCTGCGGGCGCGCTCCGCGCGCCCTCGGCAAAGCCTCGGCCAAAAGCACTCCTCCTTCGCTTCGCGCTTCCAGCGCTCCGCTCAGTCGTCGGCCTGCGCTCGCTGCTCACGGCTCGCTACGCTCGCCGTTCGCTCGGCGTTCGAATGGCACGGCCGCCGGCTGTCGAAGAAACTTCAGTTCTCGTCGTCCAGCTCGGACGCCACGACGTCCACGCTGAACCCCCATCCTTCGCCGAGGTAGTTGCCGTCCTCGAAGCGGTAGGTCCCGGGCGGGTGGCAGCGCTGGCTGTCGTGGGCGGCGAGCACGTCGAACTCGCGGCTGACGGTCTCCCCGGCGTCGAGGGTCGCCTCGCGCATCACCGCGGGCAGGGCGATGCCGTCGGTCGCCTGCCAGCAGTCGTCGGCGGGGGCGTCGGGCACGACGTCGCCGCCGGGCGAGAGGTAGAGGGCGGCGTCTTCGTCGTCGTGGGCGCCGCGAATGCCGTCCCACGGGACGAGCGACCCGAACTGGAACGTCCGCTCGTCGTCGGCGTCGTTCGTGAACGCGACCGCGAGGCGCGCGGGGTGGTCTGCGGTGAAGTCCTCCGTGACGGTGACGTCGACAGTGACGGCGTCGACGGGCGGGTCGTCGGGTCGGGCGTTCGTCAGCGAGTACGGGAACCCGTCGGTCGTCGTCCCGGTCGTGGGTTCGTCGCCGGCGGCGGGCGCGCCGACGCAGCCGGCGAGCGCCGCGGCGGCCAGCGTCCCGAGGTAGCTGCGGCGGTGCATACCCGGAGCGTGGGCCGGGACGGGTAAACGCTTTCTCGGGACTGAAACGGCGGTTTTAGAAGACCGACTCCATCGCCTGCCGGAGGTCCGCCTTCAGGTCGTCGACGTGCTCGATGCCGATGCTCGCGCGGATGAGCGGGTCCGTGAGCCCCGCGGCCTCCCGTTCCTCCTTCGGGATGGCGGCGTGGGTCATCGCCGCGGGCTGCTCGATGAGCGACTCGACGCCGCCCAGCGACTCCGCGAGCGTGAACACCTCCGTCTCGGCGACGAACTCGCTAGCCTCCTCGAGGCTGGCGTCGAGTTCGAAGGAGAGCATCCCGCCGAAGTCGTCCATCTGTTCCGCCGCGAGCTCGTGGTCCGGGTGGCTCTCCAGTCCGGGGTAGAAGACGTGCTCGACGCGGTCGTGGGCGTCGAGCCACTCCGCGAGCGCCTGGGCGTTCGCGCAGTGGCGGTCCATCCGCACGCCGAGGCTCTTCGTCCCGCGCAGGACGAGGAAGCAGTCGAACGGGCTGGGGGTCGCGCCGACGGAGTTCTGGTAGAATCCGAGCCGCTCGTCGAGGTCCTCGTCGTCGGTGACGAGCGCGCCCGCGACGAGGTCGGAGTGCCCGCCGAGGTACTTCGTGAGGCTGTGGCAGACGACGTCCGCGCCGAGTTCCAGCGGGCGCTGGAGGTACGGCGTCGCGAACGTGTTGTCCACCGCGCAGAGCGCGTCGTAGTCGTGGGCGGCGTCGGCGAGCGCTTCGACGTCGTTGACGTTCATCAGGGGGTTCGTCGGCGTCTCCACCCAGAGGAGTTCGGTGTCCTCGCCCATCGCCGCGCGGACCTCGTCGTGGTCGGTGGTGTCCACGAAGTCGAACTCGAGGTCGTACTCCTCGTAGACCTGCGTGAAGATGCGGTGGGTGCCGCCGTAGACGTCGTTGCCCGCGACGACGTGGTCGCCAGCTTCGAGGAGGTTCAGCACGGTGTTGATGGCGCCCATCCCCGAGGAGAAACACCGACCGTAGTCGCCGCCCTCCAGACTCGCGAGGTTCGCTTCGAGGTCCGTCCGCGTCGGGTTCCCGGTCCGGGAGTACTCGTAGCCGCGGTGGTCACCGGGGGCGTCCTGTTCGTACGTTGAATTCGCGTAGATGGGCGTCATCAGCGCGCCCGTCTCCTCGTCGGGCTCCTGCCCGGCGTGGATGGCCCGCGTCTCGAAGTGCTCGTCGTCGTCGCTCATACCCGGAGCGTCGGCGGCCCGCGAGTTAGGTCTGTTCGTTGTGGATTCCCAGCGCTGTCGGCCGTGCCGGTGTATCGCGCCCCCGTTACGGCATTTATTGCTTGTATCTGTGAGCGCACCGAACCGACCCGACACCGACGGCCCCGGACGCTCGTTCCGCGCGAGGGCGTATTCCGCGTCTTCGTCGCGTTCCGTGGCGGCCCCGGCGGCTCGCTCGACGTCGTTGACAGCTTTCGCCAACCCAGATCCCCGCAGAATTAGGCGCGAAGTCGCCCCTTTTGCCGGTCTACGTGTTGGCTGTTGGTATGTCCGGACCAATCAGTACCGCGTGGCAGCGCTACCGCTCGGTACCGCTCATCGCGCGCATCTTCGCCGCGTTCGTCCTCGGGTCGGCCGCGGGCGTCGCGTTCGGCGAGCGGATGACAGTCGTACAGCCGCTCGGAGACCTCTTCTTGCGCCTGCTGAACATGCTCGTCATCCCCATCATCGTGTTCACGCTCCTGACGGGGATCCGCCAGCTCTCGCCCGCTCGCCTCGGGCGAATCGGTGGCGTGACTGTCGGCCTCTACGCCGTCACCACCACGATTGCGGGGCTCATCGGGCTGGCCGTCGCGAACATCCTCCAGCCGGGCCGCGGCGTCGAGTTCACCGGCGGGGAAGCCCAGTCGCAGGCGCCGCCGTCACTGACCGAAGTGGTGCTCGGCATCGTCCCGAACAACCCGGTCGCCGCGATGTCCGAGGGGAACCTCCTCGCGACCGTATTCTTCGTCATCGTCTTCGGCATCGCGCTGACGTACGTCCGCGCCCAGAACGACGCGCTCGCGGACAGCGTCGACTCCGTCTTCGAGGCGTTCAAAGTCGGCGCGGAGGCGATGTTCGTCGTCGTCCGCGGCGTTCTCGAGTTCGGCGTCGTCGGCGTGTTCGCGCTCATGGCGGCGGGCATCGGGACGGAGGGCGTGGGCGTGTTCTCCTCGCTCGGCGAGCTCGTGCTCGCCGTCGCGATCGCCGTGGTCGTCCACATCGCGTTCACGTACCTGTTCGTGCTGATGCGGCTTGTCGTCGGCGTCTCCCCGCTCTCGTTCCTCTCGGGCGCGCGGGACGCGATGGTCACCGCGTTCGCCACTCGGTCGTCCAGCGGCACGCTCCCGGTGACGATGCGCAACGCCGAGGAGGACCTCCGCATCTCCGAGCGCGTGTACTCGTTCGCGCTCCCGGTCGGTGCCACCGCGAACATGGACGGCGCAGCGATCCGGCAAGCCATCACCGTCGTCTTCGCAGCGAACGTCGTCGGCCAACCGCTCGCACCGACCGAGCAGGTGCTCGTGCTCGTGGTCGCCGTCCTCATCAGTATCGGTACGGCGGGCGTGCCGGGCGCCGGGCTCGTGATGTTGACTGTCGTCCTGAATCAGGTCGGCCTCCCGCTGGAGGTCGTCGGGTTCGTCGCCGGCGTCGACCCGATTCTCGGCCGCATCGCCACGATGAACAACGTCACGGGCGACCTCGCGGTTTCGACGGTCGTCGGGAAGTGGAACGACGCCGTCGACCTCGACAGCGGCGTCTGGGCGGCCGTCGCCGGCGACGACTAACCGCAGCCGGCCGAGCGTCAGATGACGTCGTCGGGGTCGTGGGCCTCGCGCATCCGCTTGGCTTCCGTCGCGTACTGCTCCACGAGGTCCGGGTCGCCGGTGTCCCCGAGGTTCCCGGGGTCGGCGTCGACCGCGGCGGTCGTGTCGCGGACGTCCGAGAAACTGGTGAGCGCGCGCTCCTTCCGGAAGTACCGCTCGCCGTCCGGCGTCGCGTACGTGAGGATGATGATGTTCTGTTCGTCGTCCGAGTACGTGCGTTCGACCAGCCACACGCGCACGGTGTCGTCGCTCATACCGGAACGTCCGCGTGCTCGACGAAAGTACCTACTGGCGGACGGCGGCGAGCGACAGGGTTTTTCGCGGTGCCCCCCACACGTCTCCCGTGAACGTACGGGGCGAGGTGACCGACGTCGGCGAGGTGCGGTCGGTGAACACGCAGTACGGCGACCGCGACGTCCTCGACGTTCGCGTCCGGCCGGACGCGGACAGCGACGCGGCCGCCGACGACCCCGGCGAGTCCGTGCGCGTGACCCTCTGGGGGAAGTGGACGGAGACCGCGCAGTACCTCGACGCGGGGATGGACCTCCTCGTGACCGACGCCGACGAGGACGAGTGGAACGGCGAGCCCCAGTACTCGACGAGCAAGGCGTCGTACGTCGTCGTCGAGCCCGACTTCCTCGTGGACGTGACGAACGTCCGGTCGTTCGTGCAGTGCCCGCGGCTCTACTACCTGAACAAGCTCTCCGGCCTCCCGCTGAAGTACCCGGTGACGAAGGGGACCATCGTCCACGAGGTGTTCGGCGACCTCCTGCGCGGCCGCGACCTCGACGACGCCGTCGCGGAGCGCGTCGACGACGCCGGCCTCGAACTCGGCCTGCTCGGGAAGGACCGCGAGGAGGTCGAAGCCGACGTGCGCGCGAACGCCGCCGCCATCGAGGGGTGGCTCCAGCAGGGCCACCTCTCCGGGGACGGCGGCACCACCGAGGACACAGCCGAGGGCTGGAAGGCGGGCGACGACTGGCGCTCGGAGTACACCCTCATCTCGGAGACGTTCGGCATCAAGGGCCGGTGTGACGCCATCCGGCGCGGGATGCCGGTGGAGCTGAAGACGGGGAAGAACACGAACCGCGACCCGCGCTTCCACGACAAGGTGCAGGCGGCGTGTTACGCGCTGATGCTCGACGACCGCGGCGTCGACGCGGACACCGGCACCTTGCTGTACACGAAGAACGCGGCGGTCGACCGCAGCGAGGTCTCCGGCGACCTCTCGCCCGCGAAGGAGTTCTCCATCGGGAAGGGGTTCCTCGACTTCGTCGTCCGCCAGCGCAACCACCTCGCGGCCATCGAGCACGAGGGGAGCCCGCCGACGGGGTTCGAGGCGGACGCGAAGTGCGAGTACTGCTTCGAGCAGGACACCTGCATGGTCGTCTCCGGCCGGCTCGACCAGGAGTCGAAGGCCGGCCAGCTCGGCGAGCCGCTCCCGGAGAAGGAGCGCGCGTACTTCGACGACGTCTACGCCGCGGTCGAGCGCGAGCGCGCGGCCGTCCACGACGAGTACCGCAAGCTCTGGGAGCAGACCGCCGCGGAGCGCGCCGACGACGACCGCG
>NZ_WPCF01000019.1 GCF_009741975.1 Halobacterium sp. CBA1126 | reverse complement strand
CGCCGGTCTCGGGGGTCGACGCCGATGTCCTGCAGGCACGAGCGCACGATCTCGATGACGCGCTCGGCGTCCTCCTCCTCGACCTTGTCGGAGAGCCGGACGCGCGCGGACGCCTCGCCGAGCCGCACCAGCGCCTCGAGCTGGCGGGCGGTGACGGGGACGGGCGCGTCCTCGCCCTGTCCCTCCGCGCGGAGGTCCACGTAGAACTCCTCGATGGCCTCGCGGGCCTCGTCGGTCATCGTCGGGTAGCAGTTCCGCCGCGAGTACGCGATGTACTTCCGCAGCAGCGACGCGTCGATGGCCGGCGCGACCGTGTCCGTCTGCTCTTCGACCTCGTCCTCCGTGTGGTTCGCGCTCGCGAGCTGCTCCTGCTGGGTGTTCAGCTCGCCCGCGTAGTTCGTCTGGAGGATGTGCCGCGCGAGCTTCGCGTCCTCCTCCGGGTCGGGCTCGTCGGTCACCGTGAAGATGAGGTCGAACCGCGAGATGAGGGCGGGCTCGAGGTCGATCTGCTCGCCGATGGGCTCGTACTGGTCGAAGCGCCCGTACTTCGGGTTCGCCGCGCCCAGAAGCGAACAGCGGGCTTTGAGCGTGGCGTTGATGCCCGCCTTCGAGATGGAGATCTTCTGCTGTTCGAGCGCCTCGTGCATCGCCGAGCGGTCGTCCGCGGCCATCTTGTCCAGCTCGTCCACCGCGGCGACGCCCTGGTCGGCGAGCACGAGCGCACCGGCTTCTAGCGTCCACTGCTGGCCGTCCCCGAAGTCGTCGCGCACGGCTGCCGCCGTCAGACCTGCCGAGGACGAACCCTTGCCGGAGGTGTAGACGGAGCGCGGCGCGATGTTTTGAACATATGATATGAGCGCACTCTTTCCCGTTCCGGGGTCCCCGATGAGGAGCATGTGGAGGTCGCCGCGAATCCGCGACTCGTCGGGGAGGTGTTTGGTGACCCCGGAGAACAGCTGCAGGATCATCGCGAGTTTGGCCTGCCGGTGGCCGTAGATGGACGGCGCCATCGAGTCGACCATCTCCTCGTAGATGTTCTCCCGGTTGGAGATGTCGACGATCTGCTGTTTGTCCTCCTCGGTGATGTTCATCTCGTCGAACTCCTCGTCCTCGATGACGACGGAGGTCCCCTCCATGTAGAGGTCGAAGACGGGGGACTCGTTGCTCCCCTCGCTCTGGTCGAGGCGGAGCACGCCGGAGACCGTGACGTGGTCGCCCGGGGTGACTTCGCCGGTGATGTCGTCGGCGACGTGGACGTCGATGCTCTGCGGGGTCTCCCCGCCCGCGAGCCCCTCGGGGGACTCCTGGATGCGGAGCTTCTGGGAGTCGACGAACTCCGAGCGCTCGGGGTCGAGCTTGAACGGCCCCTGTCGCTCGCAGGACTCGCACTGGTAGGGCTCCTGGAAGCCCGCGTCGCCCTGGGGCACCTCGGTCTCGGCGCCGCAGCGCTGGCAGACGAACACCGCGCGCTCGATTTTCGGGCGGACGTCCGTCGCCTTCCGCACCATCCCCTGCACGCTGACGAGCGTGTTGAGGTGTTCCGCGCGAATCGCGCGGATCTCGGTGTGCTCCTCGAGGTTGTGGACCCGGACGTGGGCCTGCCCGAGGCTGACGTCCACCGGGAGGTCGTACAGCCGGAGGGCTTCCTCGGCGGCCTCCCGGAGGTCGTCGGGGTGGTTGATGTAGTCGTCGGCGAGGTCGGGGTCCATCTGGTAGAGGTCCCGCCAGTCGAGGTAGAGGGACTTCGTCTCGCGGGGGTACTTGCGCGCGAGCTCGGCGACGTCGTCGCTGTAGTACCGGCGGTAGAATTCCTCGAACCTGTCGACGAGTTCCTGGTTTGCGGCCTGCGCCATTCTGTCCACGATAGGTAGCGCCCGCTCGCCTAAGAACTTTCCCAAAACGGGGGTTCGACCCCGAACAGCTATGGCGCCCCGGCCGGAAGACCCGGCAACTCCAGAATCGCTCGATGACAGGACTGGTGTTCGCCGGCTACGTCGCGGTGTTCGCCGCGGCAGCACTCGCGTGTCTCGCGGGGCTCGCCCGGGTCGGCGACGTCGAGGACCCGGACACGCGCCGCGGGCTCGCGGGCCTGCTCGCGACCAGCGGCGGCTGGGCGGCCGCGCAGGCGGGGTTCCTCGTCGTCCCGGGCGCGGACCTCAAGGTCGCCGTCTACACCGCGGGCCTCGTCTTCGGGATGGCGACGGTGGGCGCGTGGCTGTACTTCTGCTCGGCGTACACGGGCCGGTCGTTCCACTACGACCCGACGGTCCGCCGGCTCGCCGTCGCCGTCTTCCTCGTGGTGGCCGCGGTGAAGCTCACGAACCCCGTCCACGGCTACTACTTCGGCGTCCAGCAGGCCGCGGCGCCGTTCCCGCACCTCGCGGTCGACCACTACGTCCTCCACTGGGTCGTGATGGGGGCGGCGTACGCGCTCGCCGCGGTCGGCTACTTCATGCTGTTCGAGCTGCTCGGGCAGACGGGCTACGACACGCGCCCGCTGTACGCGCTCGTCGGCGTCACGGGGCTGCCGGTCGCCCTCGACGTCGTCGGCGCGTCCACGACGCTGATTCCCGCACTGAGCTACGAGTCCGTCGGCGTCGCCGCGTTCGCCGTGGGCGTGCTGTTCGTCTTCCTCGACCGCTTCCAGGCCGTCCAGCTCGCCGGCGACGTCGGCGACGCGGTGGTCTTCCTCACCGAGGACGGCGCCGTCCGGCACACGAACGAGCGCGCCCGCGAGCTGTTCCCCGGGCTCGCCGACGCGACCGGCGCGCCGCTGGCCGACGTCGCGCCCGAGGTCGCGGCCCGGCTCGGCGGCGACCGCGACGTCCTCGCGCTCGACCGCGACGGCGAGCGGCGGTACTTCCACGTGGCGGCGACGCCGTTCACGTTCGGGCGGACGCGCGTCGGCCGGATGGTCGTCGTCACGGACGTCACCAGCGAGGAGGACGCGCGCCGCCAGATTCGCCGCCAGAACGAGCGCCTCGGGCAGTTCGCGAGCGTCGTCAGCCACGACCTCCGGAACCCCCTGAACGTCGCCGCGGGCCGCGTGGACCTCGCCCGCGAGCAGCGTGACGACGAACACCTCGAAGCCGCGGCGCGGGCGCTCGCCCGCATGGAGCAGATCATCGAGGGCGTGCTGATGCTCGCCCGCGAGGGCGAGGACATCGGCGAGCTCTCGCGGGTCTCGCTGACGGCGCTCGCCGAGCAGGCGTGGGCGTCGGTCGCCGCAGAGGGGGCGACGCACGTCGTGGACGCGGACGCGGCGTTCGACGCGGACGCCGACCGCGTCGTCCAACTGCTGGAGAACCTCTACCGGAACAGCGTCGAACACGGCGGCACCGCGGTCACCGTCCGCGTCGGCGCGCTCGAGGACGGCTTCTACGTGGAGGACGACGGGCCCGGCATCCCCGCGGACCTCCGGGACGACATCTTCGACGTGGGGTACACGACCAGCGACGGGACGGGGCTCGGGCTCTCCATCGTGGAGACCATCGCGTCCGCCCACGGCTGGGAGGTCGCGGTTACGGACGCCGAGCACGGCGAGTCGGGCGCCCGCTTCGAGTTCACGGGCGTCGACCTCGCGGAGTGACTACGGCGACCCGGCGGGCGCGTCGGCCTCCTCGGGGACGTCGTCGCCGCGGTCGGCGACGTGCTCGGCGACCTGCCGGCGGTTGATTTCGCCGACGCGGTCGGCGGTCTCGTCGACGAACGCGAAGAGGTCCTCGCGGACGGCAGCGTCCTCGTCGCGAATCGTGGGACCGTCGCCGTCCTCGCTGTCGAAGTCCGGGTGGACGGGGAGCTCCGCGAGCACGGGGACGTCGTAGTCGTCGCTGATTTCGGCGGCGCCGCCGCTGCCGAACACCTCGTGGGTGTCCCCGCAGTTCGGGCAGTGGTACGCGGCCATGTTTTCGACGACGCCGAGGACGGGCGCGTCGTGCTCGGCGAACAGCTTTAGCCCCTTCCGGGCGTCCGCGACCGCCATCTCCTGGGGCGTGGTGACCACGACGACGCCCGCGACGGGCAGCGTCTGCAGGAGGTTCAGCGACGCGTCCCCCGTGCCCGGCGGGAGGTCGACGACGAGGTAGTCCAGCCGCCCCCACTCGACCTCGTTGACGAACTTCATCATCACGTTGTTCACCATCGGCCCGCGCATCACCGCCGGCTCGTCGCCGTCGGGCATCATGTGGTCGGTGCTCATCACGCGCACGCCGTCGCTGGCGGGCGGGACGATCTCCTCGTTCGGCGTCACGCCGGGCTCGTTCTCGGTCGGGAGGAGGCGGGGGACGTTCGGGCCGTGGACGTCGGCGTCGAGGATGCCGACGCGCGCGCCGCGGTCGTTCAAGCCGGCGGCGAGGTTCGCGGCGACCGTCGTCTTCCCGACGCCGCCCTTCCCGCTGGCGACCGCGACGACGTTCTTCACGCCCGGGAGGACCTCCTCGTCGAAGCCGTGTTCTTCGCCGACGTTCGCGCGCAGCTCGGGGTCGAGCCCCTCGTCCTCGACGACGTCGCGGATCTCGTTGCCGATTTCGATTTCGGTGGGGGCGTACGGCGCGTTGAACGCCAGCTCCACGCGGGCGGTGTCCTCGCTGACGGCGACGTCGGTGACGAGCCCCATGGAGACGACGTCGTCGCCGTTCAGCGGGTCCTCTACGTCGGCGAGCCGTTCGCGGAGTTCGGGTGCAGTGGTCATGGTTGTGTGGCGTGCCGGGTCGGACCCCCCGGCGCGGGCGGCTGGCGGTCAGAAGAACGCGACCTCGATGACCATCGTGGCGACGAACAGCCCGCCCCACAGCGCGGTGGTGAGGCCGGCGAGGTAGGCGACGCCGAGGCCGGCGGTCTTCCGGTCGCTCGGCTCGCCGAGGAACCACGCGGCCAGCATCACGTAGACGGGCGCGAGCACGATGCCGAAGATGAGGTACGTGCCCGGGCCGACGAACGGCAGCGTGTACGGCGCCGACGACAGCGGCAGCATCACTCGCTCACCTCCTCGTGGTCGTCCTCGATTGCGTGCAGTTCGACCACCGGAATCACCTTCGAGACCGCGAGGAAGAACAGCACGACGATGCCGACCGCGCCGAGCAGCGACGACAGCTCGACGGGCGACGGGACGTACGTGCCGGGGACGGCGTCGTACAGCTGGAAGTGGGCGTGCTGGAGTCCCTCGACGACGAACAGCGTCTTCTCGATGAGCGTGCCGACGAGCACCAGCGCGGAGACCGCGACGAGCCGCGGGATCGAGAACAGCGACGCCTTCAGCGCGGCCGCGAACACGTACAGCTCGGCGGCGACGACGAGCCCGATGGCGACCCAGTAGACGGGGGTCGCGAGCTTCACCTCGGTGGCGTGCTGGAGGGTCGTCGGCGCGGCGAAGATGCCCGTGATGACCTGCTGGAGCTGCAGCCAGAGGAAGAGCAGGCCGAAGAAGCCGAGCCACTTCGAGAGCCCGTAGAACACCTGGTCGGGGATGAGCTCCTCCCAGTCGTAGGCGTACCGGAAGGCCGCGGCGACGATGATGATGCCGGAGACCGCGGACGTGAGCGCGATGGAGAGGAACGACGGCCCCTGCACGCCGCCCGACCAGCCGGCCATCGACGGCAGCAGCGCGAACAGCCACGGGATGACGCCGCCGTGGAGCAGCAGCGGCGCCATGATGATGATGGCGAACGCGAGCCACCACACCATCCGCTCGACGACCGCGTCCTCCTTCTCGGAGTACCCCACGAGCAGCGCGTCGTACAGCGGGTCGAGGCGGTCGGGGAGGCGGTCGCGGAGCCGGTGGACGTCGTACCGGACCGTCAACAGCAGGTACGTCGCGGTGAGCACGAAGTACGCGGTGATGACGGTGACGTCCCAGACGAGCGGCGACCACTGGACGCGCGTCGGCCACGCGGGCAGCACGCTCGTCACGAGGCGGTCCGGCCGGCCGACGTGGATGAGGATGTACAGCCCCGCGCAGGTCAGCGCGGCGATGGTGAGCAGTTCGGCCATGCGCGCGACCGGCTGGTAGGTGTCCATGCCGAGCAGCCGCACCGCGGCGGAGAGGATGATGCCGCCGTGGGCGATGCCGACCCACCAGATGAACGCGCCGATGTACAGCCCCCACGGGACGCCGCCGCCGGAGCCCCAGTCGCCGAGGTGGGTGACGATGAGGCCGTGGCGGAGCTGCTGGTAGTAGAAGAACAGCCAGACGCCGACGCCCGCGAGCGCCAGCAGCGCGACCGCGACGTACTTCCGCGAGAACGTCTGAATCGGCCGCACGAGCGTGTCGCGGCCGACGCCGGAGACGTCGACGCTCACGCCTCCTCACCTCCGTCGCCGGCCATCGCGCCGTTGTCGAGCACCTCCTCCTTGCGGTTGTCGACGATGCCCGCGTCCTCGTAGCTCACCGGCCCCTCGACCTGTTCGGCGTGCGGGGACGGCTCGTTCCCGATGTACCGGACG
This sequence comes from Halobacterium sp. CBA1126, assembly GCF_009741975.1. Lineage (GTDB taxonomy): Archaea > Halobacteriota > Halobacteria > Halobacteriales > Halobacteriaceae > Halobacterium. Next base: position 25,733 of record NZ_WPCF01000019.1, on the reverse strand, counting down.
TTCGGCTCCGTGCCGCGCTCCTCCATCAGCTCGAACGTGGAGACGGTGTGCTCCTTCCGGTTCGGGAACTGCATGTCGTTGTCCTGCTGTTCGCGGTACTCGCGGAGGTGCCGGTTCGGCGCGCTCTCCGGGTCATCGAGGTCGCCGAAGTGGATGGCGTCCATCGCGCACGCCTCCTCGCAGGCCGTGGTGCCGACCTTCTCCTCGCCCATCTGGCCGTCCTGCCGGTCGACGCAGAACGTGCACTTGCCCATCACGCCCTCCGGCGGGCGCGCGCCAACCCAGCGGCCGCGGTCGTCGATCTGGTGGTCGTCGTCGATCTCGGACTCCGGGACGTCGGGCTCGCCCCACTGGAAGTAGTTCACGCCGTACGGGCAGGAGACCTCGCAGTACCGGCAGCCGATGCAGATCTCGTAGTCCGTCAGCACGAGGCCGTCCTCCTCGCGGGTGTGGCGGGCGCCGACCGGACACACCTTCGTACACGGGGAGTCCGTGCAGTGCTGGCACGGCCGCACGAGGAAGTTCTCGTCGCCCTGGTGGTCGTCCTCGTACGTGAACACGTACATCCAGTTCGCGCCCGCGGACGTGCCGTGTTCCTCGTTGCACGCGACGACGCAGGCGAGACAGCGTCGCAGTTGTTGAGGTTGATGGTCATCCCGTAGCGCGGGCCGTCCTCGTCGTCGCCCTGCTGGGCGGCCGCGGTCCCGTCGTCCACGCTCGCGAACAGCCCGAGCGCGACCGCCGCCGCGCCGCCCTTCTTCAGCACCTCGCGCCGGGAGAGGTCCTCGTCGTCGGCGAGCCCGGAGAGCCGGTCGCCGAACCCCTCGCCGCCCGCGTCGTCCAGCAGGCCCGTGAGCTCGCGGTCGTCCTCGCCGAACTCCTCGAGGACGTCCTCGTGGTACCGGCGGTAGAACGCCGCCTCCGAGAGCTCGCCCGCGGCGACCCGCTGGGCGTCTTTCGCCATCTCGACGCCGAGCTCCGCGTCGTACTCGGTGTCGTCGAGCAGGCGCTCCATGCGTTCCTCCTCGTCGTCGTCGAACGAAACGGGGGTGTCGTCGTCTGAGTCTGGCATACCTGGTAGCCTCCGTCCGTGCGCGCTGCGCGCAGTCGTCGCTCGGTGCTTCGCCGTCAGCGGAGGCTCTCCGCGCGCTCTCCAAGAACCGTCGTCCCCGTTTTCACGGCGTGGGAGCTGCCGGGATGATGTTCGGACCCCCGTATAAGAGCGCGCTCGCCGCGAGCCCGCGCCGCGTCAGGACGCCACCAGCAGTACCGCCACGACCGCGAGCGCCAGCCCCGCGACGTTCGTCGGCGACAGCGCCGCGTCGAAGTAGAGCACGCCGACGACCGCCGGAATCACGAAGTACAGCGCGACGATTGCGGAGACGACGGCCATGTTCCCGCGCGCCAGCGCCGCGTAGAACCCGATGGTGCCCGCGGCGAGACACACCCCCGAGACCGCCGCGAACCCGAGGTCCACGCGCGACCCCGTGATGGGCTGGCGCGTCGACAGCACGTACCCGCCCGCGATGGCGATGCCCGAGACGTACGAGACGAACACCGCGTTCACCGGCGACACGCTCCGCGTCGCCACGCCGGCGGTGACCGCCCACGCGCCGTACAGCACGAGCGCTACGACCGCGACCAGAATCGACGACCCGACCATACGGGTGAGTCGCGCGGCCGCCGGAAAAACGCCGCGTTCGAGCAAGACTCATCCCCGTCGGACGCGTCCCGTCGCCCGTGCCCGAGACGCTCCACACGCAAGTGCTCGCCGTCGTCCCCCCGGAGGACGTCGACGACCACGACCTCCAGCCCGCGCTCGCCGACCTCGCCAGTTCCCGGTACGTGCTCGTCTGCCGGAAGGGCGGCGCGCCCTCGTGGCCCGAACGCGTCAAGTCGTTCCTGCTCCGGGACCCCATCGAAGCCGTCACGCTCGTCGCCGACCACGCGCCCGAAGAAGGCGCGGAGTTCACGGCGCGCGTCGAGGAGACGGAGATGGTCGGGGTGTACGACGTGGTCGGGGTTGAGTAATCAGAAGCCGCAGTCACCGCAGTAGTCGGTCGGCCGGACTGCCGGCTCTCCCACGACTCTACCCCGGCGGCCAGCACGCCCCGAACTCATACTCCTCTGCCCATTTTATCGACGGCTGCGCCTGCTCGGGTTCGGTCACCCGCAGGCTCGTCGTGCGCTCGTAGCTCGCGCGTTCGACGAGATACTGCTCGCCGCGCTCCGCGCAGTCCACGACCGCGTAGTCGACGGCCTCGGGGCCGGGAACGGTGCCGCTCGTGTCGAACCGAATCCGGCCGTTCGTTACTGACCCCCGGCGCACGGCCGCTCGCAACAGGTCGTCGTCGGGCGTGCGAAGGACGGCCTCGTACGGCGCGTCGCTGTCGATGGCGTCGATGGCGTCCACGCCGCGGTCCCGTAGCGTTTCGATGATGGCCTCGCGGTCGTTTGCGGGGCCGGACGTGGTGTCCTCCGGCGGCCACTGCTCGTCGAACTCGTAGTCGGCGGCCCAGTTGATGCTCGGCTGCTCGATTTCCGGGTCCTCGACGCGGAGGCGCATCTCCGTCTCGAACGCGGTTTCCGGGACGAGGTAGAGCTGTTCGAGCTCGTGGCAGTACACCGCGAAGTAGTCCGTGTCGCCGTCGTACGTCTTGTAGACGTTACCGCTCGAGTTCGTGTGGCTCGACTTCCCGTGGAACTCCACGCAGCCGTCCGACAGCCAGCCCGTCTTCACCTGTAGGCGGTAGAGGTCGCCCGCCGACTCCGCGACCAAGTCGTACCGCTCGTTGTCTCCGAACGGGACCGACACGGGAATCTCGCGCCGCTTCAGTTCCGTGATGACCGTGGCTTCGGTCAGGTCGCCCTTCCGGTGCGACTCCATGCCAAATACTGGCTCGGCACCGGATATAGTGTTACGGACGGCGCGCTCCTCGTCGCGTCGTCGGAGAGAAGTGGGACCGCCCGAATAACATCCTCCGGTGCTCGTGCGCGTTTCGACGGCTGTACTGTCGAATTCGGAATTATGATGAATCATCGTTGAATGGGTCGAGAGTATCGACGTGCTGGCGCCGCTGGCGTTCCATCTGACGGCGGTATCGGCGCCACCGCTCTTGCTCGCCGGGCTTGTCATAGAACTCTTCAATCTGGTCGGTGTCACACCGCGCCGAAACGACTTCTCGCGGGACGCCAGCGTTCAGCTGGTACGTAATCGAGCCCGTTCGCACCGGGTGTGGCGACCGGCTCGATGGGCACTTGCTGGCGCGGTCTCGGTCTGTCCACTCGCAGCTCGCAATTTCCTTCCCGTGGGGACAGGTCCCCCGCACACACGGGAGTGTAGCGAGGTAACACCACGTCCGAACCGTGTTCGCAGTAGGACGGCCGCGAGCGGACGCGAGTAGCGGCTGGCGCCCGTGCTCGTCGTGAACGTCAAAGCGGTTCTGCTGGATGTACGTCGAGAGTGCCTGCATCGTCGCAGCGGGAACTGCTACCGGCCGCTCGCCCCGATACTTGTTCTTGAGCGGGGTGTCTGTTCCTGGTCGATGACGGAACTCGACGAAATTCTCCCCGTGGTTCACGTCGCGGAGGTCGAGTGCTCGCAGACCGCCGATTCGAGCGCCCGTGAACCACGCGAGTTCGAGCAGGACGTGGGCGCGCGTCCCGTGGCCGTCGGGGTCGTCCCGGAAGTGGCGAATCAGTGCGTGCGCCTGGTCGTGGTGTAGTTTCGTGTCGCTAGAGCGGTCGTCTCGATCCACGTCCGGGAAGGGGACCTTCGAAGCGAGCTCGCGGTCGGTCGCGCCGAGCGTTTCGAGGAATCCGCAGAACTCCTTGAGCGTGTACATCTCGTTCTCGACGCTCGTCGCAGCCACGTCGCCGCTCCGAATGTCGTAGTACTCGTTGATATCGTAGGGCTGCAGGTCGCCGACTTCCGTGATTCCGACGCCCTCGCACCACTCCACGAACAGCTTGAGGCGCCCGTGGTAGCTCTGGATGGAACTCTCCGTGCGGTCAGCTCGGCGCCGGCGTAGGAAGCGCTCCTTCGCCTGCCGGGGCGACAGTTCCGCAGGGTCGCGGCGCCGGCGCCTGCGCGTCGAGTCCGTCATTCTGCGTCCTCCTCACGCTCCGCGTCGTCGGCGAACCGCAGCCGCCGTCGAGCGAAGTGCGTCGTCCAGTCGTCGGTCACGCTGCCTTCACCCCTGTCGTCGGTCGGTGGTCCTGCACGCCTCGTGGGAAGCCCGGGTGACGTTTAACGCCACACCGGAGCGTACCGGAAGTCGGGGTGAATCGGGTTTTCGAGCGGCTCGACGTGGTGAGGTGCCGAAAAACGGCATACCGGAAGTCGAACGGAAAGCGACCGGAAGTGCGAACCGGGAACGCGGAACGACCAGTATCGGCGTTCACGCGTCCACCTCCTCGGCTTTCGACGCGATGGCGGCGCCGTCGTCGGTGAGGCCGTAGATGCGGCCCTTCGAGCGCTCCTCGGGAACGAGCAGCTCGACGACGCCGCGCTCGCGGAGTTCGCGAAGCGAGCGGGAGACGTGGGTCACGTCGAGGTCGGAGCGCTCGCTGATGGTCGTCGGCGTTGCGGGGTCGTCGGCCAGCGCGGCGAGAACGCGCGTGCGGTAGTCGGAGGCCGCGACGTAGCCGACCAACTCCCAGTCGATGCCGCTGGTATCGGACGCCATCAGAAACCGCCCTCCGCGCGGCGCTGGCGGTCCTGAGTGAACTCGCGGATGGCGACGTTACTGACCGAGCAACCGCAGGGCTGGGCGGTCGCGTCGGTCGGGCTGCGGCGCGACAGCGACTGAATCCGGTCGCCGCAGTTCGGACAATCGAGAGACTGTGCGTCGGAACGCTCTTGTGCGCGTGTGCTGGAATCGTTCATGGGCTTCGTACCGGGTTACGAGGCTCCATGCGGGCCCGCTGTCCAAGCAGCGGGGTCCGCGACTTTTCCGAAGGGGCCCACCGCGTAGCGACGGGTCCGCAGCTTGCCTCGTTACCACCGTTTTCTATTGTACTATAGTTAACTCTTGTGCAAGAACTGGATTACAAGCAATTGCAAAAGACAGTCGCCTGATAATTTATGAAGTGGCGGGGATGAGGGAGTGTATGGGCGGACGACCTCCGGATACTACTGATCGGGAAATTCTGGGGATTTTCTCGACCTCTGACGACCCGGTCCTCTCGACGACGGAAGTCGCGGACCAGCTATCTTACAGCCAGCCGGGAACGTACTCGCGGCTCGCCGAACTTGAAGAGGAGGGTCTCCTTCACTCCAAAGATATCGGGAACGCCAAAGCGTGGTGGCTTACCGACGACGGACAGCGATTTCTTGAGGATACTAACGCTAATTTCGCTGCCGATCTTGAGGGTTAACCAACTGACTGCATCTACTGTTTCGATATATTTGGGTGGATAAAGGTGCGGATTGATTACGGATGAATTCTTCTCGCTTCAACCATCGATTTTCAGCCAATCATAGATGTCTAACACGATTAGTGAAACCATTATTGCGTTAACCAAGATTAGCGAGACTTGGATTGCAATCAGGTGGACTGTATCTATGCTTCCGGTAAGATTTATTGGCGAAATCAGGAAGAATAGCGGGACGAATACGCCTGTCATAGCAAATATGGCGGTTTTCTTTATCACTGGTTGGGCGTTTGTTTCATAATCTAAAATTGTGTTATGGCGTCCTTGAGTGACCTTCGGATAATCTTTTTGAAATTCTACAAAAATTCTAGATATAGATACAAGGTTTTCACCACTGTCTCTTTCGGCAAGATCTACTCTATAATCTTCCAAATTCACAGCCAGCCATCGTTGGATAATGTTATTATACTCTCTTACAGATCCTGCATCAACATCGAGAATATCTGCCTCGAAAAAATCGTCTTCGTCTTCATCTATATCGGTCTCTTGGCGCAATTCCTTTTCAAATCGCCCGTTTTCAAACTCTGGATATGATATGTTCTCTGTTAACCAGTTTGAACTCTCTTCAAGCCGCTGGAACTCTTCTTCTGAGAGAAGATAATGTGATAGCGGATCTTCTGAAGGAGATACTTTGTAGAGCAAGAATTGTACCCGAACCGTGTGCAAATACAACAGAGAAAGATTCCAACGATCTGGCGGAGACTTGTCTTGACTATACTCCTTGAGTTCTTCCGCACTCATCGAGAGAACGTCTTCATCCGGCAAGTAAGGTGCGCTATGCTCTTTAACATCACCTAGAAAAACACCAGCGATAGCCGCCAAAACAGCCTCATATTTGTCTTTTAGATCGATCAGGCCGGATCGCAACTCTTCAGTTCTGTCTCGTCTACGCTGTCGTTCCAGTTGGAAGAGTACAGCAGTAAACGTGATTACTAAGCCTATGAGAGCGGCGCTCGACTGTGAAAGGGTTGAGAAGAACCAATCTAGTTCAGCCATCGTGGATAGGAATTAGAAGAAGTCGTCGAGGCTTTCTTGATCTTCGTCGCCACTCCTGTCGGTAATCAGCGATTCGATATTCAGAATCTCCGGCATGTGGCCGGGCGTGAACTCGATTTCGCGTTTCTCGACACGATCACACGCACCGAGTTCGTCGAGCAAGTCGAATGCTGATTTCACTCGCCCCGGTTCGAGATCTCGATAGTTGAAGTGCGTCCGCAGCTCGCTCACTCCGACTGTAACCGGCTCGGACACCGCTCGATCACCCCAAAAACGACAGATGGTAACCGCGATGCTCTCGATCTCGAGCCCGTCTGTCATCGTCACTGTCACTCGCGGCGTCTCCGCCATCTCAATCCCGGCCGTTAACCACTCCTGTAGGTGGTCTGAGCCGAACTCTCCCGCGAGCAACTGCAGAGTCTGCTCGCCTTCTCGCCCGAGAACGGGGCAGTACTCCTCCAGTTCCTCTAATTGCTCTCGGCAGTCCTCCCACTTGTTCCGGCAGTCGTCTACGTAGTCGCTGTCCAAGTCGTCGTAGTAAACCAGCGGCTCCGTAGAGAATACGTTTCCTGAGAGGCCAAACCGTCCGTCCACGTCTATCTTGTCGATGTACTCCTCCGCGGCATCGATGGAGACTGAGTCGAGCCGCTTCGCCTGCTCAACGTCACGCGGCTCGATGTTGTTTCCCTGTTTCACTTCGGCCAGAATGAGCGTCTCTCCGTCGTATAGGGAGAAGTCAGGCTCAACTGCAGTCTCGGTGAAGCTGTTGTTGATTGTCGGGAAGAAGTTCGTGAGTCGGTATCCCTCGTCCGAGAAACCGCGGTCGCTGTTCCGAGCTGGGTACGCGCTCAGGAATGCGTTATAGGCGTCAATTTCGCCTCGTTGGCGGGGCCAACTTTTCCCGCCGCTCACTGCGCTTCCACCCGGGTTTCCTCTTTGTTGACCGAGTACGTGGAGTCGAACGTGTCGAGAACGGTTCTACAGAACGAACGGAGGCTAAGCGCAGTCGTCGACTCGCGGGCGTGGAGCACCAATTCTGTCGACTCGATGCCTAACTCGAAGACTTCCTCGTGCTCCTTGTCGTAAACGAAGAACGTGTCGTCGCCCCACCGTCCGTACTGATAGCGATTCTTCGATAGGACCTCCTCCTCAAGCTCCTCGTCGAGGAAGTCCGCCTCGTCACGCTCCGGACTGTGAAGTTCAATACTCGTGAACTCGTCTACGACAAATCCCGGTTCGAGAAGCTTCCAACTCGTGTCCGCATTAACCTCGAATTGCTCAGTATCCCGCTTTACGAACTCGTCCGAGATGTTGAGCAGGGTATCTGCTGCTTTCCCTTCTGACCCCTTTCGGACGCTTTCTAGCTTGGCGAACCCGTTATTCGATCCGGACCCTTGAATCGCCGTCGTAGGGCTGTTCTTCTGGTTGAATTCGATACGGGTCGGGGTCGCGGAGAACGCTTCCTCAGCCGTATTCAGGTCGCCAGTTTCTGCCCCGTGGAACTGGAGGGTCGCATCGCGGTCTTTGTGCTGGGAGTGGTACTCCGCGGTGAACCCCGCAATCTCGGAGTCCACGATGCCCCGCATCGAGTCCTCCAAATCCTCGGAGGGAAGATACACTCGCTCCAGCTGCGGGAGATACTTGATGACCTTCTCGATCGTGTCTTCGAGCCACTCCTTCAGCTCGGTCGTTAGGAACCAGAGCGCGTCACCACGGTCGATGATGATGGCTTCGTCTGTTCGTTCATAGCGAGGGGTCGTGACCTTGAGGAAGGTTATGTCCTCGTTCACCGATTCCTCCTCGATGACGACGTGCTGGAAGAAGTCCCTCGCTGCCTTCTTCGTGTTTTCATCCTCAGCAACGTCGAGACCGGCCTTCGAGAAGCGTCCCTGCAGATCTTCAGAAGAATCGACGATGTATAGCTTCAAATCGGTCGTCTTGTCGCCTCTCGTTTCCTTCTCCTCCATGTCCTCACCAGACTTCGTCACCTCGCTGATGAGGTCCAGAATTACGTCCCTGGTATCGGAGTTCCGGATGTCTGATGGCTCGATGTTCATATTGCTGGGTAGTTATTGGAGGACCCTGATTAGTTTGGCCACTTATTCACAACCTATTATGTGTCAACCTGCAATCCCTGTTATATCTTTGCCCGCATTCACCGATAAAATCGAACCCTGAACACCTCTATGTATAACTCAGATGCGGGAAATATACTCGGATGAATGAGCGAGCCTGTGGCATAGATCTCTGTATAGCATATTTTATTACCCATCATGAGAAGCCGGAATTTGAATGCCGTATACGCGTGATGACTGTCTCGAAGCTCTCCAAGCTGCTATCGACGAACTCGGTCGCGTGCCGACGATGGACGAATACAACGATTTGGACGACGGTCCGTGCGCGTCCACGATCGCCACTCACTGCGGTAGTTGGCAGAGCGCCCTCGATGAACTCGACGTTGATTCCGGGCGTCGCAACCGATACACGAAACAAGACTGCATCGAGGCGCTGCGGGAAGCCGCAGAGGAGCTGGGCGAGGAGCCGACCCAGCACTCGTACCAGCGACTCGATATCCTTCCGTCCGCGGCTACGATTCAAGCCCGATTCGATTCTTGGAAGGCAGCGAAGGCCGAGGCGGATGTTTTCGCGTGGAGCGCTCGAGACGAGGCGTAACTCGTCGAGTTCTCGGGCATAGTTTGATACGCGCTCCGTCACTCGGTGCTGATATTATGACGAACTCCGATTCCGATTTGGAGACTGTGATTCGACGCAGGGAGATGAATCGTGGGCAGACGACACTGCTGAAGTGTTTGTACGAATCTGAGGGGCCGATTCGGAAAGCGGAGGTCGTCGATAGAATCCGCGAAGGCGATGCTCGGAGTTTCGGCGGTGTCCTCGGAGCGTTTAGTAACCGTGTGAACTACACGGCGGATATCACGGGCTCTCCCGGCTACGAAGCCTTTGTCGGGCGACGCGAGATTGACGGCGAGGAGTACTTCGAGCTTCGCGAGGAGGCACGCAAGGCGATCGACGGCATATCCGAGCTACAATCCGCGTTCGAGCGAGATATGGACGAGCTTCTCGACTATCAGGGCGTTCCCGTCGAGTTCGATTCGTAGCTCAGCACGTCTTTGCTTGGAGTGATTCCTCACCCGATTCTGGAATTGTGATTCCGTCCTGTACAGCCGATTAAGTCCGTCTTGGGCTTGTTTCGGGATGACTGCGTGGCAGCAATAGACTCGCGTCCACGAGTGTGTGAACGGCCGCGAGAGCGCGCGAACGGCGGCGCATCCGGGCGCGGTACCGCGCCGACGCGCGCAGTCGCGGGGGCGTGATGTGAACGCGGGTGCGCACCCCCGGTGCGTTCGCGTCGGGCGCGTATTCACACTCGTGCGGTCGCGAACCGCACGAAGGCGCGCGAATCACTGTATAGAGTGCGTGAAAGTTACTACGCGATATAGTACAGTATACATAGAACACCACACAGTGACCAATCCAAATCACATCTGGACCGCTACCCAGTGGAGTAGTTGACGACCGTTTCGACGTACCCGAGGAAACTTCCGATCGCGATCTGGGGTGCCTCAAATCGAACCTGATTCGCCACCCCTCGGTCCGCTTTCCACGAGACGCCCGACTCCCTGAGTGGGTTTGTGGTGGATAACTACTAAACCGGGAAGCCGCGAACTATCACCTAATGGACGCGTTCATCGGGCAGGGGTTCAGCACAGACAGCGAATCCGCAGGCCAGCTCCTGGACGACCCGGAGATCTCCTCGATCGGGGACGCCGTCGAAGCGTCGCTGGCCGACTCACGGTTCAATCGAGCAGTCGTTGCCGTTGCATTTGCGACCGAGAAAGGTGTCCAGCACCTCAATTCGATGGCCCGGTCTGGAAGCATCGACGACGTGGAAGTCCACGTCGGAGTCGACGAGGAGGTCACCTCGAAGGACGCACTTGAGGCAATTCTCGGGTCGGACCTGAGCGGCTTCGTCTATCACGCCGGCGGCACGTACCACCCCAAGCTGTTCTACTTCGAGGGGCCTGAGCGGGTCCGCGCGCTCGTCGGCTCCGGAAATCTGACGCAAGATGGGCTGTACACCAATTATGAAGCGGCCCTCTTAGCTGACCTCGAGAAGAACGCCGACGCAGTCGCCGATCTCGAACAGTACCTCGAGCAGATCGAGCGTCACGGGAACACTCTCTCTGAGGATCTCATCAGTGACTTAGTCGACGATGAGAAAGTCAAAACTGAGGCGGAGCAACGTCAGCAACGCGCTGCGGAGTCGAGTTCGACTGAGGGAACGTCTGGGGGCGGCTCTCCCTCGTATAAGGCGGACGTGCCGAGACAGAGTGCTCCGTCTCTGCCTTCCTCAGGGTCTTCGGGAGGGTCTACTCCGAGCGGAGAAGCGAGTGACGGAACGCTCGTGTTAGAGTCGCTGGACGAATACCAGTTGGAGCGAGAGGAGATGCCGGACATCCCCCCGGTTAGGACGTTTCCGACGAAGACTGACCGGGACTACTACAAGCAGCTGATTAGCGAGAACGACAACCAGGTCAACTTCATGCGGCGGATTATCCGGGAGGAAGGTCGAATCCGGAAAGGCGAGCTGAAAGACATCCTGCGCGAACAGCTCGACGTGAACATTTCGGGGAGCTTTGATGCTGACCTACGTGTTCTGTGGCGGACGACCGACGAGGTCCGCAGAGAGGGCCGGGGTGACGACCAGATGCTAATCTGGACGGGAGAATAGGGGGCAGGCTCGTACACACGAGTCCGTTTCGCGGGCTAAATTTGGGTCACTGGAACCCCTATATCGGGGTGATTTCAGGGAATCAGGTCCAGTTAGAGACGCTTCGGCTGTAGCTCGAGGAAGATCGACAGTGGATATACACACGAGCGAGCGCGGGCTCGTGTGCATATTCGGGAATCGGATTCTCTGGACGCGCAACCCCACACGTGTACGTGTAAGGTGGGGGTCCTGTAGGGGATAAAATTCAGATCAGGTGTTGTCTTATTCTGGTTGCTCCCGCGCGCAAATCACTTCCTCGTATCTATCATCGTCTGGATTATACTGTTTTTCAGTATCGGGCATAATCAGGTCTGAATTATGCACAGAATCTGGACCCTCCGTCGTTTCTATCGTGTCTATCTTGGCCACGTCGAAGTTTCGCCAGAACGGATTGCTTCCGGACTCGCTTTCTCCACCGACCTGAACAGCCTCTATCAATATCTTTCCATCCTTCGACTGGAATAGTTTGTATGGCTTTATCGTCCTCTGATGACCGTTGTACTCAAACTTAAGAAGTGTCTCCGATTCGATGGCACTGCAAATCTTCTCTTCCATGAATGCATGATTCAGTTTGAGCGAAATAAATAGTTCTCATTTCAGCGATATCATTTAGTCAGACAATATTGCTGTTCCGCTATTTTCTCGCCCATCAAAATAGTGCACGACCCATACAATCGGCCGGGTTCGGTTTCGGGTGGAGGCTAAGAGAGGGGTGCGGCGTATTTTGGATTAGTGGCCTTAGCCACACCCCTAACGGAGAACCGAACGGCCCCCGTGAGGTTCTCCGCGTGGGTGCGGTCGCCTCGATCGTGCGACTGCCCGGCGACCAGCCGCTGATACGAAACCTGTGTTGAGGTAACACCCAACAAACGAAAAGTAGAGTTGCGCAAACTCGGGTGCTGGACGGTGTTGCCACTACTCGGGGCCGCGCTACCGGAGCGCCTTCCTGACGCGTTCGCTCGTTCGAATGTCGCTGTGAGAGGTGTAACGGACGACCGCAGTGCGGAACCGCTCAGGGTCCTGGCCCGCCGCCTTCCACTTCGCGAACCCGACCTTGAGTTGACGAACGACGTTCGCTGGCAGGTTCGTCTTGTTGTGCTTGCCATCCGGCTCCATGCCCGTCAGGTCGATCTCCAGGGCGTCCGCGCGGTTGCGGATGTCGACGCCGTGGCGATTACACCACGCCACCCAGTCGGCCATCGCGTCGGAGGCACCGCGTTCGGCGACCTCGATGGCCTTCGCCGACGTCTCGACAGCCGTACGCGTCGCGTCGCGCGCGTCTTGGACGGCGTCGTGAACCATCTCTGCAACGTAGTCTGAGCGGAGGCCCACCTCGCCGTACTTCCGGGAGACCAGCTCCTCCATCGACCGCAAGGCGCGCCTGACGCTGCCGATGTGTCGGTCGTTCGCCTCCGCAATATCCTGTGGGGAGACCTCCCCACCGTCCGTGACGAGAGTGCTCAACGACTCCCACTGGACGGGCGAGAGGCCGTCCGTGAGGTGGCGCACGACGACGCTCTCCTGTTCTTGGCGGATGCGGGTAAGATTCAATTCGATGGGGTCTGGACCGCGTTCGCTCGTCGACGGCTCCCAGTAGGCATCCATCTCGACGTACGGACTCCGCGCGACGTTTTCGGGAGCAACGTCCAGACCAGCATCGGCCAGCACCGACAGCACGGTCTGTTCTAACTCGCGTTCGAGGTCGACGAGGTCGTCGTAGCGTACGGTCTGTTCGCGCCGGAGGAGCGAGTGCTGGAGGCTGGCCCCAACCTTCGGATGTGCGAGCGCCTCGCTTTTGTCCAAGCTGGCGGCCTCGCGGGCGTAGTAGTGTTTGACCTCCTTCGGATACTGGTGGCCGGGGAACGCCTCAGCGAGTCGCTGCGCGTCCAGAGTGGCCGTATGATAGTAGCCCTGCACGTTGCGGCCGTGCTCGTCGCGATCGTTCTGCACGAGCTTGCGGTACCCAGAACGGTCATCCTCCAGTAGATGCGCCATCGACGCAATCGGGCCGTCTCGAGCGTGCACCGGCCCGCTGCTGTCGCGGTGGAGGCGGGCGTACTTCTCGGCGTCCATGATGTTGCTGGTGTGCTCGGGGTCCTGGAAGTACCGCGCGCTGAAGCCGAGGACGCGAGCGGCGGTCTGGAAGAGGTCCAGATACCGCGTGAATTCGATGTTCGATCCTTGAATGCGGACGTTCAGGCCGTCGTTCTGGAGGGTCGGCGGCACCGGAATCTCGACGACCTCGCCGCTGTCGTTCTCGGCGTGGAGGCCGCCCCAGCGTGGGGCGAGGTGACAGACAAAGCCCTGCTCGCCGACAGGGTCCTCGTCGGGGTGGCGCGCGATTTTGAACTGGAACTCGCGGATGGTCTCGTGCTGGACGCGGGTGCCGCCGTCGGTGACGCCGCCGGTCGGGGGGAGCAGCCCGCCCTCGTCGCGGTAGGATAGATTCGCCACCCACGTTTCGCCGCTGTGGGTGAACTTCGCCGCGCGGCTGCCGTCGGCGTCCTTCACGAGGGCGTCGGCGCCGAACCACGGATCCAGACCATTCTCGGCGAAGTGGAGGTTCGCGTCGAACTCGTGAGCCGCGAGATCGAGCGTCCTCACTGCGACCCCTCCACGTTCTTTGGGTCGAGCAGCCGACTCCAGGCGAGCTGTCGGTAGCCGACTTCCGAACGGTCGGCGTCGACGCTGGTCCAGCCGTCGGGGAGCAGCTCGTCGACGATACTCGCCGGCACCGCCAGCATCGCGATGACTGTCTGGTCGCGTGGTTCGTAGACGGCGAAGAGGTAGGCGGCACTCTCTTCGAGGAGGCGTTCGTGCTGGCGCTGGCGGATGTAGAAGCGACCGCGCTGGCCGCTGTTCAGACGGCGCTGCGCGGCTTTAATCTCGATGGGGAGTCCGTCCTCGAGCAGTAGCGTGCTGCCGAAGATGATGCGCTCGCTGGGCTCGAAGAGGCCGTCGACACGAGCATCGTGCCACTTGGCGTCCCGGTCGGAGACGTTCTGGAGTGAGGGGACGAGGTCGAGAATCTCGGCTTCGATGGCTTCGCCGGCTGCTTTCGAGGAGTCGCGAGCGCGGCTCACGAGCGACCACGCTCCCAGAAGTCGGCGCGTTCGAGGACTGGGTCGGTGTCCAGTTCCCGTAGCTTGTCGGCAGTGAGGAACTCGATGGCGTACTCCTCACTCGCCATCCGAGCTCACCTCCGCGGCGTCGGCGACGGTGATCGAGTCGCTGCTGACGCCGGAGCGCGTGAGTCGTTCGACGAGTCCAGGAATCTCTTGGTGGGGCCGCGGCCCGATGGTGATGGCGCGCTTGGCCCCGTGGTCGCCGAACACGGCTGCGGTGTCCGTGACGGCGATCTCGCCTGCCTCGATTCCGGCGCTCGTGAGACGGTCGACGAAGGAACTCGCGTCGTCGTGCCGAATCGGTTCGACGACGACGGTCTGTTCGTAGTCCTCGGGGACTGGGTCGTCGAAGAGGGGGTCGTCGTGGTCGGGGTCGACTTCACCGAGCGGGTTTAGGCCGAAGTCCTCGGGATCGTGTTCGCCGAGGTGCTGGTGGCGGCGTTCGTCGCGGTCGAACTGGTACCCGCATGCGGGGCAGGAAACGAGGACGACGAGGCGCTCGCTGCGTTCGTACGTACGAACGCGGAGGCTCACGCCCACCACCCCGTGGAGCCGCCGCTAAGTGTCGGAGAACCCGGGAAAAGGGTTATAGTGGTAGTGGGACCGCCCGAATTTGAATCGGGGTTACAGCGTCCCAAACGCTGAAGGATACCAAGCTACCCCACGGTCCCGCACGTGGACGTACCGCGGCGTTCGGCGTAAGGGTTTCGTTCGGGCGGGGACGCCACAACGACTTTCGCCGTGGGGGACGCAGCGAGAGGTATGCCAACGATGCTTGAGGTGGGGCTCGCGGTCCTCGTGCTGGCGGCGTTGTTCGGCGCGTACCGCGTGATTCGCGCGGTGAAGCCGTTCGTCGTCAACGCGGTCGTGGGCCTCGTGGTCATCCTCGTCGCGCAGTTCCTGGGCGCACAGGTCGCGGTGACGCCGCTGACGCTGCTCGTGGTGGCCGTCGGCGGGCTGCCGGGCGCGATACTGGTCGTCCTGCTGGCGACGCTGGGGGTGGCGTTCGTCCCGGGACTGCTGGCGGTGCCGCTACTGTGAGGGGGTGAGAAGGCATGGATCCGATGCGACGCGCGATCGGCGGTGGTGTCGCGGGGACGATCGTGATGTCCGTGGTGCTGGTCATCGCGGAGGTGGAGGCGCGCTTCGAACTGGGCGTCGGCCCGGCGATAGCGCGGTACGCGGGGGTGGCCGACCAGCCCGTGCTGGGGCTGTTCGTGTTCCTCGTGATGGGGATGGTGGTCTTCCCCCTCGTCTTCGTGCGGCTGGGGGGCGTGCTGTCGCGGCTCCCCGGGGGCGGCGACCCCGCGATCCGCGGGATGGCGTTCAGCGTCCCGCTGTGGGTGGTGTACGTCGCAATCGGCTCGCCGGACCTCGGCTCGCTGAAGGGCGCGCTCCACCTCTCCTTCACGCTGTTCGCGCACCTCCTCTACGGGTTCACGCTCGGCGCCGTCTACCACTCTCTCGAGGACGTTTAGTCCTCCCGGGGGTAGGGGAGCTCGTCCCACTCGGCGGTGCGGCGGTCGCCGTGCTCGCGGAGGTCCCACGGGTCGTCCGTGGTCACGGGCTCGCCCATGCGGTAGGACTGCACGAGGTTGAACAGCCAGACGACCGTCCCGAGCGCGATGAGGACGGCGCCGAGGGTCGCGATCTGCTGGAGGCCGGCGAACTCCGCGGGGTAGGAGGCGTACCGCCGCGGCAGTCCCTCCTGGCCCATGATCATCATGGGGCCGAACGCGAGGACGATGCCGACGATGGTGAGCAGGAAGTGCGCGACCGACAGCCGGTAGTCGGTGTGCTTGCCGACGACGAGGGGGTACCAGTAGTAGACGGCGGCGAAGACGGCGAACGAGATGAGCCCCATGATGATGAAGTGGAAGTGGCCGACGACGTAGTAGGTGTCGTGCAGCAGCAGGTCGACGGGGATGGCGGCGAGGAAGACGCCGGTGACGCCGCCGACGATGAACGTGCCGACGCCGCCGATGCAGAACAGCATGGGCGCGGTGAGGCGGACGTGACCGTTCCACATCGTGGTGATCCAGTTGAACACCTTCACCGCGGAGGGTACGGCGATGGCGATGGAGACGGCCATGAAACTCGCCTGGAGCCGCGGGTCGATACCCGTAGTGAACATGTGGTGGGCCCACACGCCGAAGCTCAGGACGCCGATGGCGAGCGTGGAGTAGACGACGAACTTGAACCCGAAGAGCTTCCGCCCCGAGAACTTGGGGACGAGGAGGCTGACGATGCCCATCGGCGGGAGCACCAGAATGTACACCTCGGGGTGGCCGAAGAACCAGAACAGGTGCTGCCAGAGAATCGGACTCCCGCCCTGTAGCGCGAAGAACGTCGTCCCGACGGTGCGGTCGAGGAGGAGCATGACGAGCGCGCTCCCGAGCAGCGGGAACGCGAACAGGATGAGCCCGGACTGGGTGAGCATCGTCCACGAGAAGATGTCGAGTTCGCGCCACGAAACCTCGCGTTCCGTGAAGATGGTCGCGATGAAGTTGATGGCGGACATCGTGGTGGCGACCCCGGAGAGGTGCAACCCGAGGAGGACGACGCTCACGGTGGGGAGCTCGAGCTGGACGGACAGCGGCGCGTAGAACGTCCAGCCCGTCGCGGGCGGCGCGAGCGCGAGCAGCTGTTCGCCGAGGTCGGCGAGGCCGCCGGCGACGAAGACGTGGCCGAGGACGTCCGAGAGGAGGCCGACGCGCAGGAGCACGAGTGCGGGGACGAGCAGCCAGAACGCGATGGCGTTGATGCGCGGGAACGCCATGTCGTCGGCGCCGAGGAACAGCGGCAGCAGGTAGTTCCCGAGGCCGGCGAGCGCGGGCGTCCCGAAGAGGAACAGCATCGTCAGCCCGTGCATCGTGAACAGGGCGTTGTACGTGTGCTCGTCCCAGACGGAGACCGCGGGGTCGTACAGCTCGGTGCGCATCATCATCGCGTCCGTGCCGCCCCAGAGGAACGCCACGGCCGCGAACGCGAGGTAGAGCAGCCCGATGTCCTTGTGGTCGACGGTGGTGAGCCAGCGCGTCACGCCGCCGAGCTTGTTCGCGGCGGTCGTGCCGAGGAAGTACCCGGAGTCCGCGGGCTCGCCGCCGTCGGGTTCGACGGGGGCGTCGTCGGGGTCGCCGCCGTCAGCGAGCGCGGCGTCGTCGGGAGCCTGCGAGCGGTCGGCGCGCCACGCGAGCGCGAGGACGACGGCGGCTCCGGCGACCGAGAGCGCGGCCAGTCCGGCCGCGGCGACCAGAGACATGTGCGACCCGTTCGCACGCCTCTCGGTAAAATCAAACGGCGGGTACGGGGGTTACTCGTCGTCGCGCAACTCGAGGTCCGCGACGACCTCGTAGGGGTGTTTGGCCTTCCGGACGCCGTCGAGAATCGTGAACGCGGCGCCGGGTTCGAGGAAGTGCGTGGTCACCGCGCGCCCGAGGTCGGTTGGCGCGAGGCCGTCGACGAACTCGTACTCGATGAGCTTCCCGAGCGCGTGCTTCGTGGGTACTTCGCCGAGCATCCGGTCGTTCAGGCGCTTGGCGGCCTTCCCGCCGACGGTGACGTTCGTGAGCGTCTCCTCGACGGCGGCGGTCTCGTCGTAGTGCGTGACCACGTCCTCCATCTCGCCCTTGAGGAGCTTGAACGCGATTTCCTCCTCCGTGCCCTCCATCGAGGAGTGGTAGGAGGCGTCGGGCTCCACGAGCATGTACACCTTCCCGCGGTCGTGGTAGTCCGGGCGGCCCGCGCGGCCGAGCATCTGCTCGAACTCCTGGACGGAGAGCCACTCGATGCCCATCGCGAGCGTGTCGAAGATGACCTGCGAGGCCGGGAAGTCGACGCCCGCCGCGAGCGCCGCCGTCGTCACCACGGCCGCGAGGTCCTGGTTCCCGAACCGGCGCTCGACGGACTTCCGCTCGCCGTAGTCCAGCCCCGCGTGGTAGGCCGCGGAGGGGTAGTCCAGCTTCCGGGAGATCTCGTGGCAGCGCCGCCGGGAGTTCGTGAAGACGATGGTCTGGCCCTTGTACCCCTTCGAGGACTCCTGGTCGAACTCCCGGCGCACCAGCTTGTTCTCGATGTCGGGCTTCTCCGACCCCTCGGCGAACGTGACGTGGCGCTCGATGGGGATCGGGCGCTCCTCGAACTCCACGAGGTTCGCGCGCATCCCCCGCGCGAGCTCCCCGGGGTTGCCGACGGTCGCCGAGAGGTAGATCCACTGCGCGCCGCCGTAGTCGTCGTAGCGCTGCTCGCGCTGCTCGCAGTAGTACTTCAGCCGCGAGATGAGGCCGTCGAGGCGGTGGCCGCGCTCGTCCTCCTTCAGCGTGTGCACCTCGTCGATGACCACCGTCCCGACGTCCCCGAGGTCCTTCCCCGTGCGGAGCGCGTGGTCGATGCCCTCGTACGTCCCCACGATGATGTCCGCAGAGGGGTCGAACGCGTGGCCGTCGTCCCGAATCCGCGACGACCCCACGCGGATGGTGACGTTCGCCAACTCCCCGTACTCGTCCCGGAAGTCCTCGTGTTTCTGGTTCGCGAGCGCGACGAGGGGGACGAGGAACAGCATCTTCCCGTTCCCGGAGAGCAGCCGGTGGAGGCCCGCCATCTCCCCGACGAGCGTCTTCCCGGTCGCCGTCGCGGACACCACGAGCTGGTCCTCGCCGTCCAGCAGCCCGTTCTCCACGGAGAGGCTCTGCACCGGCAGCAGCTCCTCGAAGCGGTCCAGCAGCAGCTCCTTGACGCCCGGGTGGAGGTCGAGGCTGTCGACCGGCACCGGGTCGACCTCGTCGGTCGTCGCGCTCACCTCGTCGAACTTCGTCAGGTCCGGGTCGAGGTTCCCCTGCAGCAGCCCCGTGATGCGGTCGAGGTCCTGTTCCTCCATGAGCAGCTCCTCGAGGCGGTCCTGGGCCGCGCCCGTCATGCCGCCGTTGAAGGACAGCTCTCGTTCCAGCTCGCGGACCGCGCAGTCCTGACAGATGTACTCGCCGTCCGCCTCGATGGCCGTCTCCGAGGTGATGGGGGAGTACCGGCCCTTCCCCGCGCAGTACCGGCACGTCCGCACCACTTTCGCGTCCTGCTGGTAGGCGTCCAGCATCTCCCGCAGCTCCGCGCGCCCGCTCCGCGACGTCTGCTCGCTGATGCGGATGCGGTCCGCGCGCCGCGCGACGTCCACGAACTGGTCGGGGCTGCGCGGCTCCTCGCCGCTCCCCGTCTTCACCCGGAACCGGCCCGGACGCGGCCCCGCGTCCCGCTCGGTCAGCTCGAGTTTCGCGCGGAACAACCGGTCGCCGTCACGCTGCGCGACCGCCAAGTAGTCGTCTCCGGTCTCGTGGAGGAACAACGTATCCACGCGCTGGACCTGCTCAGACACGAACAGGCGTAGGGGAGCGCGGTATTTCAGCGATTCGCTTGCCAGGTCTTCGCGTATCGGCTGTGCTCACTGTCGGTGTCTTCGACGTGTCCTCGAAAGCCCCGGCGCGGTCGCCTCCCGCGGCTCGCTGCGCGCGCTCACTTCGTTCGCGTGCTTACGTCGCCGGGGTTCGGCGACCGCGCCGCCCCTTTCAGTCCACCCACTACCGGCTGTTCAGTCGCTGTCGGCGGTGGGTTGTGGAATCGTCACTCCACGAGTTCGATGGCGTCGTCGCCGTTGGGGACGACGCAGACGAACGCGCCTTCCTCGTCGCCGTCGTTCTCGTACCAGTGGACGGCGCCCGCGGGGATGAGGAGGCTGTCGCCCGCGCTCACCTCGTAGGTCTCGCCCTCGATGCCGACCGTGTACTCGCCGCTGAGGACGTACTGCTCGTGTTCGACGGCGTTCGTGTGCTCGGGGACGCTCGCGCCCGGGTCGAGGACGAACCGGCGCATCGCGAAGTTCGGCGCGCCCGCGTCCTCGTCCAGCAGGACGCCCTTGCGCATGCCCTCGGCGGCGTCCACGGGTTCGTACTCGACGTCGGCGGCGCGGCGGACCACGTGCTCGGTCGCTTCGGCAGTCGTCATACCCGTGGAGAGGGGCGCCCGCGCCTTAGGCGTCCCGTCGGGCGCGCTCGCCGCGGGATTTATGGCGGACGCGCGAGCCGTCTCACGCATGGTCTCCGTCCCCGCAATCGTCGTCGGCGCCGTCCTGATGTTCTTCGGGTTCGGGGCCGCGTGGAACGCCCGCGAGGTCGCCCGCAAGGACGAACAGTACGACGCCATCGGCAGCCAGCGCGACTGGGCGGCCGCCCAGCCCGCCGGCTGGAAGGTCAAGACCACGCGCCTCCTCTGGGGGGCTATCGGCCTCGTCGGGCTCGCCGCCTTCGTCGGCGGGTTCGTGCTGTAGCCGGCCCCGCGAGCCTCCCGCCGCCTCACAGCCCGAGGACGTCCCGGGCTTCGTCGGGCGTGGCGACCGGCCGGCCGAGCGTTTCGGCGACCCCGACGACGCGTTCGACGAGCTGGGCGTTGCTCGCGGCGAGTTCGCCGCGCTCGTAGTAGACGTTGTCCTCGAGGCCGACGCGGACGTGCCCGCCGAACAGCACGCCCATCGTCGCGAACGGGAGCTGGTGCGGGCCGAACCCGAGCGTGTTGAACGCCGCGCTCCGGGAGGTTCGAAATCAGATTCAGGAAGTTCCGGGGGCGCGGCCGGGTGAGCGTCCCGGGCCCGAAAATCAGCGTGGCGTACACTGGGTCGGCGAGGTCGCGGCGCTCGAGCAGGCCGTGGACCTCGTTCAGGTGGCCGTCGTTGAACACCTCCAGCTCGGGCTTGACGCCCCGTTCGTTCATCTCGTCGTACAGCGAGTCGACGAGCCCGCGGGTGTTCTCGCTCGTGAGGTGGTCGTAGCGGTTCAGCGGCCCCATGTCGAGGCTCGCCATCTCCGGCGCGGGGTCGGTCCGCAGCGGCTGGTGCCGGAGGTCGTCGGGCGAGCCCGTCCCGCCCGTGGAGTGCTGGATGATGAGGTCGTCCGCGCGCTCCCGAATCTCGTCGTCGATGGCCTGGAAGTCCTCGGTGGCGAACGAGCGCTCGCCGTTGGGCTTGCGCGCGTGGACGTGGACGACCGACGCCCCGGCGTCCTCCGCGGCGGCCGCGGCGCGCCCGACTTCCGCGGGCGTCTCCGGGACGTTCGGGTTCGCCTCCTTCCCGTGGACGCCGCCGGTCAGCGCCGCCGTCACGACGACGGGCTCCTCGGCGAGGAAGGCCTCGTAGCTCACGACTCGTCCTCGTGCTCGCGGAATATCTCGCAGTGCGCGGCGTGGTCGAGGGCGTAGCGGTCGTTGCAGACGTCCGCGCGCATCGGCTGGACGAACTCCCCGGCGACCGCGCAGTACGCCCGCTCGGCGTCGAACGAGCGGCCGTCGCCCTCGTCGCGGTACTCCAGGTGCGGGCAGGTCATACGCCCCGTTCGCCCGCCGGCGTGTTAACGGTTCGCTGGCCTCCGCGTCCGGTGGTGACGGACGCGTCACTCGGTGACAGTGCCGTCTAACGTGGGTATACGTGCGTGGAGTGACTACGCCGAGGTATGCCACCGACGACGCCCGGACTCCACCACGTCACTGCCATCGCGGGCGACCCGCAGGCCAACGCCGACTTCTACGTCGGCGCGCTCGGCCTGCGGTTCGTCAAGCGCACGGTCAACCACGACGACACCCACACGTACCACTTCTACTTCGGGGACTACGAGGGGACGCCCGGGACGAACCTCACGTTCTTCCCGTGGGGCGACCGCGGCCGCGACGGCGAGTTCGGCGCCGGCCAGACACGCCACACCGCGTACCTGATTCCCGCCGACTCCGTCGACTACTGGGCCGAGCGGCTCCACGAACACGGCGCGGCCGTCGAGGAGCGCGAGCGCTTCGGCGACACCGTCCTCCAGTTCTCGGACCCGGACGGAATCGGCCTCGAGCTAATCGCCAGCGACCGAGCCGACGAGTCGGACGCGGTGCCGTGGCCGGACGGCCCCGTCCCGGCCGAACACCAGCTCCGGGGGTTCCACAGCGTCACGCTCGCCGTCCGCGAGTTCGGCCCGACCGAGGCGATTCTGACGGACGTCCTCGGCTACGAGCGCGTCGCCGAGGACGGCGACCGGCGGCGCTACCGGACGCCGGCGGGCGGCCCGCACTCGACGCTGGACCTCGTGGAGACCGACGCGCCCCGCGGGCAGATGGGCGTCGGCACCGTCCACCACGTCGCGTTCACCGCGGAGAGCGTCGCCGAGCTGGAGGCGTGGAAGGAGGCGTACGCCGACCACGGGCTCGCCGCGAGCGGCCCCATCGACCGGAAGTACTTCCAGTCGCTGTACTGCCGGGAGCCCGGCGGCGTCCTCTTCGAAATCGCGACCGACGGCCCCGGCTTCGCCGTCGACGAGGACGTCGAAGCCCTCGGTTCCAGTCTCGTCCTCCCGGAGTGCTGGAGGACGACCGCGCGGACATCGAGGCGTCGCTCCCCGACTTCGAGCCGCCGAACCCGAGCGGAGGGACCTGACGTGCCGGTCCCCGGCAGCGACCGCGTCGGCGCGCCGTTCCGCTTCGACTACGACCCCGGCGTCCTCCGGTACGGCGCCGGCTGCGTCGCGGACCTCGCGGACGAACTCGAGCGGCAGGGGTTCGAGCGCGCGCTCGTCGTCTGCGGGTCGACCGTCGGCAGCACGCCCGCCGTGATGGACCCGATTCGGGACGGCCTCGGCGACAGGCTCGCGGGCGTGTTCGCGGAGACCACCCCCGAGAAGCGGCTCTCGACCGCGCTCGACGCCCGGGACGCGTACCGCGAGCACGACGCGGACGCGCTCGTCGCGCTCGGCGGCGGCAGCAGCCTCGACGTCGCGAAGGCCGTCAGCGTGCTCGCCGCGGGCGGCCACGACCGCGAGGCCGCCGCCCGCGAGTTCGCCGAGACGGGGACGCTGGCCGCCGAGGGCGCACTCGCTCCCATCGTCGCGGTGCCGACGACGCTCGCGGGCGCGGACCTCTCCGTGGTCGCCGGCCTCAACGCCCACCCCGAGGCGGGACTCGTTAACGAGACCGTGAGCGGCGGGCTCTCGGACCGCGGTCTGATGCCGCGGGCCGTCTGCTACGACCCCGCGCTCGTCGCCACGACGCCCCGGGACGTGCTCGTCGGCTCCGCGATGAACGGCTTCGACAAGGGTCTCGAGACGCTGTACGCCGCGAACGCGACGCCCGTCACGGACGCCACCGCCGCCCGCGGCCTCGGGCTGATGGCCGACGGGCTGCGCGAACTCGGGCGGGACGGCGTCGACGCCGACGCGCTCGAACCCGTCCTGGAGGGGTTGCTGCTCGTGCAGTACGGCATCTCGCGGCCCGGCGAGACCACGCTCTCCGTGATTCACGCGTTCGGCCACGGCCTCACGGACGGTTACGCGGTCCAGCAGGGCGCCGCCCACGCCGTCGTCGCCCCGCACGTCCTCCGCTACCTCTTCGAGGAGGTGGACGGCCGCCGCGACCTGCTCGCGGACGCGCTCGGCGTAGGGGACGCGGACGACCCCGCCGACGCCGTCGTCGAAGCGGTCGCGGACGTCAGAGACGCGCTCGGGCTCCCCGACTCGCTGGCGGACGTGGCCGGCCCGGAGCCGAGCGAGTTCCCCGCGGTCGCCGAGACGGTCGTCGGCGACTCCTTCGTCGCGAACGCGCCGCCCGACCTCGAGCTCACGACCGAGGACGTCGTCGCCGTCCTCCGGGCGGCGTACTGAGCCGCACGGGGACCCGCCGCTGCCCACGCTTTTAAGCGGCGCGCCCCGGTACCGTCGGGTATGCGAAGCTTCAGAGTCGGGAGCGCGTTCGGCATCCCGATCAAACTCGACGTCACGTTCCTGTTGATACTCCCGGTCTTCGCCTACCTCATCGGGACGCAGGTCGACGTCTGGGTGGAGATGCTGAACGGCGTCCCGTTCAACGCCGGCCTCGACGACGCCGCGCTCACCGAGGGCAGCGTGCGGTGGTACCTCGGCGTCGCCGCCGCCGTCGGCCTGTTCGCCGGCGTCGTCCTCCACGAACTCGGGCACAGCGTCGTCGCGATGCGGTTCGGGTTCCCCATCGACTCCATCACGCTGTGGATTCTCGGCGGCATCGCCGCGCTCTCCGACCAGCCCGAGGAGTGGAGCCAGGAGTTCTGGATCGCCGTCGCCGGCCCCGTCGTCAGCATCGCGCTCGGGGTGCTGTCGTTCGGCGCGCTCCAGGTTCTCCCGGCGTCGCTGGACACCGTCCGGTTCGTCTTCGGCTACCTCGCGCTGATGAACTTCGCGCTCGCCGCGTTCAACCTCCTCCCCGGCTTCCCGATGGACGGCGGGCGCGTGCTCCGCGCGCTGCTCGCCCGCAAGCGCTCGTTCGCCCGCGCGACCCAGATCGCCGCCGAGGTCGGGAAGGTGTTCGCGCTCCTGCTCGGCATCGTCGGCCTGCTCGGGTTCAACCTCATCCTCATCGCCATCGCCTTCTTCATCTACGTCGGCGCGTCCAGCGAGGCCCAGCGCACCGTCATGAACGCCGTCTTCCAGGACGTCAGCGTCGCCGACATCATGACCCACGACGTCCACACCGTCGACGCCGAGGCCTCCGTCGCCGAGCTCATGGAGCGCATGCTCGACGAGCGCCACACCGGCTACCCCGTGATGCGGGACGGCAGCGTCGTGGGCATGGTCACGCTCGACGACGCCCGCGACGTCGACCCGGTGGAACGCGACGCCATCCTCGTCGAGGACGTGATGTCCGACGAGGTGTACTCCATCGGCGAGTCCAGCAACGCGATGGACGCCCTCGACGCCATGCAGGACCACGGCGTCGGCCGCCTCGTCGTCGTCGACGACGCCGGCGAGATGGTCGGCCTCGTCTCCCGCACCGACCTCATGACCGCCTTCGACATCATCCAGTCCACCGGCGTCAGCGAGTCGCCGGACCTCACCGGACGCGGCCAGTCCGCGCCCTGACTACGCCAGCGCGCGCACCTCTACGTCCCCGTTCGTCGACACCACCGTCACCTCGTGCGTCCCGTCTCCGAGCGTCCCCGTGACGCGCGTGTCGCCGCTGCTCCCGTCCTGAAGGTCCAGTCCGTCGACGTCCACCGTGCCGTTCGTCGTCTGCGCGTCCACGACCGCGTCGACGTCCGGCGACACCGCCGCCTCGACGTCGCCGTTCTCCGAGCGCACCAACACGTCCCCGGCCAGCGGCGCCGGCACGTCCGCGCCGACGTCCCCGTTCTCCGTCGCCACGGCCTCGACGGGGCCGGCGTTCCGCACGGTGACGTCGCCGTTCGACGACCGCGCCGCCTCCACCGCCGCCACGTCCGAGACGTCCACGTCGCCGTTCTCGGTCTGCACGACCGCCATCGCGGTCCCGTCGGGGACTTCGACGTCGAGGTCGACGCGCACGCCGCTCGCGTCGCCGGAGACGTCCACGTCGACCGCGAGCGCGCC
>NZ_WPCF01000024.1 GCF_009741975.1 Halobacterium sp. CBA1126 | reverse complement strand
CAGGCGGTCCTCGTGCGCGAGGGCGGGAGCTTCCACGCCCGAGAGCACCGACGACCTCGCGGACCGTCCCGTCGGCGCCCAGTCCGGCACCACCGGGAAGGACCAGATGGACGCGCTCGTCGAGGAGGGCACCATCAGCAGCTCGCAGGCCGAACACCTACCGAGAACTACGTGCTCGCCGTCCAGGACCTCGCCGAACGGCAACATCGACGCCGTCATCGTCGACACGCCCCGTCGCGGAGCACGTTCGTCGCGAACCGCGACGTCGTCATCTCCTTCACCATCGAGACCGGCGAGCAGTACGGCTTCGGCGTCCGTGAGAACGACGACGAACTCCAGAGCGCGCTCAACGAGGGGCTCCAGGCCGTCCAGGACAACGGCACGTACGCCGAACTCACCGAAGAGTGGTTCGCTAGCGAATAACGTCGATGGACCCGACGCAACTCGTACTGCAAGCCGAACTCGGCGACTGGGAGTTCGTCTGGCGTCAGCGGCAGTTCTTCGTCGACGGCACCGTCCTCGCCGTCAAGCTGACGTTCTTCAGCATCCTCCTCGGGTTCGTGCTCGGCCTCCCCGCGGGCGTCGTGGAAGCCTACGGGGGCACGTACTCGAAGGGCGTCGTCCGCCCGGTCGGCGTCGTCGTCCGCGGTACGCCCATCCTCGTCATTATCTCCCTGACGTACTTCGCGGGCGGTATATCGCCGGCGTTCACCGCGGCGACCATCGCGCTCGGCGTGCGGTCGGCGGCCTACCAGAGCCAGATCTTCCGCGGCGCCATCGAGAGCGTCGAGAGCGGGCAGATGGAGGCCGCGCGGGCCGTCGGGCTCTCGAAGCTCGACGCCATCCGCCACGTCGTGTTGCCGCAGGCGCTGCGGCGCTCCGTGCCCGGGTTCCAGAACGAGTTCACCATCGTCCTCAAGGACACCAGCATCGCGTACGCCATCGGCGTCGCGGAGCTGCTGAAGCGCAGCTACGACCTCTTCTCCATCCAGACGACCGCCGCCCTCGAGGTGTTCCTCGCGGCGTCGCTCATCTACTTCGTGTTGACGTTCTCCGTCAACCGCGGCATCGAACGGCTCCACAACTACGTCGCGATTCCCGGAGGTAACCACTAATGGCTGACCCACTACTCGACGTCGACGACGTCCACCAGAGCTACGGCGACGAACAGGTCCTCGAGGGAATCACCTTCGAGATGGAACGGCAGGACGTCAAAGTGCTCGTCGGCCCCTCCGGCTCCGGGAAGTCGACGATGCTGCGCTGCGTCAACCGCCTCACCGACATCGACGACGGCGACATCCGCCTCGACGGGGAGTCCGTCTACGACATGGACGCCGACGACCTCCGCCGGCAGGTCGGGATGGTGTTCCAGGACTTCAACCTGTTCGCGCACCTCACCGCCATCGAGAACGTCACGCTCGGGCTCAAGCGCGTGCTCGGGCTGAGCGAGCGCGAGGCCACCGAGAAGGCCGCGTGGCAGCTCGAACAGGTCGGCCTGCGGGAGCAGGCGAACTCCTACCCCGCGGAGCTCTCCGGCGGCCAGAAGCAGCGGGTCGGCATCGCTCGCGCGCTCGCGATGGACCCCAAACTGATGCTGTTCGACGAGCCGACGTCCGCGCTCGACCCCGAGCTCATCGGCGAAGTGCTGGAAGTGATGCGCGAGCTCGCCGACGAGGGGATGACGATGCTCGTGGTCACCCACGAGATGGGGTTCGCGAAGCAGGCCGCGACCGACGTGTTGTTCCTCGACGACGGGAAGCTCGTCGAACAGGGGCCGCCCGAACAGCTCTTCGAGAACCCCGAGAACGAACGCACCGCGGCGTTCCTCAGCCGCCTCACGCAGCTCCACGGCGGCCAATGAGCCGGAACACGCAGACGGTCGTCCGGAACGGGATACTGACCGTCTTCTGGGCGTGGTTCGGCGCTCGCCTGCTCAACGACTGGTTCGGCGGCGTCGTCGTCCCCGTGGGCCAGCCGTTCTTCGACCCCCAGCCCGTCGCGGACGCCGCCGCGGCGCTCCGCGACAGTGCGGCCGGTCTCGGCGCCGTCGGCGCCCCGCTGGACGTCGCCGGCGACGTCCTCGGGTCGGCTTCGTTCGCGATGACGTACCTCCCGGACCTCGCCGCGGGCGCGTGGCTCACCGTCGTGCTCACGACGCTCGGCATCGCGTTCGGCGTCGTGCTCGCGGTGCCGCTGGCGGCCGCCCGCGTCTACGGCCGCGTCACCCGCTGGGTGTCGCTCGCGTTCATCGAACTCATCCGCGGGACGCCGCTGCTCGCGCAGCTGTTCGTGCTGTACTACGCGCTCCCGCTGTCGCGGTGGATCGCCGCCGTGCCGTTCGTCGGCACCAGCGTCGTCCCCGCGCAGGCGGTCTGGGTCGCCATCGTCGGCTTCACCATCAACAGCGCCGCCTACCAGGCGGAGTACATCCGCGGGTCCATCGAGGGCGTCGACCCCGGGCAGCTGACGGCCGCGCGCGCCATCGGCCTCTCGCAGATTCAGGGGATCCGGTACGTCGTGTTGCCGCAGGCGCTGCGGTTCGCCATCCCGTCGTGGACGAACGAACTCGTCTACCTCGTCAAGTACTCCTCGCTGGCGTCGTTCATCACGGTCGCCGAGCTCTACCACGCCGCCGAGGCCGCCGCCTACGACAACTACCGGTTCCTCGACCTCTTCCTGCTCGCGGCGGTCGTCTACGTGCTGCTCGTGCTGTCCGCGACGACCACCATGGAGTGGGTGCGCAAGCGCGTCGCGATTCCCGGCGTCGGCGGCTCCGCGGGCGGGCGGACGTCGGCCGACTAGTCAGAAGAAGTCGTCCAGACCCGCCTGGTCGTCGTCGCTCTCCTCGTCGTCCTGCTCGGGCTCGCCGTCCTCGGTTTCGGACTCGTCCTCGCTCGCCGGTTCGTCCGCCACGTCGTCCTCGAGGCTGGCTTCGCCCTCGAAGGCGCCCCCGGAGTGTTCGACGGCGCGCTCCGAGCGCAGCTGTTCGGCGTCCTCGACGATCGACTGGACCTTGTTCGTGGTCTCCCCGGAGCCCGTGACGAACGAGACGTGCTCGGCCTCGAGGTCGTAGGCCGCGGTCATCGCCACCGTCAGCTCGCGGTTCTTGCAGTGGTGGGTCATCGTCGCGAGGAACGGGACGATCTTCCGGCGCGCGGTCGACATGCTGGTGCCGCTGACCTCCGCGACGTTGCGCGCCACGTAGTCGCGCTTGTCCCGGGTCGCCCGCGAGGAGCCGAGCTTCCGCCAGTACGACGGCGGGCCGTACCGCGTCCAGCCGCCGTGGTCGTGCCGGCGGGCCGCGGCGACGCCCGCCGCGATGTTGTCGGTCGCGTACCGCCAGTACGAGTAGTTCTGGGTCGCGCGCACCCGCCCGAGCCAGACGTCCGCGTTCGAGAGGAACTCGTAGGCGTCCGCGAGCTCGCCGCCGTAGTAGTCCTTCGGGACGTTGTCCTCCACCCAGTTCACGAGGTCGTCGGGCGTCTCGTCGACGTCGTAGGCGGCCTCGAGGGCGTCCTGCGCGCCGAGGTTCTTGATGAGGTCGTCGAGGAAGTCGAAGACGCCCTCCGAGCGGTCGCGCTCGCCGGTCACCACGTCGTCGACCGTGAGCGTCTCCTCGGTCTCCGCGAGCGCCTGCAGGTCGTTGACGGCCGACCGCAGGTCCCCGGAGTTCTGCTCGGCGATGGCCTCGAGGGCCTCCTCGTCGTACTCGATGCCCTCCCGCCGGCAGATGTCCCGCAGCACGGGGACGATGGAGCGCTTCGAGACGTCCCGGAACTCGATGTCCCGGCACGCGTTCCGCAGGCTGTTGCTCATGTCGTAGTACTCGTTGGCGATGAGCACGATGGGCTGCGTGGACTCCTTCACGAGGTCCGTGATGGCCGCGGAGCCGCCGCGGTCGACGTTCCCGTGGAGGTTGTCCGCCTCGTCCATCACGACGAGCTTGCGGCCGCCCGTTCCGCCCGCGAGCGTCCCGGACTTCGCGGCCTCGCCGGCGACCCGCTCGACGACCGCCGCCGTGCGCTGGTCGGAGGCGTTCAGCTCCACGACGTCCCAGCCCTCGTCGGCCGCCAGCGCGTGGGCCGCCGACGTCTTCCCGACGCCCGGACTCCCGTGGAGGATGACGGCCTCCCGGTGGTCCTCCCACGTGTCCGCCCACTCCCGGAGCGCGTCGCGGGCCTTGTTGTTCCCGCGGACCTCCGACAGCGACGACGGGCGGTACTTCTCCGTCCAGTCTACCATTACGACGAACTAGGCGAGAACTGCGTTTAGTGGTTGCGGACGGTCACCGGAGCACGCGATTGGAGGTCCACGTCGGGGAGCAGACGCCCGACCGGGACCAACAGGAAAGCGAGTCCACGCATGGCGTCCGTGGACGGCTACGTTCATCGGGTTACACGTGGCGATGTCCTCAGCCACCGACGGCGTCATCGGACACCCCCACTACCCATTCGCGTAACTGGACGGCGTGTATCGGTTCGACCTGTGGACTCCTCACCGTTAGTCGTTGTGGTTTTGCAACTCTATCACCGGCTCCCCAATACTCGTGCAGATTCAACGAAACCTATTTAGTGCCGGTAGGACAACCTTACACTAACTCGGGTCCGTCCCGTCCTTTCTCCGCCCCCAATCGGTCCGCCGCGCCGCGGGAGCTGTCTGGCCGCCTCCCAACTGCGTCGTCTCCGTTCCGGCTCGTCCGTGGGTGCCCCCGACGGGACGCAACCCGGCCGCCTTCACTCATGAACGAAACGACCCCCTCCTGTTCGGACTACGGTCGCACGCTCACCGAACGAACGATTCCCGCGACGGCCCTCTCTGTAGCGGCGCGGAGACCAATCCGGGTCGCCGTCTGCCCGTCCCGTGAGGCGCGCTCCTACCCGGAGCAGACACTCGCCGCTCTCGCGGGGACGACGACCGACGCAGTACGTCACGGAGGCCGGTAAGCCGAATGGACAGCAGCGACGCACGCGTCGACGACGGATACGGCGGCCAGTTCCCCGCCGTCTTCGAGACCGGCGCGACCGTTCTCGTCGCCACGGCCGGCCCGCCCACTGACTACGACGTCGGCCTCGAAGCGCTCGCGACCTTCGGAACCGGTTCGGACACGGCTGTCGTCGTCACGGCGGCGACGCCCGCGACGCGAACGATCGAGGCGTTCGCCGCTCGGACCGGCGTCAGCGAACGCCCCGCTCTCAAACTGGTCGACGCGACGGGAACCCGCCCCGCGTACGGCGCGCCGTACGACGAAATTCCGGTCCTCTCCACGACCGGCCCGGGGGACCTCGAACGCCTCCTCGTCGCGCTCGCCGACCTCACGGACCGCTCGATTCAGTCGCCGGCCCGCCGCCACCTCGTCGTCCGCGACCTTTCGCCGATACTCGACACCGCCACCGTCGAACGCGTCACGACCGTCCTCGAACGAGTCCGCTCGTTCCGGACGGCGTCCGGGCTCTGCCTGTTCGGCTTCGACTACACGAACCACGACGAAGCCACGCTCGCTGCGCTTGCCGAACACGTCGACGGTGTCCTCTGGGCTCACGACCTCGCTGCCGACCAGCCCACCCTCGACTACGAACCGACGACCCAACACTAGTATGACACGCTTCGACATCGACCTCCCGGACGCGTGGCGCCGCCAGCCGACCGCCGACCGACGTGACTCGCCCACGAAACTCTCCTACCGGGCATCGACTGGCACGACGTTCATCGTTACAATCAGCGCGGACGCCTCGGATGGCGGCGCGTACAGCCTCCGCCTCTCCACGGAGACGCCGACGAACGTCCGCCACGATTATCTCGTCGACAAGTACGACTCACGTCGGGCAGTGGCGTCGGCGGCCGAGTCGTTCGTCGTTCACCTCACGCGGCAGATCGAGGGCGACGAACTCTCCGCGTCCGACCCGAGTACCGACGCAGTCCAACGAACGATCAAGTCGTTCCGAGACGAATCCGTTCTGCAGTCGCTTCGACGGACCGTCGACGGACTCCTGTAGCACGCACCCCGAAACCGGGGTTCCGGCGCTATCTCCTCCGTCTCGGGAGTGTCACTCGACGAGCTGGATGGTGTTGCCGTTCGAGGTCACGTGGAGGTCGCGACCGACTTCGTACCCCTGGCTCTCCGCGAGGTTCACGTAGCCCGAGAACCCCTCCATGTTCTGGTGGGCGGGGATGACGTGCTCGGGCTGGAGCGCGTCCAGCATCTGATAGTGCCCCTCCTGCCGGAGGTGGCCGGACACGTGGACGTCGTCGTAGATGCGGGCGCCCTGCATGCGGAGCAGCTGCTCGCTCTGGTAGCGCTGGCCCTCGTTGGTCGGCTCCGGGATGACGCCCGCCGAGAAGATGGCCTTGTCACCGTCTTCGAGATCGTACGCAGTCTCACCGCGACCCATGCGAGTGAGCATCGCGCGGGGCTCGCCCTGGTGGCCGGTCACGATGGGCAGGAAGTTCTCCTTGCCCTCGTTCATCACGCGCTCGAAGGCGCGGTCGACGCTCTTGCGGTGGCCGAACATCCCGAGGTCGTTCGTGAACGAGACGGCTCCGATGCGTTCCGCCGCCCCCGAGTACTGCTCCATCGAACGGCCGAGCAGGATGGGCTCGCGGCCGATGTCCCTCGCGAACTCCACGAGGCTCTTGACGCGGGCGATGTGGCTCGCGAACGTCGTGGCGACGATGCCGCCGTCGTACTCCTCGACGCTCTGCATGACGTCTTTCAGTTGACTGCGCGCCACGCTCTCGGAGGGCGTGCGCCCCTTCCGGTTGGCGTTCGTGCAGTCCTCGACGTAGCAGAGGACGCCCTCGCCCTCGCGGCCGATCTCCCGGAACCGGTCCATGTCGATGGGGTCGCCGATGACCGGCGTGTGGTCCATGCGCTTGTCCAGCCCGTAGACGACTGCACCTTCCGGCGTGTGGAGCACGGGGTTGATGGCGCCGATGACGGAGTGAGTCACGTTGACGAACTCGAGTTCGCAGCGCTCGCCGATGTCCATCGTCTCGCCGGCCTCCATCTCCACGAGGTCGTTGTTCACGTTGAACTTCTGCTCGCCCTCGATCTGCCCTTTCACGAGCTCCAGCGTGTACGGCGACGCGACGATGGGCGCGTCGTAGCGATGCGCGAGCTTGCTGATCGCGCCGATGTGGTCGAGGTGGCCGTGCGTCGGTACGATAGCCTGCACGTCGCCCTCGAGGTCGTTCATGATGCGGTCGTCCGGAATCGCACCCATGTCGATGAGGTCCAGCGAGTGCATGCCCTCCGTCTGGATGTTGTCGTGAATCAGTACCTTCGAGAGGTTCAGTCCCATGTCGAAGACGACGATGTCGTCACCGGCACGGACCGCAGTCATCTGCCGACCGACTTCCTCGTAGCCGCCGATTGTCGCGATTTCGATTTCCATAGTAGGTCCGATCAGAGCAGTCCCAGTACTCCGCGAGGAGAACGCCCGAGAGAGGAGAGTAGGGAACGAACGCGAGCGAAAACAGCACCCGGCCGCGCGTGACGGCCGATGACTGTGTGCAGCTAGCGCGGACACCCGACTCGGGGACGACGCGTGTTTCGGTTACCTGTAGCGACACGGGCACGGCGTAAATACCCCGTGAAAGGAGTCGCTGTCACTCACGGCCGAGTTCGGGAGTCCCGACCGGACGGCAGGCAGCTGCTACTCGCGGAACGGCTTGATCGAGTAGACGCCGCACTCGTCGTCGAGTCGCCGCGTCGCCTCGCTCTCTTACGGGCACGGGGGAGTTGACGTCCACGAGAACGGCCACGAGGGCGACGCAGTTCGAGACGGCGGCTCGGACGGCCTCGTCGACCAGCTCGAAGGCGACTAACGGGCGGGTCGGAGTCCGGAATATGCGTACCGGAATCCCGTACTCGTTCCGGGAACACAGTTCCTTTTCCGAGGGCGTGCGTACCGTCCGAGGTGCCACTAGATGACGCGGTTCGCGAGCGTGTCGTCTTCCTCGGTGGGAAAGCGACCGGCGTCGAGTGCCCGGACTGCGAGTTCCGGAGCCGCGACGCCGACCTGTCCCCGCACAACGTCCGGGACGTGACGTGTCCGGACTGTGGGGCGACGATTCTCACCGCGTCCCAGATGTCGGCCCTCCGGCAGTCCGGGAAGCTCTGACCGCTCCGCGAGCCGCGAGCGGTCGTTCGCGCCGTCGTCGTCGCCACAAGACCTTTTTACTCCACAGCGAGCAGTACAACCATGTCTGAACGAGTCCCCGGCAACTCCCGTGGCACGGAACTCGGCGTCGCTGCCGCCGCCGGCGCCGTCGCCTACGTCCTCGGCTACCTCCTCACGTACCTCTGGCAGGGGTCGTCCGTCCGCGAGCAGCTCGAAGGGTACAACGCCGTCGTGGAGTTCCTCGGCGGCGACCCGATTCCGGCGTGGAAGGCCGTCGGCTGGCTGTTCTACAACGCCCACGGCGTCTCGTTCACCGTGCCCTCGATCGGGAGCGGGCAGACCACGCGGAACCTCATCGCGGACGGGAGCGCGCCGATGCTCCTGTACGTCGTGCCCGCCGTCCTCGTCGTGCTCGCCGGCTTCGTGCTCGCCCGCCACGCGAACGCCACGGACGTCTCTGCGGGCGCGAAGGTCGGCGCGCGGGTCGTCGCCGGCTACGTCGTGCTGGCCGTCGTCGGGCTGTTCGTCTTCGAGTACGGGGCGGGCGGCAGCGCCATCCACCCCGAGTACGCGCTCGGCGTGCTGCTCGCGGGCCTCGTCTACCCCGCGGTCGTCGGCGCCGTCGGCGGCGCGCTCGGCGCGGTCACGTCGACCTAGAGGTCGCGGGCGACCAGTTCGCCCCAGTGCTCGAAGCCGTACCGCTCATAGAACGCCCGCGCTCGCTCGTTCTCCCGGTCGACGTCTAAGACGATTCGGTCCAGCGGCGGCGACTGCTCGCGCGCGGCGTCGAGAGCGGCGTCCATCAGGTCGTCGGCGACGCCGGTCCCCCGGTGCTCGGGTGCGACGTAGATTTCGTTGAGGACGGCGGCGTCCCAGACGAACGCCATCGACTCGGGGAGCACGAAGACGTAGCCCGCGAGGCCGTCCCCGCCGTCGGCGACCTGCACGCAGCGCTCGTCCTCGGCGACGCAGCGGTCGACCCACTCCAGCCACTCGCGGCGGTAGTCGGCGTCGAGTTTCGCCTCGTAGACCGCCTGCTTTTGGTCGTCGCCGGTTCCCTCGCCGAGTCCCGTCTCGAAGCCGCGCTTGAGCGCCCAGAGCGCGTCGCCGTCCCCGTCCGCGTACGGCCTGACCATGCCCGCGGGTTGGTTCGCCGCGGCGTTAGCGTTTGGCTTCCCGGGACGAGGAGAGTTCGGCAGGTGTCGAAGTCCTCCGGTAGCCTTTTTGCCGGCCGCGCCGGAAACTCGGGCATGACTGACGACCCGCGTGCGGACCTCGCAGAGCGCATCGCCGGCGACATCACGCTCAGCGACGACCCCGGCGCCACGCTCCGGAAGTGGCGCACCGACTTCGACGTCTCCCAGACCGCCCTCGCGGAGGAGCTCGACGTTTCGTCGTCTGTCGTCTCCGACTACGAGAGCGGCCGGCGCTCCAGCCCCGGCATCGCGCTCGTCAACCGCGTCGTCGAGGCGCTGCTGACCATCGACGAGCGCCGCGGCGGCGACCACATCCGCCAGTACGGCCGCGTGCTCTCCGCGGGCTTCGACAGCGACGTCGTCCTCGACCTCCAGGAGTACTCGACGGCGCTGCCCGCCAGCGAACTGTACGACGCCGTCGGCGCCACGGAAGTCGTCTCCGGCGACCGCGACACGGTCACCGGCCACACCGTCATCGACTCCATCGAGGCCATCCGCCGGCTCCGCAGCGACGAGTTCTACCGGCTGTACGGCCAGTCGACGAGCCGCGTGCTCTCCTTTACGAACGTCTCCCGGGGCGAGAGCCCGCTGGTGGCGCTGCGCGTCGTCAACCCCACGCCGAACGCCGTGCTCCTCCACGGCCTCTCCACGGACGACCTCTGGGAGCACGCGCCCGCGCTCGCCCAGCGCGACGGCTACTCGCTGGCGGTCACGGAGATGGAGATCGAGGAGATGCTGGACGCGCTCCGCGAGCACGCCTGAACTGTCGGCGTGTGACGACGAGCGGGGTTTAGCGCACCGCTCAGTGGAATTAGCGGACTGATACCTAACACGTTCGGCGACGCACACCCGAGCATGCAGGGTCGCCGCGTGGTCACCGAACTCCGTCGCCCGGAGTACACGGGCGAGAATCGCTGTCTCCCGTGCACGTTCTTGAACCTGGCGCTGGTCGCGGTCGTCGGGCTCGTGCTCGCCGTCCGGGTCGCGCCAGCCGTCGGCGTCGCCGCGGTCGTCTTCGGCGCGGCGCTGGTGTGGGCTCGCGGCTACGTCGTCCCGGGAACGCCGACGCTCACGGAACGATACCTCCCCGAGCGCGTGCTCGCGTACTTCGAGCACGGTGGGCCGGCGGACACGACGTCGCACGCGGGGGCCGAGTTCGACCCCGAGCGCGCGCTCGTCACCGCGGGCGCACTCGAACCGTGCGCCGACGGCGACGACCTCTGTCTGGCCCGGTCGTTCCGCAGGGACTGGCGCTCGGCGATGCCGGCAGCCGCCGACGAGGTCGACGGCGTGCTCGACTCCATGCTCCCCGCGTCGTTCGACGACTCCGCCAGCGTCGAGTTCCGGGGTGCGACCGTCGTCGCGCGGGTCGAAAACACGTCCATTGCGGAGTGGCCGTCGCGGGCGGCGTTCGTCGCGGACGCCGCCGGCGCGGTGGCGCTGTCGGACGCGACCCGGGGTGGTCCGAGCGGGGGTTCCCGGAACGCACCCAGCTACTCGCCGGCTTGCGCCTGTGGCTCGACCGGTGTTCGGTCTGCGACGGCCGCGTCGAACTCGGCGAGGAGACCGTCGAGTCCTGCTGTCGCTCGGTGCAGGTCGTCGCGGCCTCGTGTACGTCGTGTGGCGAGCGCATCTTCGAAGCGCCGCTCCCCGAGGAGTGACGGCTGCGCGCTCGTCGTCAATCTAGAAGTGCCCGGAGGTACGTCCACCGTCGGGTCCACAGCTGGTAGGCAGTGGACGCGGCGACGACCGCGAGCGCTGTACTCACAACCAGTAACACCGGAACGGCCTCTACGACGGGGACCCCGAGCTCGACGGCGACGACGGCGACGAGCGACGCCGTCGCCAGCGTCCGGTAGTAGTCCGCCCACGTGATGCCGTACTTCGTGACGACCTCCATGTAGACGTTGACGTCGCGGGCGCCGCCTGGAGTTCGACGGTCTTGCGGTGCTCGTCGTAGTCGACGACGCCCTCGCGGTCGAGTTTCGGGAGGTGGGTCTGGTGGAGGGAGTTGTAGACGCTCTCGCGGAGTTGCCGCGGCGGCGGGTGTTCACCGGATTCGTGGGCGGCGATGGTCTCCGCGAGTTCGCGCAGCGTGACGGTCCCGAGCGACTCCTGGAGGTGTTCGAGGACGCGCCGACGCCGGTCGTTCCGGAGGATGTCGTGGATGTCCGTCTCGGCGAGCGCCGAAGACCGCGTGAGCGCCATGTTCGGTCACGCGTCACCTGTCGGCTTATTTATCGGCTCGCTTACTGGTCCACGGTAGTTTTTATTGAGATACTTACCGCTTGTGGCCGCGCGTAGCGCCCCGCTTAGCGGCCGGCAAGCGGCGTGTTAAAATCTCAACGCGGCACTTAGGGCGGCTGAATCGGTCGTTTTCGACGCAATTGCGCGATTAGCTATGGGGTCGTCCCGACACGGGTGTGATAGAGCCCGCCACGGTGGCTGGGCCCGACCAGACCATGTCGAAGAAAGTCAAACTCACGCGTCGTCGCGTGCTCGCCGGCCTCGGCACCATCGGGGTTGCCGGTGCCGCCGCCGGGCTCGGGACGTCCGCGTATCTCAACGACACCGAATCGTTCGAAAGCAACACAATCACCGCGGGCACGCTCGACATGAGCGTCACCGCGACCGTCGAAGCCGCCAGTTCGCACTGGTCCAGCTCCGTCGGCCTCAGCGCGACCGCGGACGGCGAAGCGGTCTCCGGCGTCACCATCGACGACGTCAAGCCCGGCGACTGGGGCATCATCTGTTTCGACGTCTCCATCGAGGAGAACCCCGGCTACCTCCAGGTCAGCACCGCGAACCTCGCGTCCAGCGAGAACGGCTACACGGAGCCCGAACCGGAGGACGAGAACGGCGAAGGCGAACTCGAGGAGGCGATTCTCGCGACCGTCTGGCACGGTACGGACGACAGCGAACCGCCAGAGGCGCGTGAAGACCTGACGATGCTCGACGACACCACCGACCTCAACGACTTCGGCCTCGCCAGCTACGAGACGCCGGACGAAGGCGGCGAAACCGACTCGGGCGCGCACTACACTACGCTCCGGGAAGCCCATGACGAGTACAGTACGGGCGTCACGCTCGGCGGCAGCGAGGAGCCGTCCTCCATCAACGCCGCGGAGTTCTGCCTGCTGCTCGAAATCCCGACGGAGGTCGGCAACGAGATTCAGGGCGACTCGCTGAGCTTCGACCTCGTCTTCGACGCCGAGCAGTCCCGGAACAACAGCGACCCGTTCGCTGGCAATAGCACCGAGACCAACTCCACGGGGACCTGAGGAGAGCGATGAGTGACAGATCCACCTCGTTCGACCTCTCGCGTCGCAAGGTGCTCGCGGGACTCGGCGGCATCGGACTGGCGTCCGCGGGCGCTGGTCTCGGCACGTCCGCGTACCTCAACGACACCGAATCGTTCGAAGGGAACACAATCACCGCGGGCACGCTCGACCTGAAAGTCGACTGGCAGCAGTCCTACTACGGGCCGACCGAGTCCTGGGAGTTCGTCAACGCGCACCCGGACCACGACGGCGACGGCGAGCAGTCCATCGTCATCGACGACGAACAGCACCAGTACAGCGACGAGGGGCGGAACCTCGTCGACCACCTCACCTGCGAGAACCTCGGCCAGAACTACGAGGCGAACTTCGGCGACCAGGACTCGCTGGTCTCGCTCTCCGACGTGAAACCCGGGGACGAGGGCGAAATCACGTTCAGCCTGCACCTCTGTGACAACCCCGGCTACGTCTGGATGCAGGCCGGGAACGTCGGCGAATCCGGCGGCGCGCACCCGGAACCCGAGCAGGACGTCGACGCGGAGAACGCCGCGGACCTCGCTGAGAACGTCGACGTCCA
This sequence comes from Halobacterium sp. CBA1126, assembly GCF_009741975.1. GTDB lineage: Archaea > Halobacteriota > Halobacteria > Halobacteriales > Halobacteriaceae > Halobacterium. The sequence goes on along the minus strand of NZ_WPCF01000024.1, from coordinate 17,970 downwards.
GCTGTGGTACGACGAGGACTGCGACAACCGCGTGAATCGCGCGGACGTCATGCTCACAATCGACGTCTCCGGCTCGATGCTGTACGACGAGTACGGCGGCGTCGTCGATGGGGACAACGGAATTCTCGGCCACGACGAGACGACGAAGATCGACCTCGTCGAGCAGGGCACGAAGAACCTCGTGAACGAGCTCGACTCCATGGGCGCGGACGCGCAGGTCGGCGTCGTGTTCTTCAACGGCTCTTCGGACGGGTCGCCGCACATCCAACTCGGCGCGGGGCTGACGGACGACCTCTCGACGCTGACTGCGTCGGGCGGCGCGCTCGACGGGCTCCGGCAGACGCTCGCGACCATCGTCGGCGCGAGCTCCGCGGACCCGTACGCGAGCGTCGACATCGCGACCGGGACGTTCATCGGCGAGGGCCTCCAGCGCGCCCAGACGGAACTCGGGGCCAACGGCCGCACGCAGGCGGAGGCCGTCAACCTCGTCTTCTCGAACGGGAACTCGTTCTCGGGCGGCGACGGCACGACGTACATCTCGCCGACGAGCGCGGCAGACGACGCTCGCGCGGCCTCGCCCGCACCCGCGACCGACGTCTTCACTGTCGGCATCGGCCCGGACGCCAACGACGCGACGCTGACCCAGATGGCGGGCGAGGACGGGTCGGCGGGGAACGACGCCTCGTACTACCGGGACGTCGACGACCCGGGCGACCTCCCGGGGACGTTCGAGGGACTGGCCGGGCTGCTCACCTCGGAGGTCGTCTTCTTCGAGGGCACGCTCGACGACGCGCTCGCGACGCTCTCGGAGGGCGATGGCATCCCGCTGGACGCCGACCGGACGACCGAGGGTCGCGCCTGTTTCGACCCCCACGTCGGCCACTGTCTCGGGTTCTCCTGGGAGATTCCGGCCGAGGTTGGCAACGAGATTCAGGGCGACACCGTGAGCTTCGACCTCGGCTTCTACGCCGAGCAGTGCCGGAACAACGACGGCACGGGCAGCAGCGACGGCTCCACGGACGGCACGACGACGGCACCGACCTGAGACGAGACGCGACCAGACCACGACCCACGCTGGCATGTCCGTTCCCGTCGCCGGGAGCGGCCACGGTATCCCCGTGCTCGGCGGTTCGACTCCGCCGGTGGGTTTCCCCGACAGGGGAGCGACACAGATGACCGACAAACGATACGAACTCACACGGCGGAAACTGCTCGCCGGCGTCGGCGGCGTCGGGCTCGCCTCGGCGGGTGCCGGCCTCGGCACGACCGCGTACCTCAACGACACCGAGTCCTTCGAGGGCAACAGCCTGACCGCGGGTGCGCTGAACATGGTGGTGTCGGTGGACGTCCTCGACAAGAGCCCGGGCCTCCCCGACCCCGTCGTCGACTCCACGGACGAAGACGCCGACGACACGGCCGACGGGAACGAGATTACCGTCACGGTCGACGACGTGAAGCCGGGCGACTGGTTCGTCCTCGACTGGCACGTCGAAATCGACGGCAACCCCGGCTACGTGCAGGTCACGTCGGTCGACGAGGACTACAGCAACGCCGAGGGCGACAACCCCGAAGCGGAGACGGACACCTCCGCACCCGGCGACCTCGGTGCCGCGCTGCTCACGACAATCTGGGGGAGCACGGACACGACGGCCGGCTCCGGCCGCCAGCAGCTCCAGGTGCTCGACGAGACCACCGACCACAACGACACCTGGCTGTCCGGGTACGAGACGCCGGACCTCGACGGCGTCACGGCCGGCGGAGCGCACTACACGACCCTCGACGAAGCCCACGCCGAGTACCTCGACGGCGTGGTGCTCAGCGACCCGAGTGGGACGCCAATCGAGGTCGGGAGCGTCAGCGACAGCGCGGACGTCCACTCCTACCAGCTGTTCGAGCTCCCGCCCGGCGTCGGCAACGACGTCCAGGGCGACTCGGTGACGTTCACGCTCCGGTTCGACGCCGAACAGGTCCGGAACAACGACGACCCGTTCAGCGGCGCGTAGCGATGGCGCGCACAGCCCACGCTGGCACCCGTCGGCTCGCTCGCGGCTCACTCGTGGGCCGTCACGCTACCGACGGTCGGCGGTTCGATTCCGCCAGTGGGTCTTCCCCGAGGGGGGAGCAACCATGAGCGACGACAATCAACACTACCGGCTTTCGCGGCGGAAGGTACTGGCAGGCCTGGGCGGGGTCGGGCTGGCGTCAGCGGGCGCTGGTCTCGGCACGTCCGCGTACCTCAACGACACCGAATCGTTCGAAAACAACACAATCACCGCGGGCACGCTCGACCTGAAAGTCGACTACTACTCGCACTGGGACCAGGGGATGGCCGGCTCCGGCCAGGTTCAGGGAACCCAGGACGGGAGCGGTACGGTCAGCGGCGAGCTCTCCGACGTCAAGCCCGGCGATAGCGGCTCGCTCGCGTTCTGTCCACGCATCGACGGGAACCCCGCGTACCTGTGGGTCTGTGGCGAGCTCACGGCGAACGACGAGAACGGGCAGCCCGAACCGGAGACCGACGTCGACGACACTACCGGCGCGGGCAACGGCGAGCTCGCGCAGCACGTCACCGTCGACGTCGACTACTGTTCGGTCGACGTCGCCGCGTCCGAGCCAGAGGACGAGTTCAACCCCGGCGACACGACGAAAATCGCCGACGTCTGGGAGGGGTCGCTGGCGGCGTTCCTCTCGGCCATCAGGAACGGCGTGCCCCTCGACGGCGACGGCAACAGCGACGCCGGCGAGAGCGGCTTCCTCGCGCCCGGCGATCAGGAGTGTTACGCCGGCGGCTCAGACGCCGAGAACGCCTGCCTCTGCATCGACTGGGAGGTCCCCACGGAGGTCGGCAACGAGATTCAGTCCGACTCGCTGAGCTTCGATCTGGAGTTTCACGCCGAGCAGTGCCGGAACAACGACGGCACGCACAACCCGTGTGCGGTCGACGACGCCGAGTGCGTCGACTGCGGGTTCGAACCCGGGCCGACGGACGACGCGTTCTCGAACCTGCTCTCCGTCGGTCCCGACGCGGCGTCGGGCTTCCCAGCCGTCGACGCTCGCGTCCGGGTCGACACGCCGTCGGGGAACGCCGGCGACCTCACCGCGTCGAACTTCGCGGTCTGTGAGGGTGGCTGTGCACAGACGCTCGACGTCTCCTTCGACTCCGGCGGCATCGTCGACATCGTCGTCGTGTTCGACGACACCGGGAGCATGAGCGGGGAGATTAGCACCCTGCAGAGCGAGGTCACGTCGCTCACGAGCGACATCGAGAGCGCCGGCATCGACGCCCGCTACGCGCTCGTCTCGTTCAAGGACCTCGAGGAGTTGGACCAGGACTTCACCGACGCGTCGACGTTCCAGACTGCCGTCAACGGCCTGAGCGCGTCCGGCGGCGGCGACACGCCGGAGGACAACCTCGACGCGCTGGCGGTCGCGACCGGAAACGCCGCCGCGCAGGACGGCGCCGGCGCCTCGCTGTCCGCGTTCCGGTCGGGCGCCCAGCGCGTCGTCATCGACATCACCGACGTCGGCGCGTCGCCCGAGACCGACGCGGACACGCGGTTCAGCCAGTCGGACATCGAGACGTTCCTCGACGACGGGAACTTCTCGTTCTACGCTGTGGCGCCGGCGAGCGTCGGCTCCGGGAGCGTCTCGAAGCGCGACATCGCGGAGAACGTCGACGACGGCACCTGGCTGGACATCGCGAGCGCGGACTTCGACACGATTCTGAACGACGTCGTCGGCGCGATTACCGACCCCGCGTACACGCTCTCGTACACGACGACCGACCCCGCGGTGGACGGTTCGAGTCGCAGCGTCGACGTCCAGATAACGGACCCCGACGAGGGCGTCCTCTACGAGTCGGGCAGCTACACCGCGCCCAGCTGAGCGTACAGCCGACCAACCCACTCGGAACGCGGACCCCGACGCACCGGGACCGTGCCGCGGCGGCCGAGGGACGGCGGTTCGACTCCGCCCGTGGGTTTCGGATCAATCATGAGCGACGACAACCAACGCTACCGGCTTTCGCGGCGGAAGGTACTGGCAGGCCTGGGCGGTGTCGGCCTCGCCTCGGCGGGTGCCGGCCTCGGCACGACCGCGTACCTCAACGACACCGAATCGTTCACCGGAAACAGGCTGACGGCGGGCGAGCTCGACCTGAAGGTCGACTGGGCGGAGCACTACTCCCACCCGCAAGTCTACGGGTTCGACGACCCGGTCGCGGGACTGGACGTCACACGGACGGAGCCGAGCGACACGGCGGGATACGTCGGGCTGCCGGACCCAGAGAACCCGGTCGTCTGGGTGGCCGAGGGCGACCTCGCGGCGTACATGAACAACACGGCAATCGAGGCGTTCCCGGACACGAACGACGACGGAACGCAGGACGCGTTCGCGGCCGAGCCCGGTGCGACGACCGACGCCGGCGTCGGGTACGTCTGCGAGGACGGCGCCGACCTCGACGAGGACCTCGACCCGACCCTCGAGGGGGCGCTCCGCACGCGCAACGCCGACACCTACGACGCGGCCGACGAGTCGCCGAACCCCCTGGTCGACCTCGCGGACGTCAAGCCCGGGGACTTCGGCGAACTCACGCTGAGCTTCCACCTCTGTGAGACCTCCGGGTACGTCTGGCTCCAGGGCGAACTCGCGTCGAACGCGGAGAACGGCGTAACCGAGCCGGAAGCCGACAGTCCCGACGAGGACGGGACGCTCGAGAGTCCGGGCGAGAGCGGTGAACTCCTCGACGTCGTCCAGACGCGCCTCTGGTACGACGACGGCGACAACGTCGTCGAGGTCGCCGGCGACGCGCCGACGGACCCGGGGTACGTGACGCCACAGCTCGCGCTCGGGGAACTCCTCTCCCTCCTCGAAAGTGGCGACGGCGTCCAGCTCTGTCCCGGCGACGGCGGGCCCGGCATCGAGCCACCATCGGGCGACTGTCCCGCGGAGAAAGACTACGATAGCCTGCACGAGTCCGGCGACACCGTCACCGTCGGCACCCCGCTGACGGACGGCCCCACCGAGGTCACCATCTCGCAGAACCCGAAGTGCACGGACTTCGGACTGGTGGAGGGTCTCAAGACCGACGAAGCCCCCGAGGGCCCGCTCCCGGAGAACGGCGAGACGACGTACAGCACGCCGTACGGCGACGTCACGGTGACGACCGCGCTCGTGGACGGCGACCAGACCGTCACCGGCTGGTCGATAGACAGCCCGGACGGGTTCTGCGTCGCGAAGGTCGTCGTGAAGGGCGGCAACCGCGGCGCGAACGTCTACAGCTACGACAACCCCGACGACAACGACGACTTCACCGACGACAGCGTCGCCGGCGCGATGAGCGACCAGGACGCCGTCCTCCAGACGCCGACCGGCCAGGACATCAGTCACGTCGACTTCTGTCTCGCCACGTCGTCCGACGGCGGCGACCCAGTCGGGGAGACCTGCTGCTTCGAGGCGTCGACGGACCACTACGTCGGCTTCGCGTGGTGGGTGCCGACGGACGCCGGCAACGAGATTCAGTCCGACTCGGTGTCGTTCGACCTCGGCTTCTACACCGAGCAGTGCCGGAACGACGACGAGACGACGAACCCGATCACGGAGCGTAGCCGTGGGTCTGAGTCGCCGACGACTACTCGGGTCCGCTGCCTTGGCGGGCGCAGCGTCGATAGCGGGCCTCACAGCGCTCGCTTCTGACGCGGTCGCCTATCAGTCGTCGACGACGGTCGGCAGCGACCCGTCGGTCCGCGTGGACTGGCGGGAGACGTACAACGGCGCGGTCGTCGACGGCGGTGACGAGCAAGACGGACCGGTACTCGACGTCGGGAACGCCCAGCCGGGCGACTCGGGGACGGTGGCGTTCCGCGTGACGCCGAACACCGACCAGAGCGCCCGCGCGTGGTTCTCGCTCGCCCTCACCGAGAACAGCGAGAACGGCCGGAACGAGCCCGAACGGTCCGCCGGCGATACGACGGGCGACCGCGGCGAGCTCGCCGACGCCCTCGACGTCGTACTCTGGTACGACACCGGCTCGCTCGGCGTGTCGGGACTCGGCGGCTGTGACGGCGACCGCGACGCCGCGGAGACGACGCTCGTGAACGGGTCGCTCGTCGAGGCGGACGCCGAACTCGCCGAGGGCGTCCGGCTCGGTGGCGGCTGCATCGACCCGGACAGCGCGGTCTGCGTCGGCCTCTCGTGGTCGCTGCCGGCGTCGACAGGCAACCGAATACAGGGCGACAGCGTCGGGACGTCGCTGTCGTTCACCGTCGAGTCGTGTGGTGAATCGTGACCGTTCGAAACCGGATTAAGGCGGTCCTTGAACGCCTAAGCGCGTCAATAAGTATGCTTGCCGTGGGCGTGGTTCCAGTCGTGTCCCGAACGGGAACGGGGGGAACCGGCGATGCCTGACGTCTCGCGACGCGCCCTACTGCGCGGTGTCACGCTCGCCGGCGCGGCGAGCGTCGGCGGCGCAGCGGGCGTCGGGACGCACGCGTTCGTCACGGACGGCCAGCTGTTCCCGGCGAACGACGTGGCGTCCGGGTCGCTGGACCTCCAGGTCGCGACGATGGTCGAGTCCGACGGCGAGGTCACGACGACTCCCCGGCAGGACCCGGCGGCGTTCCCGTCGTCGTTCGCCGAGGAGACCGACGTGACGCTCTCGTTCCAGGACGTCGACCCGTCGAGGGGACCGGTGTCGGGCTCGGCGACCGTCGCGTTCCGCGTGTGTGACAACCCCGGCCGCGTCTGGCTCCGGACCGACGGCGCGGCGTCGGCGCTCGCCGACGAAGTCGACGTCACGCTCGCGTACGCGTCCACCTGCGGCGACGCCAGCGCCACGCTCTTCGATGGCTCGCTGACCGGACTCCTCGACAAATTTGAGGATGGCGTCCGGCTCGGCGCTGGCGGCTGCCGCGAACTCGGGAAGGTCGAGCTCCGAGAGGGGACGTTCGTCGCCGAGGAGAGCGGTGACTCGCTGGCCGTCGGCGACGTCCCGGGCTCGTTGGCCCTCGATGGCTCGACCACCGTCGAAATCACGGGCGTCCACTGGAAGGACGACGGTGACGAAGTCCGTGGTGTCGACCTGGCCGCCGAGAACGCCGAGTTCTGCCGCGTGGACGTCAAGGGCGGCGGGCAGCCGAACGGAGCCGCCGCCGACGGAACCGACTCGGGCGTCGTGACGCACCGCTGGGACTGCGCGGCCACCGCGACGGACGTGCTCGCCGGCACGAACCCCAGCGGGCAGCCCAGCGGTCTCAGTCACTTCGTCGTTTTCGGTTGCGCCGACGACGACGGCTGCGTCGGCTGTGAGGCGGCGTGTCTCACGCTGGACTGGACGCTCCAGTCGCCCGACGCGGCCGGCGAGTCGCTGTCGTTCGCGTTCGAACTGTTCGCCAGCCAGTGCCGCCACACCGACCCAACGAACCCATGGCAGTAACGACACTTTCCACGACGTCGCCGCTCGCCCGCAGAACCACGAGGTGGTCGCGGTGACTTCCATCACCCTCCGCCGCGCCGTCAGCGCCGTCGCGATGGTGCTCGCCGTCCTCGTCGTCGCCCTGTTCGTGATTCAGGCGGCGCCGTGGCTGGTCGGCGCTGACGCCAGTTACGTCGTGCTCTCCAGCAGCATGGAGCCGACGCTCTCTCCCGGGGACGCCGTCGTCGTCAACGACGTCGACCCGTCCACGCTCGAAGCCGGCGACGTCATCACGTTCGTGCGCTCCGACGAGTCGACGCCCGTCACGCACCGCGTCGTCGAGGTGGTCGAACGCGAGGACGCGCTGGCGTTCCGCACGCAGGGCGACGCCAACGACGACCCCGACCCCGCACTCGTGCCGGCGTCCAGCGTCACGGGCGAGGTCTGGTTCGCGATTCCGTACGTCGGCCACGTGGTGCTGTTCGCGAACACGCCGACGGGCCTCGCAGTGCTCGTCGGCTTGCCGATCCTCGCGTTCGTCGCTTCCGAACTCTACGCGTTCGCGCGGAAGGACGCGTCGAACGACCGAGGTGCGAACGACGTCACCGTCACTCGACCGGTCGGGGAACTCGGCGAGCGACGGGGATGGACTGGGTTGGCGACCCCCAACCGCCCGAGTCGACGCCCGACGACGCGTTCACGATTACGACCCGCGACCTCAAGCTGAGCGCCGCGGGGATTCGGCGCGCTCGCGCTCTACAGCGGCTACGTCGCCCACCGGAACCTCGAACCGGTGAGCGTCGGCGTGTTCGCCGGCGCAGTGCTAATCGTCGCGTTCGTCGCCGTGGTGTTCGTCGCCGGGCAGGAGTCCCCCGCGCGCAGCGAGCGTCCGGGCGGCCGCGAGATTCCCGACGGCGGCGACGTGCCGAACGGAGGTGACGACGGTGACGCGTGAAATCAGCGTCGCCGTGGTCGTCGTGGTCGTCGTGCTGGCCGGGTTCAGCGGCGGTATCGCCGTCGCGTCGCTGGCCGACACCGAGACCGTTGGCGTGTCCATCAGCGTCGACAACGGGAGCGGCCCCATCGTCTCGAACGTGAACGGAACCGTCGTGGCGGGAACGACCGCGAACGAGACGACCACGCCGACCACTACGTTGCCGGGCAACGGCACCACTCAGGACCGGAACGGGACGACCACGGTCGCGAACGAGACCACTACGGAAACGAACGAGACTACCACCACTCCGGCACAGAACGAGACTACGACCGAGGCCGAGACCACGACGGAGAGCCGAACGACGACCGAGCAGACCGAAACCACGACGACTACGACGGTCGTGAACGAGACGACCACCACGACCCAGACGTCGACGGAAGCAACGACGACGGAACAGAACGAGACTGCAACGGCCACGTCGACGCCGACGAGTACGTCGACGTCTTCCTCCTCGACGACGACCCGTTCGCGGACGACGGCCGAGGAGTGAGTACCGCGAACGTTCGTTTCGAGGCGGCTACTGCTCCCCGTCGAGGTGCACGTCGTACGGCGTCGCGTCCTCCCAGTGATTCTCGAAACAGCGCGTCGCCCACTCGACGGCGTCGTCGTCGGCGGTGTCGGCGACGATCTGGAGCTGTGACGCCTCCTCGTTGTACCCCCCGAGGTAGACGCGTTCGTCCGCGATAATCAACCGGAAGGACGGCGGGTCGCCGACACAGACGTCCAGCGAGCCGTCGTTGATGGCGCGTTCGAGTGCGTCGGCGCTCTCGCGTCGCAGGTGGTCGACGACCGTAGCCGGATAGAGTATCTCGGCCTGTAGTTCGTCCTGCACCCGGTCGTAGAGGGTGCGCTGGTAGGCGGGGTCGGGCGTCGTCGGCGAGAACTCCCGTATTCTCGAGGCTTCAGCGACGAGCGCTGACAACCGCCGTATCGGGTTGTAAGGGTCGCCAGCCTCGGGTTCGGTCACAGTCGCATCGTCGAAGGCGTGGAGGTCGAGTGGTTCGTCGGTCGCGTCGAGTGTGCGCAACAGCGGCGCCAGCAGGCGAGCGACGCGAATCGTGCTGGTCGCGCGCTCGGTCTCCGCGTGAACCACGCGGCCGAACGGTGTCAGTTCGTAGGAGCCGTTCTGCCGCTCGACGATTCCCAGCGATTCGAACGTTTTCACGACGCGGTGGGCCGTCGAGCGCGACACGTCGAGTGCCATCTGTACGTCCGACCGCGTCGCACCCCCGTCCTCGAACACCCGAAAGGCCCGATGCCGACTGATAGCGGTCCGGAGGACGTCGGCTTCGTCGCGGTCCACCCCCATGAGTCGAACACATACTGTGTGTAACAATAGTGATTCGTGTCAATTACGTCCCAGTACGTGCGGAAATATTCACGTTCCGGGATGATTGTCGTCAATTAACTATACCTTCCACTGTGGCACAGTGTCTGTGTGGTGCTCGGTGACACGGAACGGGGGAGTTCCGCAGGCCGAGGCCACGAGGGGGGTTACGCATGCTCACACAACGGGACGGGGACGAATCACTGGACAGAGCGGAAATTCACGACGTGCTGAGCAACGACCGGCGGTGGCGTGTTCTCGAACTGCTCGGCGACGACGAGCCACGGGACTTGCGCTCGCTCGCGAACGACATCGCGGCCGCCGAATCCGGGGAGTCGCCGGCGCCGCGCCAGGCCCGACAGAGCGTCTACGTCACGCTCCACCAGAACCACCTGCCGAAACTCGACTCTTTGGGCATCGTCCAGTACGACGACACCTCCAAGATGGTCGAACTCGACAGCCGCGCGGACGAAATCGACGTCTACCTGGAGGTCGTCGAACGAGGCGAGCTCTCCTGGACCGAGTACTACCTCGGCGTCGTCGTGCTCGGACTGGTCACGGCGCTCGCCAGCTACACCAGCACGCCGGTGCTGGCGACACTCGACCCGGCTGCCTACTCGGCCGGTGCACTCCTCGCGCTGCTGCTCTCCATCGGCTTCCAGATTCGTGAACAAGGGAGTCCGTGGCTCGACCGCCTCAAACGCCGGTAACCGCCGTCACCGGGCGTTCGCCGTCGTCACTCGACGTACGTGTACTGGCGCTCGTTCATCGGGCCCCAGCCGTCGAAGACGAACTCGCCGTCGGGCTGCGTGAACGGCTCCAGTTCGACGCTCTTCTCGTGGTTGTGTCGGTCGTGAATCTGCTCGTACTCCGAGAAGGAGAGGTCGTAGCGACGCTCGACCTGTTCGTCGACGTTCAGCGCCGCGACCTCGTCCTCGAAGCCGGGCTGGACGGTCTCCTCGTGAATTTCGGCCTGCGCGCCGGAGCCGTACGACGCGACGAGGAGCTTCTGGCCGGAGAGGTCTCGTCCCTGCTCGGCGGCGTGCTTGAGCGCGCTGACGCGCGCGATGTGGACCGAGCCCGTGTACCAGTTTCCGACCTGACTGGAGATGTTCAGCGTCGGCTCGATGGCCTCGCCGTACCACTCGCGGTACGCGTCGGTCTCCTTGAGGTCGTCGACGTACTCGCGGGTGGCGTCCTGGAACTCCTCGCGGGAGTCGAAGTCGTCGCGGCGCGGCTGCCGGCCGATGTCCTCGGCGAGTTCCTCCTCGACGTCCGTCCCGCGAATCATGTGCCGGTAGCCCAGCACCGCGGCCTTCCGCACCATCCCGGGGAACGGCGTGTGGAACGGGATGAACGCGTAGTCGTCGGGGTGGGTGTCGCCCGCGGCGCGCTCGAAGTCCTCGAGGGCTTCGCGCATCCGCGCGAGGTACACCTGCACCGAGCGCTTGCCGTCCACGCTCGGGAACTGCTGGTTCGGCTTCAGGAAGTCCGTCTCGTCCGCGGAGCCGTACCCCTGCTCGGTCGACAGCTCGACGAGGTCGGGGTCCTCGGTGATGTACATCGCGACGCGCCCGCGCCCTGAGTCGCCTCGCCGGAGGAGTCACGCGCGTACAGCGCGGTGTCGGTCGCCACGACGAGCGCGCCGCGGCCGCGGTTCCGCCCCGCGAGAATCCAGTTCACCGCGTCGTCGAGGCTCTGCGTGCCCGCGATGCAGGCGAACTTCCGCTCGCCCTTGTTCGCGTGGTGGAAGTCGCCGTCGTAGACCTGCTCGAGACAGCCGGCGATGTACGTCGACACCGGCTTCGAGTTGTCGAACGAGGACTCGGTCGCGACGTCGATGCGTCCGACGTCGTCGGGTTCGAGACCCTTGCGCTCCATCAGGCGGTGGGCGGCGTTCGCGCCCATCGTCACGATGTCCTCGTAGGCGTCCGGGAACGACGACGAGAACAGGCCCAGTCCCTTCGTGTACTTCTCGGGGTCGTCGCCCTGCTCGGGCGCGAACGTCTCCGCGAGGTCGAGTTTCAGCCGCCCCGTTCGCACTTCGATGGCGTCGATGCCGACGCTAGTCATGCCCTCGTCTACGCGAAACGGTCATATGGGTTTGTCGATGGGTGTTTTCGACAGTGGTCGAATATCTGGTGGGGGAAGGGAGTTAGGCGTTAGCAGTCTCCCAATCGTAGTTTCCGTCCTGGTCGTACCCAACGGCAAACAGAGTGTACGTTTCGCCGCCTTGGATGTTCTGGTCAGACTGAATCGTAATCGTTCCCGGCTGAATCTGTTGGCCGCTTCCAGTTCGTGTCGCGGTCGCGACGACGTTGCCGTCACTATCCGTAATCACGTACTCGATTCTGTCCATGTCGGTGTCTCCGTCGCTGTCTTGGCTCTGTACCTGTGCGCTGAACCTGTCCTGTCCGGGAGTTTTACCGAAGTTGCTGATTTGGGTCTGCGTCGCGGTCGAACTGCTCCCGTCTATTGAACCGTCGGCGACGTCCGAGACGAGACGCTGATTCACGACGATGCCGTCGTCGTCGAGGACTTGAATGAGAATCTGGTACTGGTCGTCTTCGGCGCCGCCAGCAGAGTGGAATGCTGTTCCCGTCGTTTCGGTGACGCTCTGCTGATCGGTCGCGTACGCGCTGTCCTCGTTGAGGAACAACACCTCCGTTTCAGTGAACTTCCCGGCCGAGTCACTCACGTCGTAGTCCACGGTGTAGCGGGCCGTACTGAACTGCGACGTGTCGGTCACGGTCGACGAACTCAACGTCGGACTGTCGTTCTCCGAAAGGTCGTCGTTCCCGCCCGGGTTCACGTTGTCGGCATCGTCGGTGACTGTCCGTGAATCGACGACGTTCCCGTTGGTGTCGTACACCTCGATGGTGATTTCGTAGGTGTCCCCACCCGTCCCACCGTTCTCGTCCACCCAACCGTAGTCGTCGATGTTGTCCCGCGGCTCGAAGCTCGTGTACGTCTCGTCTGCGCCACCGGAGTCGAGATTCTCGTACGTCACCTCGACGCGGTCGAAGTCCGTGACGCCAGTCGCGTCGTAAGACGTCTCGTACCTCGCGAGCGACCCGGTCTGGCCCTGGTCGACGATCTTCGAGCGGAACGTCCCAGCGGCGTCCGGATTATGTTCGACTCGAATCGGCAGCGCGTCAACGTCGTCACCACTGGCGGCGAACACCGTGCCCTCCCAACCGTCTTCTTCGGGGACGTCAACTGTTGTCGTGTGCTGCCCCGACGCGTTGGTGACGCCCGTGCTTGAAGACAGCGTGGCGCTCGAAGTGTTGACGGCGTAATCGACGTTCGTCCCGAAAACCGGGCCAGCGTTCGACGTAACTTCCGAAATCAGGTCGATACTGGTGCCGTTCTCCGTCACATTCCAGACTACCTTCTCGCTTTCCCTATTACTGGTCTCCAACGTCACGTCGTACGTATCGTCCCCGCCCCCAACGCCTCCACCGCCATCAGTAGCTGGCTGTCCCTCGAAGACGACTTTCCGCTCTTCGCTGCCACCATCGAGAATTGAGGCGTTGAACGGACCAGTAGGACCATCGTACGTGAAGGTCACAGTCCCGTCCTCGGAGACGCGCTTCGACTGCGGCCCGACGACTGACCGATTCACCGTCACGTTCACATCGCCGCTTACTGGGTTGTTGAACGCGTCCCGCATCGAGACCGTGAACTCCTCGCCGTTCTGCACGGTCCGGTCGTCGCTCGTAGTCAGGTAGCGCGGCCCGGGGTCGTCGGTGCCGCTCCCGACGCCGACTTTCGCAGTGCGGAGCGTGTACGTGCCGGGGTCGAGCGTGACGCGGACGCGGTCGTCGCCGACTGCCTCGGCATTCTGGAACGCGTCTTGCCCGCCGAGTCCCGTACGATTTGTCAGCGTGTCCGCGGACAACTGCGTCGGAATCGTGAGTTCGACGGGTTCGTCGCTCTCGTTCGTCACCTGCACGCGCTCGTACGGTCCGCTCAGCGCCTGCGGGTTGACGCTCACCGACCCAGACTGCGTCGTGCCGACGGAGCCGTTCAGCGCGACGAGCGTGATGGTGTTCCCGTCGACGAGCAGCTGGTCGGACAGCGGAATCGTCGTGCCCTCGCGCGGGTAGCGGTTGTAGAGCAGCGTCTCGCCGTACGCGAGGTTCGGCGCGTTGTCGTACTCGTGGTAGTTCGGCTCGTACTCGAGGTACTTCGTGGACGCCGTCCACGACCCGTCGAGGAAGTCCCGGGTCTCGTCGTTCGTCGCGACGACGTTCGAGACCTCGATGCCGTTGTTCTCGTAGCTCCCGGTCCTGAGCGTGCCCGTGGCCGGCGGCGGATTCATCAGGAAGACCCGGGAGGGGTACTGCGTGCCGAGGGTGACCGAGACGGGCTGGGTGGTCCCGGTGGCGGCCGACCGTAGAATCCCGTTGCGGACGTCGGTCAGCTGGTTCTGGACGGTCTGGCTGTGCTTGTACTCGACGTCGGCGTTCTGCGAGGGGACGACTGTCGCCTGGTAGACGGAGAGCGCGATAATCAGCGTAGCGAACAGCAGTATCGCCCCGATCTGGACGGACTGCGCTCGGCTGTCGTCCCTGAAACGCACGGTTGTGTGAACTCGTGGGGGCAGCGGCATAAACGCGACGCCTGGCCCACCGTCGCCGGCGACAGTCCGCGGCGGCTCGCTCCGGAGCCGTCAGTCGTCGTCTTCGATGACTTCGGGGTCCGAGAGCGCGCTCTGGAGGCTGTCGAGGCCGTTGACCCACTCCGTGACGAGACCGTACTCGACGTCGTCGAGGACGTCCATGTCGAGGTCCTCGCCCTCGACGACGCGCGTGCCGGCGCAGGCGCTCAGGCCGAGCGCGCGGTCGAGGTCTTCGCCCTGTTCGGCTTCGACGGCGGCCTGCACGTAGCCCGCGACGTCGGTCTCGTCGGCGACGCCGTCGGCGATGTACTGCTCGGCGCTGTAGAACACGCAGACGAGGCTGGTCTGGACGCCGTCCACGAGCATGAGCTTGTCCTCGTCCTCGAAGTCGGGCTCGGAGAGCACGACCTCGCGGATGTCGGTGAGCTCCTCGAGGGCTTCCTCGTCGTCGATGGCGCTGTTGTCGTACGCCTTCAGGATCTTCGCGACGGCGATGGCGACGTCGTCCTGGAGGTTCAGGAGGAGGCGCGCGGAGTCCTCGTCCTCGGGGTCGATCTCCTCGTCTCGGAGCCGGTCGAGCCAGTTCTGCCAGCGTTCCTCGGAGTAGAACTCCTCCTCGGGGGCACTCATACTCCGTACGCCGGCCGCCCGAGACAAAGGCCTTTCCTTCACCGGAGCGGCGAGACAGGCGGTCGCACGGCCCGCGCGCGCCGCTGGCCCGCCGCCCTCGGGCTATTCGTCGAGCGTCCCGACCGTGTCGATGCCGTAGACGGCTTCCGGGGTCTCGACGTGTGCGACCCGCACGGCGTCGTCGTGGCCCCGTTCCTGCAGCCAGCGCACGCGCCGCGGCACCGTCTTCGGCCCCATCACGGCGCCCGGGCGGTCGGCGTCGTCCACGAAGTCCGTCTCCATCAGGAACGGCTCGCCGACCTCGACGGCGGTCTCGAGGAAGTCCTTCTCGCACATCACGCTCTTCGTCACGCCGTCGAGCTCGCCGCTCGCGTAGTGTTTCACGACGCGCTCGGGCGGCAGGCCGGCGGCCTCGGCCCAGTCGGCGACGTCCGTGAGGTCCTCGGTCGCTTCCGTGTGGAGCTGGAGCGCGACGCCCGTCTCCGCGGCGCGCTCGCAGGCGTGCCGGATGACGTCGTTCGACGCCTCCCAGACGGCGTCGCTGACGTCGTAGTGCGGCCGGCCGGACTTCAACGCGACCGCGCGGCCGTCGCTGGCGTACTCCGCGGCGACGTCGATGCCCGCCTGCATCAGGTCGCTCGCTTCCTCGGGCGCGAACCCGCGGTCGTCCACGAGCCGCGAAATCAGGCCGGGGTGGACGCCGAGCACGGGCACGCGCGCCCCGGCAGGACCTCGCTGGCCTCGTCGACGAGCCGGACGGTCTCCTCGAAGACGGGCCGGAAGTCCTCGCCCTCGTCGGCCTCGACGCCGTGGTGCCACGACGGCTTGTTCACGACGAGCAGGTGCGTGCCGCCGAGGTGGACGAAGTCCTCGACGGCGTCGATGCCGCGATTCTCCGCGTCGAGGTGGAGGTGGTCGTCCAGTACGGGCGTCCCCAAGTCGGTCATGTCCCGGGGTTGGCCGTCGGCGACCGAAAAGCTGTCCGTCTACTCGCCGAGCACGACCGCGTCGTCGGCGGCGTTCCGGAGGGCGTCCGACCGGCCGTGCTCGCCGGGCGCGATGGCGAGCGTGGCGACGCCGCGCCGGCCCGCGGTCTCCAGCACGGGCTTGAAGTCGGTGTCCCGGGAGGCGACCGCGAGCACGTCGACGCCGCCCTCCACGACGAGCTCGGTCGCGTCCACCGCGAGCTTCACGTCCACGTCGCCGCTGGTCACGCGCACGTCGTAGCCGCGGGCCTCCGCGGCCTGCATCAGCTCCGGGGTCGCGTGCTCGTCGACGTACAGCCGCGTCACCGCGAGGCGGCCGGCCGCCTCCGCGGTCTCCCGCACGTCGTCTAAGTCCACGTCGAACTCCTCGCGGAGGACGTTCGGCCCGTCCACGAACAGGGCGACGCCGGGGCCACCGCGCTCCGCCGGCTCGTCGTCGTCCCCGTCGAGGAGGCCGCTGAGTCGCTGCATACCCGCGTTCGGTTGCGGCCGGACAAGAGCGTGCCGGAAGCCCGCGGCCGCCACCCCCAATACGAAAGCATTACTTGCCGGCCGCCGACGCCTCGTGTATGGCTCTCCGAACGCCGCCGCTGTACGGTCGCCACGACGACCGCGGCGCGCAGTTCACGGAGTTCGGCGGGTGGGAGATGCCCGTCGAGTTCGACTCCATCCGGACCGAGCACGCCGCCGTGCGGGAGGCCGCGGGCGTCTTCGACGTCTCCCACATGGGCGAGATCGAGGTCGGCGGCCCGGACGCCGAGCGGCTGATGCAGCGACTCACCACGAACGACGTCACCGCGCTCGACCCCGGTGACGCGCAGTACTCCGCGATCACGGACGACGAGGGCGTCATGCTCGACGACACCGTGGTCTACCGGCTCCCCGACGGCGACGACGCCGAGTTCCTCTTCGTGCCGAACGCCGGCCACGACGAGCAGATGTACGAGCGCTGGACCGAGCACCGGGACGCCAACGACCTCACCGCGACCGTCGACAACGTCACCGGCGAGTACGGCATGGTCGCCGTGCAGGGCCCGGACGCGCCCGACCTCGTCGCGCAGCGCGCGGGCGACTCCGTGCTCGACCTCGGGCGCTTCGAGGCCGCGTACGCCGACGTCGCGGGCGTCGAGTGCTGGGTGGCCAACACCGGCTACACGGGCGAGGACGGGTTCGAG
This sequence comes from Halobacterium sp. CBA1126, assembly GCF_009741975.1. GTDB lineage: Archaea > Halobacteriota > Halobacteria > Halobacteriales > Halobacteriaceae > Halobacterium. Next base: position 820 of record NZ_WPCF01000024.1, on the reverse strand, counting down.
GTCGTCTTCCCGGCCGACGGCGCGGGCGCGGTCTGGGACGCGTTCGCGAACGACTGCCAGCCCTGCGGGCTCGGCGCCCGCGACACCCTCCGCATGGAGGTCGGCCTCCTGCTCTCCGGGCAGGACTTCCATCCCGAGGAGAACCCGCGGACGCCCTACGAGGCCGGCGTCGGCTTCGTCGTCGACCTCGACACGGAGTTCGTCGGCTGCGACCGCCTCGCCGCCCAGCAGGAGGCGGGCGTCGACGAGACGTTCGTCGGGTTCGTCCTCGACGAGCGCGGCGTCCCCCGGCACGGCTACGACATCACGAACGAGGACGGCGACCACGTCGGCGAGGTCACGAGCGGGACCATGAGCCCGACGCTGGACGAACCCATCGGCCTCGGCTACGTCGACGTCGACTACGCCGACGACGGGACGCCGATCGAGGTCGTCGTCCGCGGCACCGGCAAGCGAGCGACTATCACCCCCACACCCTTCATCGACTCATGAGCTTCGACGTTCCCACCGACCTGTACTACCTCGAATCGCACGAATGGATCGACCCCGACACCGGCCGCGTCGGCATCTCGGAGTTCGCGCAGGACGAGCTCGGCGACGTCGTCTTCGTCGAACTCCCCGCGGTCGGCGACGACCTCCGGCAGGGCGAGGAGTTCGGCGTCGTCGAGTCCATCAAGGCCGTCTCGGACATCTACGCCCCCGTCTCGGGCGAGGTCACCGCGGTCAACGACGCCCTCGAAGACCAGCCGGAACTCGTCAACGAGGACCCGTTCGGCGACGGCTGGCTCGTCGAAGTCGACTTCGACGACGCCGACCTCGA
>NZ_WPCF01000007.1 GCF_009741975.1 Halobacterium sp. CBA1126 | reverse complement strand
CTTTTACCGAGCGAGCGTAGCGAGCGCAGCGTAAAAGGTCGCTACAGGAAGTCTCGGACTTCGCTGTAGTACATGTCGTGGTGGTCGACTTCGCCGACGCGTTCGGCGACGTCGACGGCGATGGCGTGCCAGCAGGACTCGTCGGGGTCGAGGTTGTACTGGGCGTCCTGGCAGTTGCAGTTGCCGCCTTCGACGATGTACTCGTCTTCGTGGCCGACGACGACGGTGAAGTCGTTGTACTGTTTGACGCGGCCCTCGCTGGCGGCCTCGACGGCGCGCTGGCCGCGGTCGCCGTGGTCGGCGAGGAGGCGTTCTACGATGGGGGCGGTGAGCTCGCCGGCGTCGGCGAGCGCGGTCCGCCAGTCGTCGACCTCGGGCACGACCCTCTGTTGGGTGGCGCGTGGTTTAGCAGGTTCGGTCGCGGGCCCGTGGTACGTAGTGACGTGTCAAACTGATTCCTTAATTATTGTTAATGCCATTCGACCCATATTACATTATTATTCATTAACTTTATGCGGTAGCTCGTCCCCTCACCGAATGCGATGCACGCAGTACGCCACACGACGCCCGCTCGCACCGGCTACCGACCACCGCGACCACCCACAGAGACCCCACCATGTCCACCTACACCGACATAGAGAACACCGGCGCCCCCGTCGTCCCGGACCTCCGCGGCGACGCCGACGAGGAAGAATCGCTGTCAGAGACCGTCTGGAGCCACCGACACACGGAGCCAACTGATGAGTGACGACTACCCCGACTACACGCACCGAGACATCGACAACGCAGCCGGCCGCGAGTTCCGCGAGCTGCTCGCGAACGACGACCCCTACGTGTTCGCGCCCGGGCTCTACCACGCCCTCGACGCGCGGCTCGCCGAGCGCGCCGGCCACGACGCCGTCTACATGAGCGGCTACTCGACGGTCCTCGGGCAGTTCGGCTTCCCGGACCTCGAGATGGTGTCGATGACCGAGATGGTCGAGAACGCCAAGCGCATCGTCGACGCCACCGACCTGCCCGTCGTCGCGGACGCCGACACCGGCTACGGCGGCGTCCACAACGTCCGGCGCGCGGTCCGCGAGTACGAGAAGGCCGGCGTCGCCGCGATCCACATCGAGGACCAGACGACGCCGAAGCGCTGCGGCCACATCGCCGGGAAGGAGGTCGTCTCCCAGGAGAAGGCCCGCTCCCGGTTCGAGGCCGCCGTCGACGCCAAGCAGTCCGAGGACACCGTCATCATCGCGCGCATCGACTCGTACGGCTCCGCGAACGGCGACTGGGAGGACCACCTCGAGCGCGGCCGCATCTACGCGGACGCCGGCGCCGACCTCGTCTGGCCGGAGATGCCCGACCCGTCCCGCGAGGACGCCGTCGAGTACGCCGAGACCATCCACGAGACCCACCCGGACCTCGACCTGGCGTTCAACTACTCGTCGTCGTTCGCGTGGAGCGAACAGGACGACCCGCTGACCTTCGAGGAGCTCGGCGACCTCGGCTACGAGTACATCTTCATCACCCTCTACGGGCTCCACTCGGGCGCCCACGCCGTCTACGAGGACATGGAGAACATCGCCGAGAACGCCGAGCAGGCGCAGTTCGACCTCGAGGACCGCTACCTCGGCCACGAGACCGAGTCCCACCACGACCTCTCGCTGGTCAGCCGCTACCAGGACATCGAGACCCAATTCGACCCCGAAGCCCGCCGGCGCATGGAGGAGTCAGAGGGGTTCACCGAGGACCAGAGCGACCCCATCACCGCCGACGAAGCGGCGGCGGAACCCAACCAGGACGACTGACGAGTCACGACGATGATTAATATGGGATGCGACACATGACGGGACCATGAGTACGAACCGACAGTACGACCGCGAGTTCGTGCGCACGTTCTTCACGACGCCGACCGCGGTCGAAGGCGAGGACGACTCCGCGAAGATGCTGCGCAGCGCCGCGGAGCTCCGCGGCATCGAAGCGCCCGACGTCTGGGTGCCGGACAACGAGGACGCCACCGCGCCGTCGATGCGCGCGGAGGGCGCCGAGAACATCGTGGACGTGGTCGCCGAGCGCGGCGACGACTTCCCGGGGGAGATTCACCCGCGCGTGGTGTGGCACCGCGACAGCCCCAGCACGCGCTACCGCGGCTTCCAGCAGATGCTCACCATCGCCGACCCCGACGGCGGCGCCGTCGACCACATCGACGGCTTCGTCATCCCGGAGGTCGGTGATATCGACGACTGGAAGAAGGCCGACGAGGCCATCACCGTCGTCGAGCACGAGCACGGCCTCGAGGAGGGGAGTCTCTCGATGTCGGTCATCGTCGAGAGCGGCGAGGCCGAACTCGCGATGGGCGACCTCCGCGAGGAGATGGGCAAACCGTCGAACACCCTCGAACGCATGTTCCTGCTCGTCGACGGCGAAGTCGACTACACCAAAGACATGCGCGCGATGACGCCCACCGGCGAACTCCCCGAGTGGCCCGAGTTGCGCCACAACACCTCCCGGGGCGCCAGCGCCGCCGGCCTCGTCGCCGTCGACGGCCCCTACGACGACATCCGCGACGTCGACGGCTACCGCGAGCGCATGCGCGAGAACCGCGCGAAGGGGATGACCGGCATCTGGTCGCTGACCCCCGCGCAGGTCGAAGTCGCCAACACCGCGCCGCTCCCGCCCGAGTCCGGGTCGTGGCTGCTCGACGTCGGCGGCCGCGAGGTCGAACTCGACGCCGAGGACGGCCGCCAGGTCTACGACGGCGACGACCTCGACCTCGAGGCGTCCGGCGACGGCTACGTGCTCCGCGTCGGCGGCGACGAACGCGAACTCGACGACGACGAACTCCGCGAGGAGCTGCTCGACCGCACCGCCTACGTCCCCAGCATGAGCGACATCGTCGACTCCATGGAGGAGTTCGAAGCCGCCAAGGAAGCGGGCAAGGGCGCCATCGCGATGACCCAGTCCGCCACCCTCGACGTCGACGGCGTCACCGTCGACCTCAGCAAAGACCGCATGTGGGACGAAGCCACCTACCAGGCCGCCCAAACCCCCATCACACTCTTCCAGGACGTCTACGAGCACCGCCCCGACCAACACGACGAACTCGAAGAGAAGTACGGCACCGACGTCGTCGAACGCGCCACCAACGTCGGGAACTGACGGCCGTACGCGGACGTGCTCACCCGCCCGCGGCCGCACCGCTCGCCGTCGGCATCAACGGCGACGCCCTCTTTTTGCGGGTCGTACTTCCGAGGCGGCTGTGCCTCCCGTAGCTCGCGGTTCCCTCCGGTCGCCGCTCGCGTCTCCGAGGGCGCTTCGCGCCCTCGCAACCGTCGTGCTTTTTTCGGCGTCGCTCGGAGTAGCGGTATGCTCGTCGAGGAAGGCGGCGTGACCGTCGAAGTGCCCGGGGAGTCCGGCGGCGGCGAGGGCGCCGCCGAGGGCGTGTTCTTCAACCCGACGCAGGAGCTCAACCGCGACCTGACGGTCGCGGCGCTGTCGGCGTACCGCGAGCGCGAGCCGCGCGCGGAGACGTACCTCGACGCGATGGCGGCCAGCGGCGTCCGCGGCGTGCGCGCGGCCGACAACGGCTGGACGGCGACGCTCGCGGACCTCGACCCCGACTCGGTCGAACTCGCGCGGGAGAACCTCGCGCGCAACGACCTCGACGGCGAGGTCGTCGAGCGGAACGTCAACAGCCTCCTCCACGAGGACGGCCGGTTCTTCGACGTGGTGGACCTCGACCCGTTCGGGTCGCCGATTCCGTTCGCTGACGCGGCGTTCGCGAACGCCCGCAACCTCGTCTGCGTCACCGCCACCGACACCGCGCCGCTGTGCGGCGCGCACTTCGAGTCCGGCGTCCGGAAGTACTCGGCGGTCCCCCGGAACACGGAGTACCACGCCGAGATGGGGCTGCGCGTGCTGCTGTCGGCGCTCGCGCGCACCGCCGCGCGCTACGACGTCGGCGTCACGCCCGTCTTCAGCCACGTCAGCGACCACTACGTCCGCACGTACCTGGACCTCTCGCACACCGCGACCGAGGCCAACGAGGCCGTCGACGAGCTCGGCTACGTCTACCACTGCCAGGAGTGCCTCCACCGCGAGCACGAGTACGGCCTCGTCGCGGACGCGCCGGAGACGTGCGCGCACTGCGGCGGCCGGCAGGTGCTGGCCGCGGGCCCGCTGTGGCTCGGCCCCGCCCACGACGAGGCGTTCGTCGCCGAGGTCCGCGAGCACGTCACCGACTACATGGGCACCGCGAAGCGCGCGCGGAAGCTCCTCGACACGATCGCGGACGAGCTCCACGAGCCGACGCACTTCGACCAGCACCGCCTCTACAAGCGGTGGTCCGAGCCCGCGGTCGGCATGGACGAGTTCCTCGACGAACTCCGGGACGCGGGGCTGGCGGCCTCCCGCACGCAGTACGGCGGCACGACGTTCAAGACCGACGGCGACCTCGCCGACGTCGAGGCCGCGGTCCGCGAGTAGGCGGCGCGCAGTAGCCCGATTTATGACCCACCGCGTCGAAGCCCGTGACGTGACACGAATCGGGTCCGCCGTCGAGGTCGCGCGACGGGTCGCCGAGACGGCCAGCGACGAGCAAGTGACGTTCCTCTCGGCGGCCGTCGCCTACTACGCGTTCGTCTCCCTGATCCCGCTGCTCGTGCTCGCCGTGGCGGTCAGCACCGCGCTCGGCGACGTCGGCCTCGCGGACGCCGTCGTCGGCTCGCTGGAGGCGTTCCTCGCGCCGTCCGGCGAGCAGGCGCTCCGGGACGCGCTGACGAACGACCGCGGCCGCACCGGCGCGACCGCGGTCAGCCTCCTGCTGTTGACGTGGTCCGCGCTCAAGCTGTTCCGCGGCCTCGACGTCGCGTTCTCGCAGGTGTACGGCGCCCGGAAGGCGGAGTCGCTGCTCGAACAGCTCGTCGACGGCGCCGTCGTGCTGTTGACGCTGCCGCTGGCGGCCGGCGCCGCCATCGCGGTGACGGTGGTCGTGCCGTACCTCGAGGTCGTGCCGTACCTCGACCTCGCGAGCGCGGTGACGCTCCCGGTCGCGCTCACGCTGGTGTTCCTGCCCGCGTACTACGTCTTCCCGGACGTCGAGATGGGCGCCCGTGAGGCGCTCCCGGGCGCGCTGTTCGCCGCGGTCGGGTGGACGCTGCTCGCGCAGGGGTTCCGCGTGTACGCCGCGTACGTCGGCGGCGGCGAGCTGTACGGGATTCTCGGCGGCGCGCTGCTGCTGGTGACGTGGCTGTACTTCGGCGGCATCGTTATCACCCTCGGTGCGGTACTCAACGCCGTGCTGTCGGGACGACCTGACGACGACGACGAGCAGCCCGAGCCGGAGCCACCCAACGAGGCGCCGGACGTCGCCGAGCTCGGCGCGGAAGTCGAGGCGCTGCGCGCCGAGCTCGACGCGAAGACCGTCTCAAAGTCCGAGCTGGAAGCCGACCTCAAGCAGTACGTCCGCCAGCGCCTGCGCCGCGGGAAGGCCCGCGGCTGGGGACCGTACCTCGTGCTGCTGTACGGCACCCTGATGACCGTCGGCGCGTTCGTCTACCTGAGCGGCGGCTGGTCGATTCTGGCGATGGTGGTGGTGTGGCTGTCGACGCTGGGGCTGTACGTGCTGATGGTGTTGTTCGGCCTGAGCGTGGACGCGCTCGGCTTACCGGGCCGCATCGCCGACCGCGTCCGGTCGTGGCGATGACCCTCGACAGGGGCGTCGGCATTCCCGGACTCGGCGACTGACGCCGCTGGCGAGGCGGGCGCGAAAGAAGAGACGGAGCGGAGCCGACTAGAACTTCTCGAGGTAGCGCTCGAGCTCCCAGTCGGAGACGTCGACGCGGTAGTCGTCGTACTCGGCGTTCTTCGCCTCGAGGAACTTCTCGGCGACGTGGTCGCCGAGCGCGTTCAGCACGACCTCGTCGTCCTCGAGCTCGTCGAGGGCTTCGCCGAGGTTCGACGGCAGCGTGTCGATGCCGTACTCCTCGCGCTTCTGCTCGTCGAACTCGTAGATGTTCTCGCGGACCGGGTCCGGGCACTCGAGGCCCTTCTCGATGCGTCGAGGCCGGCGTGGATGAGCGCCGCGAACGCCAGGTACGGATTACACGACGGGTCCGGGAAGCGCGCCTCGATGCGGCTGGCGGCGGGCACGCGGGCCGCGGGCTTGCGGATGAGCGCGGAGCGGTTGCGGTCCGACCACGCGACGTACACCGGCGCCTCGTAGCCGGGGACGAGGCGCTTGTAGGAGTTCACGGTCGGGTTCGTGACCGCGGCCAGCGCCGGAGCGTGCTCGAGGACGCCGGCGGTGAACTGCTTGGCGGTCTCCGAGAGGTCGAACTCGTCGTCGCCGTCGTGGAACGCGTTCTCGCCGTCCTCGGTGAACAGCGAGATGTGGGTGTGCATGCCGGAGCCGTTGATGCGCGGGATGGGCTTGGGCATGAACGTCGCGTGGAGGTCGTGCTGGGCGGCGATGGCGCGCACGACCGTCCGGAACGTCCCGACGTTGTCAGCCGTGGTGAGCGCGTCGTCGTACTCGAAGTTGATCTCGTGCTGGCCCTGCGCGACCTCGTGGTGGGAGGCCTCGATCTCGAAGCCCATGTCCTCGAGGCCGTAGATGATGTCGCGGCGCACGTCGCTCGCGAGGTCCTTCGGCGCGAGGTCGAAGTAGCCGCCGGCGTCGTTGGTCTTCGTCGTCGCGCGGCCTTCCTCGTCCTCCTCGAAGAGGAAGAACTCGGGTTCGGGCGCGGCGTTGACGGTGTACCCCATCTCCTCGGCGCGGTCGAGGGCCTGCTTGAGCACGTGGCGCGGGTCGCCCTCGAAGGGCTCGCCGGTCGAGGTGTCGATGACGTCGCAGATGAGCCGCGCGGCGCCGCCCTCCTCGGTGTCGTCGCGGGTCCGCCACGGGAGCACGGAGAACGTGTCCGGGTCGGGGACGAGGCGCATGTCCGACTCCTGGATGCGGACGAAGCCCTCGATGGACGAGCCGTCGAAGTAGATGCCGTCGGTGAACGCCTTCTCCGCCTGCGTGGCGGGGATGGAGACGTTCTTCACGGTGCCGAGGATGTCCGTGAACTGGAGGCGGAGGAAGTCGATGTTCTGTTCGTCGATCTCTTCGAGTACCGCCTGCTCGGTCGCGTTCAGGTCGCCGCTGGGATTCCCGTTCGTCATATCTGTGGACACTGCAGACGACTACATCCACCATTAAAGCAGTAGCGGTTAGCGTAATTTTGAGAGACGTAACGATAACTGAACATTCGTAAACTTCTATACCCCCGAGACGGTAGGGGAGTGTATGACGTACGAGAACCTCGACGCGCACCTCGTCAACGAACTGCTCGCCGACGGCCGCGCCAGCCTCCGCAGCCTCGCGGACGAACTCGACGTGTCCGTGACTACCGTCTCCAACCACCTCAAGGACTTGGAAGGAGCGGGCGTCATCGAGGGGTACGTGCCGGTCGTCGACTACGACCAGCTCGGCTACGACGTCACCGCCATCATCCAGCTCAAGGTCGAGGGCGGCGCGCTCCCGGACATCACGGACCGCTTCCGCGACCACAAGCAGATGGTCTCCGTCTACGAAGTCACCGGCGACCACGACGTCATCGCCGTCGGGAAGTTCCACGACACCGACGACATGAACTCGCTCATCAAGGAACTGCTCGCGGACGCCGACATCAAGGAGTCGAACACGAGCGTCGTGCTCAACGCCGCCGCCGAACACCAGCAGTTCGAGCTCGACATCGACGACGAGTAACGCAGACCCACTCTTTCGACGACCACCCGAACGACTGAGCCGCCGCTACCCGACGAGCGCCGAAAGAAAGACGAGATAGCCAGCGAGCGGTGCAGCGCGAAGCGACGCGGAAGCGGTGCGACGCGGAACGGGTAGCATTCGCGCGGCGGAGCCGCGCGATTCACCGAGCGCGGAGCGCTCGGGCGCGAACCCACCGAAGGTGGGTGACGGCGCTTTTTAGCGTAGCTTTTTGCCAGCGACGGCGCGCCGAGCGCGCCGAGCGTGGCAAAAAGGTACTACATCATTCCGACTGAGCGGAGCTCCGTCGGCTGCTGTAAAATCGGTCTCAGACCGATTTTACATCATGCCGCCCATGCCGCCGCCCATACCGCCGCCCATGCCGCCGGCGCCACCTTCGTCGTCGCCCTTGTCGGTGGAGAGGTCGCCGGCGGAGATGATGTCGTCGATTTTGAGCACGAGGTTCGCGGCCTCGGAGGCGCTCGTGACGGCCTGCTCTTTGGCGTGTGCGGGCTCGACGACACCGGCTTCGAAGGTGTCCTCGAGGTCGCCGGAGAGCACGTTCAGGCCGGTGCGCTCCTCGCCGGATTCGTGGGCGGAGCGCAGGTCGACGAGCGTGTCGATGGAGTCGAGGCCGGCGTTCTCGGCGAGCACGCGCGGCACGAGCTCCAGCGAGTCCGCGAACGCTTCGACGGCGAGCTGCTCGCGGCCGGAGACGGAGTCCGCGTAGTCGCGGAGGCGGTCGGCGACTTCGACTTCGATGGCGCCGCCGCCGGGGAGGACGCGGCCGTCCGAGAGCGTCTGCGCGGAGACGTCGAGGGCGTCAGTGACGCCGCGCTCGAGCTCGTCGACGACGTGGTCGGTGGAGCCGCGCAGGAGGATGGTGACGCCGTGGGCGTCCTCGTCGTCGCCTTCGACGTAGAACAGCTCGTCCTCGCTGTCGCGAGAGACGGAGCCGGTGGCGACGTCGGCCTCGGTCGCGGAGTCGAGGTCCGTGACGACCGACGCGTTGAGGACGTTCGTCAGGAACTCGATGTCGGACTTCTTGGTGCGGCGCACCGCGAGGATGCCCTCCTTCGCGAGGTAGTGCTGGGCCATGTCGTCGATGCCCTTCTGGCAGAAGACGACGTTGGCGCCCGTGTCCTTGATCTGCTGGACCTTCTGCTTGAGCTGTTCCTCTTCCTGGTCGAGGAACTGCTGGAGCTGGTCGGGGCTCTCGATGTTGACGGAGGTGTCGGCTTCGGCTTCCTCGACTTCGATGGCCTCGTTGAGGAGGAGGATCTTCGCGTCCTCGACGTCCGTGGGCATCTCGTCGTGGACCGGGTCCTTGTCGACGGCGGCGCCGACGAGGAGCTCGGAGTCACCGACCGCGCGGCCGGTCTGGGTCTCGACGTTGATGTTCGCGGCGTCGACGACCGTGCTGCCGTCGGCGGCTTCGACGGCGACCTGGTTGATGGCGTCGTAGATGATGCCGGAGAGCAGCTCCTTGTCGAGCTCGGCGCCCTTGCCGGTCATCGAGGTCTCCGCGACGCTGCGGATGAGGTCCTCGTCGTCGGGGTCGACGTCGATGGCGACGTTGTCGACTTCCTCGCGGGCCTGTTCGGCGGCGAGGTTGTACCCCTTGATGATGGCGGTCGGGTGGATGTCGCGCTCGAGGAGCTCCTCGGCGTTCTTGAGGAGTTCGCCCGCGATGGCGACCGCGGTCGTCGTGCCGTCGCCGGCCTCGTCCTCCTGGGTCTCGGCGACTTCGACGATCATCTCCGCGGTCGGGTTGTCGATGTCCATCTCCTGGAGGATGGTGACGCCGTCGTTCGTGATGGTGACGTCGCCCATCGAGGAGACGAGCATCTTGTCCATCCCTTTCGGGCCGAGTGTGGAGCGGACGGCGTCCGCGACCGCTCGCGCCGCGGAGATGTTGTGCTCCTGGGCGTCCTTGTCCTTCACGCGCTGGGCGTCGTCGCCCATGATGATCATGGGCTGACCCTGCATCCGCTGCTGTTGTTGTGCCATAGGTATCCGAAGGATTGATTGTGATTCTATATAAAAGTTGCTATCGAGGCGTGTCGGCGACCGCACCGCGACCCGCCCCACACGCCCTGAATCCCGTGCAAAATGACTACAGAACCCGAATAGTGTGACAGTCGTTCACACGAGCCGCGGGCGGCGCACCTGCCTTTAAGTTAGGCGACGTCGGACTCGTGGTCGACCACCTCGGCCATCGCGTAGTCGGACTCCACCCGGTCGATGCGCACCTGCACGCGGTCCCCCATCTCGCCCTCCGGCACCAGCACCACGAAGTCGTCGACGTGTGCGACCCCGTCGCCCTCCTCACCGATGCTCTCGACGTCCACCACGTACTCCTCGCCCATCTCGACCGGTGCGGAACTGTCTCCGTTACTCATACAGAGTGCTTCGCCGGCCGGCGAGAAGAACGCTGGGGCCGCACAGAAGACGTTCCTGCTCGCTCCGCTGCGCGGCTGCGACGTCCAGAGTTCAAATCCCTACGGCGACTGCACAGTTCTGCGCCTCGCGGCGCGTCTCGTCGCGCCGCTTCGGCCGCTGTATCACGAGAAGACGCCGGGACAGGGATTTGAACCCAATGCCAGACCTCACTGCGTTCGGTCTGCCGTGGTTCAAATCCCGCCGTCGTTCACAGAGCCATCGAGCCCAGCGACAGAACCGTCGCTGGACGGCGCGAGTACGGGTAGAACGCCGGGACAGGGATTTGAACCCTGAACCCCGTAAGGGGACACGCTTTCCAGGCGTGCGCTTTGCCATTCGGCCATCCCGGCCCGTCGTACCCTACCCGGGTCGGTCGTTTAAACCCTTCTTTTCGCGTCAGTGGAGGCGGTCGGCGGCGACGCGGGCGACCGCGGCCGAGGCCGCGAAGACGACGACGGCGACACCGAGCAGCGGGAGAAAGCCGACGCCGCCGTCGGCGAGCGCCCGGTAGGCCTGTGCGAGCACGAGGAACGCCAGCGCGCCGACGGCGCCCCACGCCAGCGTGTCCAGCGTGGCGCGTCGCATCTAGTCGCGCTGGGCGGCGACGGCCTCGATCTCGACGGCCGCGCTTCGGGAGCGCGGAGACCTCGAGCGCCGAGCGCGCGGGCGGGTTGTCCTGGAAGTACTCGGCGTAGGCGTCGTTCATCTCCTCGAAGTCGTCGATGTCGTCGAGGAACACCGACACCTTGAGCACGTCCTGCATGGTGAGCCCCTCGGCTTCGAGGATGGCCTTGACGTTCTCGAGGCTCTGGCGGGTCTGGGTGGCGATGGGTTCGTCGTCGAGGAGTTCGCCATCCGGCGTCATCGGAATCTGGCCGGCGGTGAAGACGACGTCGCCGTCGGTGGTGGCCTGGCTGTACGCGCCGACGGCGGCGGGGGCGTCCGGGGTGTCGATGATGCGTTTCATGTCCGATGGGTCGGGGTCAGCCGTATTAAAGACCAGCCTCAGCGCTCGGCGGACGCCGCCAGACTCGTGTCGGTCCGCGCCCAAGAGCGCGTATGCGCGGTCGAACAGTCGCCGCCGGCGTCGCCGCGTCGCTGGCCGGCGCCGCGGCGTGGCGAGCGCGGGACGTGCCGTTCAGTCCCGTGACCGGCGGCAGCCGCATCGGCGCGGGGTTCGTGGACCGGCGCGGCCTCGGCGCCGACGACGGCGAACTCGCGGGCGAGATGAACGACATGGCGGAGTTCGCGCGCCCCGGCTTCGACCCCGGTCGGGTCGCGCCCGAGGTGCGGGACTTCTACGAGCACACGGCCGAATACGAGATGCTGCTCCGCGCGCGGTGGCACCGGCCGTTCCGGACGGGCGCGGCGCTCGCCGCTCCCGTCACGACTCGCGTCCGGCAGTTGAACCTCCCGGCGCCCGGCGACGAGGACTGGCGCCGGCTGTCGAGTCGGTTCGTCGCGCTCGAGTGCGAAGCGGACCCGCGGGACGGCGCGCGGGCGTGGATTCGCACGGACGAGACCGGGGCGGCGGCGTTCGTCGCGCTGTACGCGAGCCACGAGCGCGACGGCGAGCGGTACGTGAACATCGCGGCGCCGCTGCCCGGCGGCAACCTCTCGACGGTGCTGCGCATCGGCCACCTCGGCGCGGGCGACGCGACCGGCGTGGAGTTGACCACCGGAGCGCCCGGCGACCCCGGGCTGTACTGGGTCGTGCCGCCGGTCGGGTTCGCGCTCCCCGCGGACCAGCGGTTCCGCGTGTGGCCAGCCGGCGGGAGCGTGGAACCGCCGTCCGTCGTCGAGGACCCGACAGGGGGCGCGGCGACGGCGCTGGCGACCCACGAGATGTGGCTCGCGGGCGCGAAGTTCCTCACCGTCGAGTACGCGGTCGTGCCCGCGTAGTCAGTTCTGCGGGCGCGGGCCGTTGAGCACGGTGACCTCGAAGCCCGCCTCGCGGATGCGGTCGAGGAGTTCGTCGACGTGTTCGGGGCCGCGGGTCTCGAGGTCCAGCTCCACTTCGGCGGCGTTCATCGCGATGTCGCGGTTCGTGCGGTCGTGCTGGATGGCGTAGATGTTCGCGCGCTCGCCGGCGACGACGTCGATGAGGTCGTCGAGGGCGCCCGGGCGGTCCTTCAGGACGGTGCGAATCTTCACGTAGCGGCCCTGGTCGACGAGCCCGCGCATGACCACCGTCGTGAGGAGGTTGAGGTCGATGTTGCCGCCGCAGAGCGCGGGGACGACGACCTCGTCCTCGTCGTAGACGAACTTCCCCTCGAGGAGCGCCGCGAGCGGCGTCGCGCCAGCGCCCTCGACGAGGGTCTTCCCGCGTTCGAGCAGCAACACGAGCGCGGTCGCGATCTCGTCGTCGGAGACGGTGACCACCTCGTCGACGCGCTCGCGGATGACCGGGAACGTCCGCTCGCCGACCCGGCGCACGGCGATGCCGTCCGCGATGGTGTCCACGGAGTCGAGGGCCTGGGGCTCGCCCTTCTGGAGCGAGGAGGCGACCGTGGAGGCGCCCTCAGCCTGCACGCCGACGACGCGGACGTCGGGGTCGTGGGCCTTCACGGCGGTCGCCACGCCCGCGATGAGCCCGCCGCCCCCGATGGGGACGACGACGGTGTCGAGTTCCGGGAGCTCGTCGACGATCTCGAGGCCGAGCGTCCCCTGTCCGGCCATCACGCGCTCGTCGTCGAAGGCGTGGACGTAGGTTCGGCCCTCCTCGTCTTCGAGTTCGTGGGCGTGGGCCTGGGCGGCGTCGTAGTCGACGCCGTGGAGGACGACCTCGGCGCCGTAGCTCTTCGTCGCCTTGATCTTCGAGATGGGGGCGGCCTCCGGCATCACGACCTTCGCGTCGACGCCCGACCGGGAGGCCGCGAGCGCGACGCCCTGCGCGTGGTTCCCCGCCGAGGCGGTGACGACGCCCGCGTCGCGCTCGGCCTCGGAGAGCGTGCGGACGCGGTTGGTGGCGCCGCGGATCTTGAACGAGCCCGTGCGCTGGAAGCACTCCAGTTTCAGGTGGACCTCCGCGTCGGTCATCCGGGAGAACGTGTTCGAGTAGTCCAGCGGGGTGTGTCGCGCCACGTCAGCGACGCGCTCGCGGGCGTCGAGCACGTCGTCGAGTCCGATCATGCTCCCGGATACGGCGCTGCCGCTGTTAACGGTTGGTGGTGCGCTCCAAGAATACGGGGAACGGAGCGTGTGACAGTTGCGACGAGGACCCGGACGGTGATAAAACCGACCAAAGCGCGGTGAAAGTGAAAGTGCGGGGCGGGAACGAGTCGATGGCGTGTGTGGAGGACGAGAGAACTGGGCGGCGGACGAGGTGACCAGTCGCGTCTACCGCTCGTCCAGCGGCACGAACTCCTGGTCTTCCTCGCCGACGTAGCGGGCGCGTGGGCGGATGAGGCGGTTGTCCTCGTACTGTTCGAGGACGTGGGCGATCCAGCCGCCGACGCGGGACATCGCGAAGATGGGGGTGTAGATGTCGACGGGGATGCCCATCTGGTAGTACGTCGACGCGGAGTAGAAGTCGACGTTCGGCGCGAGCCCCTTCTCCTCTTTGACGTACTCCTCGATGGCGACGCTCATCTCGTACCACTTCGTGTCGCCGGCGGCCTCGCCGAGCTCCTCGCTGCGCTCGCCGAGAATCTTCGCGCGGGGGTCCTTGACGTTGTAGACGCGGTGGCCGAAGCCGGCGACGCGCTTCCCGCTGTCGAGGGCGTCGGCGACCCACTCGACGGGCTCCTTCCCGGAGTCGTCGATCTCCTTGAGCATCCGCATGACGTTGGCGTTCGCGCCGCCGTGGAGGCTGCCGCCGAGGGTGCCGACCGCGGACGTGATCGCGGAGTGGAGGTCCGCGAGCGTGCTGGACGTGACCATCGAGGAGAACGTCGACGCGTTCAGCCCGTGGTCGGCGTGGAGCACGAGCGCCTGGTCGAAGACGTCCGCGAGCACGTCGTCGGGCTCCTCGTCGTTGAGCATGTAGAGGAAGTTCGCGGCGTGGCCGAGGTCCTCGCGGGGCGGGACGGGGTCGTCGCCCTCGCGGAGGCGCGTGAACGCGGCGACGACGGTCGGAATCTTCGCGGTGATGCGCTTGCCCTTCCGGAGGTTCGCCTCGCGGTCCGTGGGGTCGGCGTCGGCGTCCGGGTCGAACGCGGACAGCTCCGAGACCGCCGTGCGCAGCGCCGCCATCGGGTCCTCGTCGGCGGCCGCGAGGTCCTCGACGAGGTCGCGGACGTCGTCGTCGAGCTCGCGGTGGCCCGCCATCTCCTCGCTGAACGCTTCGAGTTCCTCCCGATTGGGGAGGCGGCCGTGCCAGAGCAGGTAGAGGACCTCCTCGTAGCTCGCGCCGCGCGCGAGGTCCTCGATGGTGTACCCGCGGTAGACGAGTTTGCCCTCGTCGCCGTCGATGTAGCTCAACTCGGACTCCGCGACGAGCACACCCTCCAGTCCCTTCTTGAGTTCGTCGGCCATGCGTGTGGGTTCTTGACGGTTCTACCTAATGTGTGTCGGTTTCCTTCACGGTCGTCTACGAAAATATTGCGCGAGCGAACGAATCGAACGCGTTTCGTGGTAACGATTAACAAAGTAGGGCGGGCGCCGACCCGACGCGAACGTTTTTCGGGAGCGGGAGCGAACCCGGTGACATGAGCGGCCGCGTCGAGTACGAGCCCGCGAGCGTGAAGACCCTCCTCGCGGAGATGAAAGACACCGCCGAGCTCCTCATCGACCTCTCGTACTCGGCCGTGTTGCACGGCAGCGACGACGTGGCGGCGGAAGTCCTCAAGCTCGAGGAGCGCATGGACGTCCTCCAGCTGCGCGCGCGGATGAGCCTCCTGATGGCGGCGCGCAACCCGGAGGACGCGGAGGCGCTGGCGCCCGTGCTCGGCGTCGTCGGCGCCGCCGAGAAGATCAGCGACGCCGCCGGCGACATCGCGAAGGTCGTCCTCGAGGACATCCGCGTCCCCGAGGCCATCCGCGCGGCGCTCCCGGAGGCCGTCGAGTCGCTGGTGCGCGCGGAACTCGCACCGGACTCCGCGTACGCGGGCCGGACGCTGCTGGACGTGAACCTCGAGACCGAGACGGGGGTGCGCGTGCTCGCGATTCGGCGCGGCGGCGACTGGCTGCTGAACCCGGACCGCGACACCGAACTGACCGCCGGCGACGTGCTCCTGCTCCGGGGGCCGGACGAGCGCATCGGCGGCGTCTACGAGACCGCGACCGGCGACGCCTACGAGCCGCCCGCGGTCCCCGAGCCGGGCATCGACGACCTCGAGCGCGCCGTCGACTCCGTGGTGACGATGAAGAACATGAGCGAGCTGTCCGTCGACCTCGCGTACGGCGCGGTGCTCTTCGACTCGACGGACCTCGCCGCCGAAGTCGTCGAACTGGAGGCCGAAGTGGACGCGCTCAAATCGCGCTTCGAGGCGTGGACGCTGCGGGCGGCGAGCCGCGTCGAGGACCCCGTCTCGCTTCGCGGGCTCGTCCACATCGCCACCGCGACCGAGGTCATCAGCGACGCCGCAGTGGAGATCAGCGAGGGCGTCCTGCGCGGGCTGGACACCCACGTCGTCGTGCAGGAGGCCGTCGAGGAGTCCGACGAGGTCATCGTCCGGGAGACCGTCGAAGCCGGCAGCGAGCTCGACGGCGCGACGCTCGGCGGCGAGGAGGTCGCGACCGAGACGGGGATGCGCGTCATCGCGGTGCGGCGGCCGGACGCGGACAGCGACGAGTGGGTGGTCCAGCCCGGCCCGGAGACGCAGGTGGCCGCGGGGGACGTGCTGCTGGCGAAGGGGACGCGCGCGAGCGCCGACCGGCTCCGCGGGCTGGCGTCGGCGTAGTCAGTCCAGCACGGCGCGCTCGGCGGCGACCGCGCGCAGCGCGAGGTCCGGCAGCGGCACCGAGAGGTAGTCCCGGCCGTCCGCGTAGCCCGTCACCGAGAGGACGGCGGTGTCGGCCGTCTCGAAGCGCAACTCGAAGCCGACGGGGTCGTCGGTGATTCGCGGCGTGACGACCCGAGAGTCGACGCCGTCCGCGACCACCTTCCGGCGGCGCTTCGCGAGCGTCGAAACTGCGTCCGCGTCGACGTCGAGGGCGTCGTAGCCCGAACCGCCGCCCCGAACACGGGCGAGGAGGCCGCCGGTCTCGAGCGGCCGGACGGCGTGGCGCGCGTACACGTAGCCGTCCTCGCGCCTGACGACGAGCCGCGCGGTGCAGTCCGTGTTCGCGAGTTCGACCCGAGTGGTGAACGCGTAGCGCTTCTCCGCGTGGCTGGTCTCGGCGACCGCGAAGCGCGCCCCGCCCGGGGACTTCTCCGCGCCGCGCAGCGGCGCGAGCACGCCCGCGACGACGGCGGACGGCGACGGCAGCCCCTCGCCGTCGTCGGCGTCGTCGCCCGTGTACGCGGCGAGCCGGGTCGGGAAGTCGTCCTCGGCCATTCTCGGAGACGAGCGGAGGCGGCTACAATAGGTTTTCTCCGCGCGGCTGACTACTCGAGTTCGCGGTAGAGCCGGTAGGCGGCGCCCGCGGTGAACGCGAACGTCGCGAGCAGGCCGACCGTGAACGCGAGCACGGCCGCCAGCGCGACGAGGTACGGCGTCGAGTACGGCGACCCGCCGGAGGCGACGACGAAGAAGTAGTACGTCCCGACGGCGACCAGCAGGCCCACCGCGAACCCGCGTTTCGCCTGCGTCGCGACGCCGAGCGCGCGCACGAAGTTGTCGACGCCGGGGCGGTCGGACGCCGCGTCGGCCGGCCGCTCGGACGGCTCGGACATACGCGGGGGTTGGCCGCGCCGCGTGAAAACAGCGCCGATTCCGGGACCGAACCGCTCAAGGCCACGCGTGCGTGGAATTTACGTAATGACTACGCTCGGTACGGCGTCCGCGGACCCCGGGGAGTTCGACACCGGTCGGCTCACCGTGGGCGAGATGCGGGACGGCACCGCGGCCGGCCTCCCGGTCGCGGTCGTGAACGGCGAACGCGACGGCAAGACCCTCTACCTGCAGGCCGCCAGCGACGGCGACGAACTGAACGGCGTCGGCGTGCTCCGCCGCGTCGTCCCCCAGCTCGACCCCGCCGAGCTCGCGGGCGAGATTCGGATCGTCGGCATCACGAACTTCCACGCGTTCCAGGTCGCCGAACACCGCAACCCCATCGACGACACGAAGCTCAACCGCGCGTACCCCGGCAGCGCGAACGGCTCCTCCTCCGAGCGCATCGCCCACGCCACGTTCTCCGCCGCCGAGGACGCCGACCTCATCCTCGACCTCCACCAGGGCTCTACTTCCCGGATGATAAACGAGGTGCGCGTGCGCTGCGGCCGCCACCACCGACTCCACGGCGACTGCCTCGAACTCGCGAAGGCGTTCGGGACGGGGCACGTCCTCGACCAGAAGGGCCCGGAGGGCCAGCTCGCGCGCACCGCGCCCTCCGAGGGCATCCCCACCGTCGACCCCGAGCTCGGCGGCGCGGTCGGCTTCGACGAGGAGTCCATCCGGTACGGCGTCGACGGCGTGTTCAACGTCCTCCGGTACTACGGCTTCCTCGACGGCGACGTCGAGACCGAGCGCCAGACCCGCGCGAAGGACTTCGACCGCTACGGCTCCCCCGTCGGCGGCATCGTCGAGTACGAGCGCGACCTCGGCGAGACGGTGCGCGCCGGCGACACGCTCTTCGAGGTGACCGACGTCTTCGGCACGCTGAAGGCCACGGTCACCGCCGACAACGACGGCATCTTCTGGCGCTCCCGGCGGCTCCCGCAGGTCGCCACCGGCGAGTACGTCTGCTCGGTCGGCACGGACGTCGACAAGTACTGATGCCGGCGAACCTCGAGTGCCGCTCCTGCGGCCGAGCCTACGAGTCCGGGCCCGAGGAGCCGTGGCGCTGCGAGTGCGGGCACGCGCTGGACTTCGCGGAGCGGCCGCTCCCGGCGGGCGACGACCCGGCCGTCGACCCGCGCGAGGGGCTGTGGGCGTTCGAGGAGTTCCTCCCGGTCGGCGAGGAGGTGACGCTCGGCGAGGGGTGGACGCCGCTGGCGGACGCCCCCGAGTGGGACGCCCAGTTCAAGCTCGACTACGTGTTCCCGTCGGGGAGCTACAAGGACCGGGGCGCGGCGCTGACGCTCTCCCGCGCGGCCGAGATGGGCGTCGAGCGCGTCGTCGAGGACTCCTCGGGGAACGCGGGCGCGGCCATCGCGCAGTACGCCGCGCGGGCCGCGTCGACGCCGACATCTACGTGCCCGCAGACGCGAAGCAGTCGAAGCTCGACGCCATCGAAGCGGCGGGCGCGACCGCGGTCCGCGTCGAGGGGAGCCGGCAGGACGTCACCGACGCCTGTGTTCGGGAAGCGGTCGGCGGGGACGCGTGGTACGCGAGCCACGCGTGGAACCCGGCGTTCTACGCGGGCACGTCGACGTTCGCGCTGGAGCTCGCGGCCCAGCGCGACTGGACGGTGCCGGACGCGGTGGTGTTACCGCTCGGGCACGGGACCCTGTTCCTCGGCGCGTACCGCGGCTTCGCGGCGCTGCGCGAGGCGGGCTGGACGGATTCGGTGCCGCGGCTGCTCGGCGTGCAGGCGGCGGGCGTCGCGCCGATCGTCGAGGAACTCCACGGCGCCGAGCGCGCCGGCACGAACGACGTCGCGGACGGCATCCAGATCGCCGAGCCCGCGCGGACGGACCAGATTCTCGCGGCCATCGACGCGACGGACGGCGACGCCGTCGCGTGCACTGCCGGGGAGACGGAGGCGGCGCTGTCGGCGTTACACGAGCGCGGGTTCTACGTCGAGCCGACGAGCGCCGTCGCCGTCGCCGGCCTCGAGGCCTACCGCGAGCGCGGCCTCGCGGGCGACGTGGCCGTGGCGCTGACGGGCAGCGGCCTGAAGGAGTGACTACCGCCAGTCCGCGAGGGAGACGAACGCGTCGTCCTCGGCGGTCACCCACGTGGTGACGAGCTCGTCGCCGTCGGCGTCCGCGGGGAACAGCGTGCACGCCCGCTCGCCGTCCTGCACTTCGACGTGCGCAGCGAGTCGCCCCGCAGCGGTGTCGCTGTCGGTCGTCTCGCTGGCGACGCCACCCTCGTCGGGACTGCGGCGGTCGGGGCGCATGGTTGCAGTTACGCCACCCACCGGAATAAAGCGTTGTGGCTGCCCGTCAAAGATTGACATACGTCGAAGTCGCCGCGGGCGTCGGGCCGCGGGCTACCGCTCTGGGTGGACCGGCGCGTCCCAGCCGCCGCGAATCAGGGGCTTGGCGACGTGGCGGCGCGCGCACGGCGGCACCTCGTACCAGCCGCGTTCGAGGTCGCGGTCGACCTCGCGCTCGACCTTCCCGGGCGCGGCCGTCCCGCAGTCCCGGCAGCGGTAGCCCTGGTCCGCGCCCGCGCTCTCCATCGACGTCCCGCAGTCTGGACACTGCGGGGTCGCGAGTTCGGTCGCGTCGAGGTCGCGGACGGCGAACTTCTCCAGTTTGAGGGTGCCGTCGCTCACCTCGCCGCAGACCGTGAGGCGGTCGCCGGGCCGGAGCGCCCGCACGCGGTCGCGGAACCGCTTCGTCGGCTCGAACGCCGCGCACTCCACGCGGACGCCGTCGTCCTCGACGGGGACGAAGACGTGGCCGCCGCGGCGCGTCTCGGGCTCCCCGGCGACCGTCGCGGCGACGCGGTACGCGCGGCCGTCTTCGAGGTCGGCGAGGTTGGCTTCCCGGAGGTGCGCGTCGGTCCCCTGATTCGTGACGAACAGCTCGCTCGCGTGGACGGGTTCGCTGTCGATGGCGTCCGCGACCTCGGCGACCGTCTCGGCGTCCTCGCCGCGGATGCCGTAGAGGATTGGGCCGGGCGTGTGCGGCACGCAGACGAGTTCGTCCGCCTCGCGGTCGACGGTGTCCCACGCGTCGGGGTAGGCGGCGTCCGCCGCGGAGAACACGCTCTCGGCGTCCACGTCGCGCTCGGTCCCCCAGCGCTCGGGTGCCCGGTAGTCGATGCGCTCGCGGGTCCACTCCCCGAACGCGGACCACGCGCCGACGGCGGCGAGCGCGCCGACGACGCCGCGGCCGTTCTCCCACTGCGCGGTCTCGTAGCCGTGGGCGGCAGCGAGCGCGCTGGCTTCACCGGGGTCGAGGTGCTCGCGCATCGCGCGCTCGGCGAACTCCGTGATTGGGTCGGGGGCGTCGGCGTCGGGCGCGACCACCACGCCCGGATTCGTTCTGGGGTCGTCGGTTTCGGCGGCCTCGGCGACGACTTCCTCCGCGACCGCGAGCCCGACCGCGGGGTCGACGTCCGCGTGGACCGCGAGCGCGGCGTTCCCGCGGGTCTTGTACTCCACGGCGGGGTTCAGGCGCACGAGCAGCGCGCGCTCGACGCTCGCGCCGCGCTCGCGCAGCCGCTCGGCGACGAGGTGGGCGGCGTACGTCGTGCACATCCCGCGCTCGCGGGAGTCCGTGTCGTCGAGGGCGACGACCGTCATCGCTCCCGCGTAGGGGCCCGCCGCTTTTCGCGCTTCCGGTCGAACCCCGCGGTCGAATCACCGAAACCGCGGGGCAGCGGCGCCGTATCGGCACAACGCATATATGTCGCCGACGGCTTATCCTCGAGTATGTCACGGTCGGTACTCATCGAGAACGTCACCGCCATGCTCGCGGACGCGGGGTTCACGGTGAGTGACCGGTGCGCGACGCGGCCCAAGAGCTTCGACGTGGCCGCGCGCCGCGACGAGGACGTCATCCTCGTGAAGATTCTCGGCAACATCGACGCCTTCGACGCGCCGACCGGCGCGGAGATGCGGCGGCTCGGCACCTACCTCGACGCGACGCCGATGGTCATCGGCCTCCGCACCCGCGACGAGGAGCTCAAGCCCGGCGTCGTCTACTTCCGGCACGGCGTCCCCGTGCTCAGCCCCGACACCGCGATGGAGTTCTTCGTGGAGGGCGTCCCGCCGCTCATCTACGCGGCCCCGGGCGGCCTCTACGTGAACATCGACGGCGACGTGCTCGCGGACCGCCGCCAGAACGAGGACCTCAGCCTCGGCCAGCTCGCCAACGAGCTCGGCGTCTCCCGGCGCACCGTCTCGAAGTACGAGGACGGGATGAACGCCAGCATCGACGTCGCGATGGAGCTCGAGGACCTCTTCGGCGGCGACCTCACCTCCCCCGTCTCGGTGATGGACGGCGCCGAGGACGTCCGGGACGCCGAGCCGACCCCCGAGGACCCCGAAGCCGACCCCGAGGACGTGCCCGTGCTCTCCGTGCTCGCGCGCGTCGGCTTCGAGGTCCACCCGACGGACCGCGCGCCGTTCAAGGCCGTCAGCGAGGACGCCACGGGCGCCGACCGCATGCTGACCGGCCACTCCTCCTTTACCGAGGCCGCGGTCAAGCGCGCCCGCATCATGAGTTCGCTCGGCGCCATCACGCGAACGAGCGCCGTCTACGTCGTCGACGAGGCCTCCCGTGACTCCGTCGACGACACCGCCATCGTGGAGCGCGAGGAACTCGAGGACGTCGAGGACTCCGAGGACCTCCGGGACCTGCTCGCGGACCGCGGCGCCCCGCAGGAAGCGTAGCTGGCTACGCCGACTCGTCCTCGCGCAGCCACGCCCACGCGTCGTCGAGGTCGGCCGCGTCGAAGTACTCGAAGTCGACGCCGGTGACGCGGTCCTCGAGGCCGGTCACCCACTCCAGGAGTCGGTTGTCGCCGACGACCGCGTACTTCTCGACGTCGTCGCCGTGCTGCAGCCAGAAGCCGACGTCCTCGTCGAGCGCGTCGACGTCCGGCACCGGGACGGTCGGCATGTACACCAACACCCGCGCCGACCCCTCCTCGCGAATCGTCTCTCCGACGTCCTCGAGCATCGCTTCGACGTCCGCCTCCGAGAGCTCGTCCCGGACGCGGTAGCCGACGACGCGCCCGCTGCTCCGGTCGAGTTTCTCGTACATCGTCGGGGACTGCGGCCGCCGGCGGCAAGTCGCTTCTGGCGGCGAGAAGAGCAGAACGCCGCTACGCGCCGTACGTCTCCTCGAGGTAGTCGACGATGTCGTCCGACTCGGGCATCCCGTCGACGCCGTGCTCCTCGTCGACGAGCACGGGGACGCCGGTCTGGCCGCTGACTTCCTCGACTTCGGTGCGCTGGCTGTGCGAGCTCGGGACCTCGTGTTCGACGTACTCCAGGTCGAGCTCGTCGAGCTTGGTCTTGACCTTCGCGCAGTACGGGCAGCCCGGGAGCGCGTACAGTTCGAGTGTCACACTCCCGAGTACGGCGTCGACGCGGAAGAGCAGCGGGGTAGCGGCGGGCCTAGGCGACGGTCTGGAGGACGCCGCTGGTGCGCACGAAGAAGTACACGACGAACGCGACCGCGAGCAGCCACTGGCCGGGGGAGACGTCGTCGTACTCGCCGGTCGCGGCCTTCACGACCGGGTAGGAGACGATGCCGGCGGCGATGCCGTACGCGATGGAGTACGTGAACGGCATCACGAGGATGGTGAGGCCGGCGGGGACGGAGTGGGTGACGTCGTCCCACTGGACGGCGGTGACGTTCCCGAGCATCAGCAGCGCGACGACGACGAGCGCGATGTGGCTGGCGTACTGGGGAACCGCGGCGGCGAGCGGGACGACCACCAGCGACAGCAGGAAGAGGACGGCGACGACGAGCGCGACCATACCGGTGCGGCCGCCCTCCTCGATGCCGGTCGCGGACTCGATGTACGTGGTGACCGTCGAGGTGCCGAGCATGCCGCCGACGGTGGTGCCGACCGCGTCGGCCATCAGGGGCTTGTCGGCGTCCGGGAGGTCGCCCTCGTCGTTGAGGAAGCCGCCGGCCTGCCCGACGCCGACGAGCGTGCCCGCGGTGTCGAAGAAGTCCACGAAGAAGAACGTGAACACGATGAGCGCGAAGCTCAGCGCCTCGACGTTCTGGAAGCCGGCGACGAACGCGCCGGCCAGCGGCGTGATGTCGTACTGGGCCTGCGGGAGCTGGCTGGCGGCGAAGCCGCCGTTGCGGACGAACCCGTCGATGAGGACGCCGGGTTCCACGACGCCGGCGAACGTGAGGACGGCGCCGGCGACGGTGGTCGAGAGGATGCCGAGGATGATGCTCCCGGTGATACCGCGGGCGTACAGCGCGAGCGTGAAGAACAGGCCGACGATGGAGAGGACGGCGACCGGGTTCTGCGCGAGGTTGCCGAGCGCGAGGATGGTGCCGGCGTCGCCGACGATGACCCCCATCGCTTCGAGGCCGATGATGGCAAGGAAGAGGCCGATACCGGTCCCGACCGCGAACTTCACGGGCTCGGGGAAGAGGTTGATGACGTACTCGCGGGCGCCGACCGCGGTGAGGAGGATGAAGACGACGCCCTCGGTGACGACGGCGGCGAGCGCGGTCTGCCACGGGATGCCGAGCGCGCCGACGACGGTGAACGCGAAGAACGCGTTCAGGCCGAGGCCGGGCGCGAGCCCGAACGGGCGGTTCGCGTAGAACGCCATCACGAGCATGGCGACCGCCGACGCCAGCAGCGTCACGACGGCCAGCATCTGGACCGTCTCGGCGTAGCTGTGGTTCGCGAGCGCGATGCCGGGTTTGACGACCTTGCCGTCCTGAGTCACCTGGGTCATCACCGCGGGGTTGACGACGACGATGTAGGACATCGTGAGGAACGTCGTCACGCCCGCGATGACCTCGGTGCGCAGGTCCGTGTCGTGTTCGTCGAAGCCGAAGTAGTCAGCGAGCCCCATTATGATGCACGTTCGGGCATAACTACACCGCCCGCTTAAGCGTTGTTATGCACGTTGGAAGGGTGTGCCGTCTGGGGATGAAGAACCGTACAGAAAATACACGTTCGTGCCTAAATTCGGGTGCGAGCGCGCTATTCGAGCTCGGCGAGCGCGCCGACCGGGGCGTCGGTGAGCTCGCGGGCGCGCTCGACGCCGTCGTCGCCGACCGCGATGAGCGTGAACACGCCGGTGACGTCCGCGTCAGCGGCGTCCGCGATGTCCAGCAGGATCTCCTGGGTCTCGCCCGACCGGATGAGGTCGTCGACGACGAGGACGGTCTCGCCGGCGTCGACGGCGGACTCGGGGAGGTAGTAGGTGAGCTCGATGCCGGAGGCGAAGCGCTTGCGCGCCTCGATGAACTCCTCGACGGCAGTCTCCTTGGACTTCTTGGCGTACGCGCAGCGCGCGCCGTAGTACGACGCCAGCGACGCCGCGAGCGTGATGCCGTCGGTGGCCGCGGTGAGCACGACGTCCGGGCGCTCGAAGTCGAACGTCTCGGCGGCGACCGGCGCCACCAGATCGAGGAACGACTGGTCGAAGACGACCCCGGAGTTGTCGACGTACCCCTCGTCGTCGAGGCGCACGCGGGCTTCGAGTTCCTCGCGGAGGAGGTCGGCGCCGGCGTCGTCGACGACCTCGCGGGCGCGCTCGGCGCTCGGGAGCACGTGGCCGTTCACGTAGCGGTTGAGGTCGCCCGCCGGGAGGCCCGTCTCCGCGGAGAGCTCGTCGTACGTCCGGGTCTCCTTCAGCGTCCGCAGCACGTCGACCGCGCGCAGCTGGAGGGCGGCCTTCTCTGCTCGGTTCATACAGACCCACAAGTTTCCACAAACTTGAATACCCCGAAAGGCTCTGCGTGGGAAGAAACCACAAACGCGCTCATCTGGCGGGCGCGCGGCCGCCGCTCACTCGGCGTCCAGCAGGTCGCTGGCCGTCACGAGCGCCTCCATCTCGACGCCGTGCTCGGCGAGCAGTTCCCGGCCGCCCTCCTCGCGGTCCACCACGAGCAGCGCCCGGTTCACTTCCGCGCCAGCGTCACGGAGCGCCTCCACGGCGTCGACGGCGGACTGCCCGGTCGTCGCGATGTCCTCCACGACGACGACCTCCTCGCCGTCCTCGAGGCGCCCCTCGATGCGGTTGCCCGTGCCGTACTCCTTGGCCTGCTTGCGCGCGATGACGTACGGCACGTCGGCTTCGACCGCGGTGGCGGCGGCCAGCGGCACGCCGCCGAGCGCGACGCCGCCGAGTTTCGCGTCCGCGTCGAGGCGCTCGGCGAACGCCTCCGCGATGGCGCGCAGGCAGTCGGGGTCGGTCTCGAAGAGGTACTTGTCGACGTAGTACTCCGAGGTGCCGCCGTGGGAGAGCTCGAACTCGCCGAACTTCACGGCGTCCGCGTCCCGGAGCAGCTGCACGAGGTCGTCGGTCATTACCGGAGTTGGCGGGCCACCCCACCAAAAGGGGTGCGGTCGTCAGCCGTCGGGGTCGAAGAGGTCCTCGACCCGGCAGTCGAAGAAGTCCGCGAGCGCGAACGCCAGCTCCAGCGACGGGTCGTAGCGGTCGCGCTCGATGGCGTTGATGGTCTGGCGGGAGACGCCGACGGCGTCGCCGAGCTCGCCCTGGCTCAGCCCCTCGGCCTCCCGGCGTTCGCGGACGTCGTTGTTCACGAGTACCGCCGCTCCACGTACCCGTAGAGCCCGAGGAACACGAGCACCAGCCCCATGTACCCCCAGACGACGCCCTCGACGAACGCGGGGACGGTGGCGACGTCGGTCCCCTGAACGACGACGAGGCCGGGGAGCCCGAAGATGGTCACGCTGACGACGAACACCGCGGTGAGGCTGGCGGCGCGGCGCTCGATCTCGGCCTCGCGTTCGTCGAAGTGGCGGACGCCGGTGCGCTGCCAGACGGCGAGGTAGCCGATGTACCCGAGGTAGTAGGCGCCGAGGCCGGCGAACAGCACCCAGTCGGTGACGGGGCCGCTGGCGAGGACGCTGACGGCGACCGCGAGGAAGAACCCGAGGGTGCCGGCGCCGACCGAGCGGTTCATCCACTCGCGGTAGCGCGTCCGTTGCTCGATGGAGGGGTCGTCTGTCTCGTACATGGGTGGAAAGTTCGCTTTACAGTAAAGTATACCTTACACTCCGTGTTAACTCTGTCGGCGATGAGACCAGCAGTGACAGGCATCCGCGAGTGAGCGGCACGAGGCGCGAGGGACGAGCGCCTCGGTTTGCGCGAACGGGGAACGGAGTGACCCGTGAGCGGTTCGAAGAACCCGAACGAAGCGGTTCACTCCGCGACCGGACACAGTGAGGGAGCGCGGGCCGACGAGCGACTAAGCACCGCGAAGCGGTGCGCTGGAGCCGTGGAGTGCTTTTGGCCGAGCTTTTGCCGAGTGAGGCGCGCGAAGCGCGCCGAACGCAGCGCAAACGGTCGCTCACCACGGCTCGTGCTTCAGGCCGAGCAGGTAGCGATGCCGTTGGTGAGGACGTGCAGCAGCGGGGTGAGCACGAGGATGGCGACGACGACGTCGAGGGTGAAGGTGGCGCCGAACCACGCGGGGGCGGCGACGGCGGCGAGCGCGAGCGCGACGACGACGAAGTCGAGCTGGTCGAGGAGGGGGAAGGCGGCGCCGCGTTCGCGGCCGGTGCGGCGCTTGAGGAAGGAGGCGAGGACGTCGCCGAGCATCGCGCCGGCGGGGAGCGCGACCATCGCGGCGGGTGGGAACGCCGGGAGCGCGACGTCGAGCGCGTCGCTGGCGGCGTGTTCGACGGCGTTCAGGGCGAGCGCGAGCGCGACGCGGCGAGGGTTCCGACGGCGGTGCCGCGCCACGTCTTCCCGTCGCCGAGCACGCGCTTGCCGCCCCACGTGCGGCCGCCGTCGATGGGGCGGCCGCCGCCCGCGAGCACCGCGGCGTTGTTGGGGACGTAGGCGGGCAGCATCACCCAGACTGCGGTCGCGACCGTCGCTGCGAGACCCATGCGTGGGGGTGGACGCGGCCGGCGGAAAAACCCGCGGGTTCCGCCGGGGGAGCCGCGCCGTTTAAGGAACGCGGCGCCCGAAATCCGGGTATGATACCGCCCGTCGCGAGCAAGTTCGTCGCGGGGGAGACGCCCGCGGAGGCCGTCGAGCACGCCGCGGCGCTGAACGACCGCGGCGTGAAGGCCATCCTGAACCTGCTCGGGGAGCACTACGCGGAGCGGCCGCCGGCGGACGAGGACGCCGCGGCGTACGAGAACCTCGTTCGGGACATCGAGAGCAGCGGCGTGGACGCCTGCATCTCGGTGAAGCCCTCCCAGATCGGGCTGGACGTCGGCGAGGACGTGTTCGCGGAGAACCTCGCGGGCATCGTCGCGGTGGCCGACGAGCACGACGTGTTCACGTGGGTGGACATGGAGGACCACGAGACGACGGACGCGACGCTGGACGCCTACGAGGAGCTGACGACGGAGTACGGCGGCGGCGTCGGCGTCTGCGTGCAGGCGAACCTCAAGCGCACGGAGGGGGACCTCGAGCGGCTCGCGGGCCTCCCGGGGAAGGTGCGGCTCGTGAAGGGCGCGTACGACGAGCCGAAGTCGCTGGCGTACAAGCGCAAGGAGCGCGTGAACGAGGCCTACCGGGAGGACCTCGAGTACATGTTCCGGGAGTTCGACGGTGGCGTCGCGGTGGGCAGCCACGACCCGGAGATGATTTCGCTCGCCCGCGACCTCCACGACGAGTACGGCACCGACTACGAGGTCCAGATGCTGATGGGCGTCCGCGACGACGCGCAGGTCGACCTCGCGGCCGACGGCGTCGAGGTCTACCAGTACGTGCCGTACGGCGGGAAGTGGTTCTCGTACTTCTACCGGCGCGCGATGGAGCGCAAGGAGAACCTGCTGTTCGCGCTGCGGGCGGTTCTGGGGCGGTAGGGCGGTCGTCTCGAAATCCCTATACGTCGGCGCTCAGTGGACTCCCGTATGACCTCGTGGAAGCGGGACTTCGCGAGCGGGCTCGTCGTGCTCGCGCCGATTCTGGTCACGCTGTACGTCCTGTACTGGCTGTTCTCGCTCATCGCGCGGTTCTCGCTGCTCGCGACGAACGTCGACGACCCGGTGGTCGCGGTGGCCCTGACGGTCGTCATCTTCGTGCTGCTGGTGTTCTCGGTGGGCTACCTGATGCGGACCGCGCTCGGGACGTTCGCCGAGGAGGTCCTGGACGACCTCATCAACCGGCTGCCGGGGCTGCGCATCGTCTACAACGCCTCGAAGATGGCCGTGGAGACGGTGCTGTCGGGGGGCGCCGACGAGTTCCAGAAGCCGGTGAAGGTCGAGCCGTGGGAGGGGATGCGGCTGACCGCGTTCAAGACGGGGAAGACGACCAGCGACGGCCGCGAGGTGGTGTTCATGCCGACCGCGCCGAACATCACCTCCGGGTTCGTGATGGAGCTGGAGCCCGAGGACATCGAGGACGCCGAGGAGTCCACGGAGGACGCGCTGACGCGCGTGCTCAGCGCGGGGTTCGGGGAGAACAAGCGCGACGTCCCGGAGCCGTTCGTCAGCGACGACGACAACGACGACGAGGAGTAGTCAGACGTAGTGGAACCACTCCTCGCGGTCGCCGGTCTCGACGACGTCGAAGAACGCCTGCTGGAGCTCCTCCGTGACCGGGCCGCGAGTGCCCGAGCCGATGACGACGTTGTCGACCTTGCGGATGGGCGTGACCTCGGCGGCCGACCCCGTGAAGAACAGCTCGTCGGCGGTGTTGAGTTCGCCCCGCGAGATGGAGGCGTTGTCGTGGACGGTGTAGCCGCGCTCCTCGGCGAGCGTGATGACGGTGTCGCGGGTGATGCCGTCGAGGATGCTCTCGGAGAGCCCGGGCGTGAAGATCTCGCCGTCCCGCACGAGGAAGAGGTTCTCGCCGGGGCCCTCGGCGACGTTGCCCTCCTTGTTGAGGACGATGGCCTCCGTGAAGCCGTTGCGCCGGGCTTCCTCGCCGGCGAGCATGGAGTTGACGTAGAGGCCGGTGGTCTTGGCGTTGGTCGGAATCTGGCTGGAGGCGTGCTTGCGCCACGAGGAGACCATCACTTCGACGCCCTCCTCGAGGGCTTCCTCGCCGAGGTACGTCCCCCACGGCCACGCCGCGACGGCGACCTCGGTCGGGCAGTCCTTCGGGGAGACGCCCAGCGAGTTGTAGCCGAAGTACGCGATGGGGCGGACGTAACAGGACGCGAGGTCCTGCCGGTCGAGGAGTTCGACGGTCGCCTCCGTGAGCTCCTCGCGGGTGAAGTCGATGTCGAGGTCGTAGGGCTTCGCGGACGCGAACAGCCGGTCGAGGTGTTCGTCCCAGCGGAACAGCGCGGGGCCGTTGGCGGTGTCGTACGCGCGGACGCCCTCGAAGACGCCGCTGCCGTAGTGGAGCGCGTGCGTGAGGACGTGGATCTGGGCGTCGTCCCAGTCCACGAACTCGCCGTTCATCCAGATGGTGTCGACGTCCATGTCGTCGAATCCGCTCATACTCCCGGGAAGGGCGGGCCGTATCATAAAACCACGAGTGCCGGCGACCGGCAGTCGTTGCCGGCGAATTCGAAAACCGGCGCGAATGTCCGAGGATAATCCAACCGAGACGCTTAATTACCGAAGAGAATTACAAGCTGGCGATGAGCGACCACGCACCCCTCGCGTACGAGGACATCGACGAGGCTCGCCGCCCGAGCCTCGGCGAGGCGCTCGTGCCGATTCTCGCCGTCGTCGTCGCGCTCGGCGTCGGCTCCGGCTACCTCGGCCTCGCGCCGCACGCACCCCTGCTCTGGAGCATCGCCTTCACCGGACTGTTCGCGCGCTACCGGTTCGGCTACGACTGGGACGGCGTCTACGACGCCGCCGCCTCCGGCCTCCGCATGGGCCTGCAGGCGATTCTCATCCTGTTCGTCATCTACGGGCTCATCGCCACGTGGATCAGCGCCGGCACCATCCCCGGCCTGATGTACTACGGACTCGGCACGCTCACGCCCGTGGTCTTCCTGCCCGTGACGGCCGTACTCGCCGCCATCGTCGCGTTCGCCATCGGCTCCTCGTGGACCACCGTCGGGACGCTCGGCGTCGCGTTCGTCGGCATCGGCGAAGGGCTCGGCGTCCCGCTGGCGATGACCGCGGGCGCCATCGTCTCCGGCGCGTACGCCGGCGACAAGCAGAGCCCCCTCTCGGACACCACGAACCTCGCGGCCGCCGTCACCAACGCCAACCTCTACGACCACATCAAGGCGATGCGGACCGGCACCGCGATCGCGTTCGGCCTCTCCGTCGTCGCGTACGCCGTCCTCGGCGTGTACTTCCTCGAAGGCGGGAGCCCCGACATCGCCGCCATCAGCGGCCCGCTCGCGGACTCGTACGCGCTCGGCCCGCTCGTGTTCCTGCCGCTCGTCGTGACGTTCGGCCTCGCGATTCGCGGCTACCCGCCGCTGCCCTCGCTGATCGCGGGCATCTTCGCGGGCGCGCTCACCACCGTCGTCGTGCAGGGCGTGAGCTTCACCGCGGCGTGGACCATCTTCCTCAACGGCACCGACCCCGCCACCGGGAGCGAACTCGTCAACGGCCTCCTGACCGCCGGCGGCATCGCGGGCTCGGCGTGGACCATCGCCGTGGTGGTCGCCGCGCTCGCGCTCGGCGGCCTGCTCGAGGGCACGGGCGTGCTCGCGACGCTCGCCCACCACCTCACGCAGGCCGTCTGGTCGCCCGGCAGCCTCGTCGCCGGCACCGGCATCTCCGCGATAGTGACGAACGCGTTCTCCGCCCAGCAGTACATGTCCATCGTCGTCCCGGGGCTCAGCCTCCGGAACCTCTACGAGGAGTACGACCTCCCCGAGACGGACCTCTCCCGGGCCGTCGAAGCCGCCGGAACGCCGACCGGGCCGTTCTTCCCGTGGCACGCCGGCGCCGTCTTCATGACGAGCGCGCTCTACAGCGCGCCGGGCGCCATCTCGTGGTGGTGGGTGCCGTTCTACTTCTTCGGCATCCTCTCGCCGCTCGTGCTGTTCGCGATGGCGCTGACCGGCCACGGCTACACCCAGAAGAGCGAGCCGGCCGACGCCCCGGCGCCAGCCGACGACTAGCCCGAGAAGCGGCCCCGGAACGCGATGTCGCCGTTCTACGGGCCAGTTTCGCGCCCTGCGAACTGCACGTGGGTTCATACGCTTGGACGCAGTGGCTACGCAACGATGCGCCCCTCGAGTGGATTGCGCGACTCCGAGTCGGCCGCGCCCAGCCAGTCCGCGTCGCTGGGACGGCTCGTCGCGTTCTGGTTTCTCGTCGGGGCCTCGCTGGCGGGGCTCTGGCTCGGCGTCCACGACGCACTCGCGGTCCGGCTCCCCGTCTCCAGCCCGACGGCGGCGTTCGCGTTCTCCGTCGTCGCCGCGGCGGCGCTCTGGACCGCGGGGTTTCGGCCGTCGGTCCGCGAGAGCGCAGTGTACTTCCTCACGCACCTCGCCGCCCACCTGCTGTTGGTGATCGCGATAGCCGGACCGACACCGAACCCGTGGACGGCGACCGGCCTCCGAGTCGCATCGGTTCTGTGCGCGGCTACGCTCGGGTTCGCCAGCGTCGGCCGGCAAGCGCGCCAGCGACTCCGAGAAGCGGGCCGCCGGCTACTCAGACAGGAGAGTCCCTGCGACGGGTGAAGGAGTCGCTCGGGCTGCTTACTCGGCGAACGCCGCCAGCAGGTCGCTGCCTTCGACGTAGACGAAGCCCTCGCGGTCGGCGTACGCCTTCGCGTCCGCGACCGAGAGCGCGCCGCCGGTGTCGGCGTCGAGCATCTCGCAGACGACCGCGGCGGGCGCGACGCCGGCCTCTTCGGCGAGCGCGACCGCGAGTTCCGTGTGGCCCTGCCGGTCGTCCAGCGAGGGCGCGGCGCGGAGCACGTGGACGTGGCCGGGCGCGCGGAACTCCGCGGCGAAGTCGACGCTCGCGGGGTCGGCGGTCGCGGCCGCGAGCTCGGTGATGGTGAGCGCGCGGTCGTCGTCCGTGATGCCGGTGAACGTGTCGCGGTGGTTCACGGGCAGCGAGAACGACGAGCGGTCGTCGTAGCCGAGGTGGCCGTGGTCCGCCGCGGGGTGGTCGATGACGTCCGCGAGGAACGGGAGGTCGAAGGCGTCCGCGGCGGCCTCGCCGACCGCGACGCAGATGAGGCCGCCGGCGTCGTTGCGGAGGCGCGCGACGTCGTCGGGCGTGACCGCTTCCGCGGGGTAGACGAGGTCGACCTCGCCCTCGCGGTCGGCGGCGTCGTGGACGAGCACGGGGTCGCCGGCGCGGAACGCCGCGACCGCCGCCTCGACGCGTGTGGCGTTACTGCTCTTCGACACGGACAGTCACCTCGTCGCCGTCGAGCAGGCCGAGTTCCTCGCGGAGCTTCTCCGGCGCGATGAGCTCGACCTGCGTCTCGTCGTGGTGGGTGCGGTCCGGGACGATGACGTGCGCCGGCGAGAACGCGTCGCCGTCCGCGTTCTCGACGGTGGCGTGGTAGCACGTCGCCGGGCCGTAGGTGCGCTCCTCGTCCTCCCAGCCCTCGATGCGGACGCCGTCCATCGCCTCCAGCGCGGAGCGCGCGCGCTGGCTCTCGGCGGTGAGCTCGACGTTGAGGGTGCCGAGGTACGGCTCGTAGCCGAGCTTCTCCTCGAACTGGCGCATGTAGCCGGGGAGGCTGATATAGTGGCGTCCCTCGCCCATCCCGCTGGTGACCGACCCCTCGAGGGCGAGCTCGTCGGCGTCCTCGAAGATGCGGCGGTAGTCCTCGTACTCGCGTTCGAGGGTGCGCTCGCCGGCGTCCGTGATGGCGACCCACTGGCCGTCGTTGACGAGGTCGCGTTCGACGAGGCCCGCGTCCTCGAGCGCCTGGAGGCGGCGGGAGGCGGTCTGGTTGGAGGCGTCGAGGCGGCCCGCGAGGTCCCCGCAGGAGACCTTCACCTCGCCGCGGCGCGCGCCGTCGAGCGCGAGGAGCTTCAGCACGGCGAGCTCGTCGTACCCGACCTCGCGCGTGCCCGTGGCTTGCGACATGGCCACAGATTCGGGCGCGCGCCGCATAAGGATACCGGAAGTGGAACGCGTCTCGAAAGTGAGGGCGTCAGTCGGCGGTCGAGCCCGCCCAGAACTCCGAGTCCGCCTCGAGCTTCGGCACCCACGTGTCTTCCTCGCGGGCGAGCAGCGCCACCCGCGAGACCTCCTGGTCGCGCAACACGGTGTGCTCGGGCATGTGCTCCTGCACCGCCTCCGCGAACTCGACGACGTCCTCGTGGCTCGGCATCGCCTCGCGGTCGAGGCGGTCCCGGGAGTCGCCGACGTGCATGTACGCCTTCAGCTCCACGAAGTCCGGGTCCGCGCGGTCGTAGAACCCAGCGTACCAGTCCGGATTCTGCATGTTCTCGCCGCCGACGAGCGTCGTCCGCAGCACCGTCCGCGTCGCCTTCTTTTCCCGGAGGACGTCCATCGTGTCCACGAGCTTCTCCCACGCGTCGTCCTCGGTCGCGCCCACGACGTCGTCGAACGTCGCGCGCTCGGGGGCGTCCACGGAGACGTACAGCTGCGTCGGGTCGCACTCTTCGAGGACCTCGGGCCGGGTGCCGTTCGACACGAGGAACGTCGTCAGCCCGCGGTCGTGGAACTCCTCCAGCAGCTCCGGGAGGTACGGGTACAGCGTGGGCTCGCCGTCCAGCGAGATGGCGACGTGGCGGGGGTTCATCGCCTCCTCGAAGCGTTCTCTCGGAACGTCGTCGTTGCCGCCGAACCCCGAGAGGAGCTTCTTCTGGAGCTCGATGGAGGCGTCCACGACCGCCTCCGGGTCGTCCCACTCCACGCCGTCGAGCTCGTACGTGTGGCCGGCGTGGTCGCGCCAGCAGAACACGCAGCGCTCGTTGCACCGCACCACGGGCGTCATCTGGATGCAGCGGTGCGAGCGGATGCCGTAGAACGCGTGCTTGTAACAGGTGCCCTCGCCGCGCAGGGAGTTCGCCGTCCACCCGCAGGTCTGGGCGGCGGTATGGTTGTCGTGGTGGTAGTCCGGGTCGTCCACCTGCTTCGGCATACCACTGCGTTCGCCGAGCGCGTGGAAAAGCGTGGCGCTCGGCCCCATCCCCCGGAAGCGAGCGCGCCCGGCCGCTTCGGAAATCCCTTTAGCCGTCGCGTCGAACGGGCGAGCATGTTCATCGCTTTCCGCCGCGAAGTCGAGGCGGCCCTCGACGCCGCCCTCGGCGACCTCGGCTACCCGACCGAGGACCTCGGCATCGAGGAACCGCCCGCGGACGTGCCCGCCGTGCTCGCGTCCAGCGTGGCGTTCCGACTCGCCGGCGAGGCGCAGGCGCCGCCGCCGGAGGTCGCCGCCGAAATCGCCGACGCGTCGACCTCTCGGACGCCGAGTACGTCGCCGAGGCGTCCACGCAGGGCCCGTACGTGAACTTCTCGCCCAGCGAGGCGTACTTCGACGGCGCGCTCGCCGACGCCCAGTCCGAGGAGTGGGGCCGGCTCCCGGACACCGGCCAGTCGGTCGTCGTCGAGCACACGAGCGCGAACCCCACGGGGCCCGTCCACGTCGGCCGCGCCCGCAACCCGATTCTCGGCGACGCGCTCGCTCGCGTCCTCGACTACGCCGGCCACGACGTCACCCGCGAGTACTACGTCAACGACGCCGGCCGCCAGATGGCCGTGTTCACGTGGGCGTACGAGACCTTCGACGAGCGCGACCTCCCCGAGCCCGAGCGCGAGAAGCCCGACTACGAGCTCGTGCGCTACTACCGGAAGGGCAACGAGTTCCTCGAGGAGGGCGACCCCGAGGCCGTCGAGGAGGCCGAAGAAGAGATTGCGGCCATCATCGAGGGGCTGGACGCCGGCGACGAGGAGACCTACGAGCGCGTCGAGACCGTCGTCGACCAGGTGCTCGGCGGGATGCGGGAGACCCTCGGGCGCCTCCCCGCGGAGTTCGACGAGTTCGTCAAGGAGACGCGGTTCCTCCGTGACGGCTCCACGCACGACGTCGTCGACGACCTCCGGGACTCCGAGCACGCCTTCCGCGAGGAGGGCGCGTGGCAGCTCGACCTCGAAGCGTGGGACATCGAGCAGTCGTTCGTCTTCCTGCGCTCGGACGACACCACGCTGTACACGACGCGGGACCTCGCCCACCACGAGTGGAAGTTCGAGGCGTTCGACTACGCCATCACGGTGCTCGGCGAGGACCAGGAGCTGCACGCGAACAAGCTCAACGCCGCCCTCGACATCCTCGGGAACGACACGGACCGCCTCGAAGAGGTGTTCTACGCGTGGGTGAACCTCCCGGGCGGCGAGTCGATGAGCACCCGGCAGGGGACGGGCGTCGACATGGACGACCTGCTCGACGAGGCCGTCGCGCGCGCCGAGGAGGCCGTCCGCTCCCGGCTGGACGACCGCATCCGCGGCGACGACCTCACCGACGAGGACGTCGAACGCATCGCCCGGCAGGTCGGCATCGGCGCGGTGCGCTACGACATCGTCTCCAAGCAGCCCACGAAGGCCATCACGTTCGACTGGGAGGACGCCCTCGACTTCGAGGGGCAGAGCGCGCCCTACGTCCAGTACGCCCACGCCCGCGCCTGCGGCATCGCGGCGGAAGCCGACGGCCTCAAGCCCGAACTAGACGCCGGCCTCCTCGACACGCCCGAGGAGCGCGACCTCCTGAAGGCCATCGCGCGGTTCCCGGGCGTCGTCGAGGAAGCCGCCGCCGAACGCGAACCACACCAGGTCGCGACGTTCGCGCGCGAGTTCGTGGACGTGTTCAACGCGTTCTACCGCTCGCGGCACGTCCTCGGCGAGGACGTCGACGACGACGTGGCGGCCGCGCGCCTCGCGCTCGTGACCGCGGCGCGGCGCACGCTGGCGAACGCGCTGGACGTCCTCGGCATCGAAGCCCCGGAGTCGATGTAGAACAGTTACAGCGCGCCGACGAACACCAGCGACCCGTAGACGACGAGCAACGCGACCACGACGTAGACGACCAGCCAGCCGGTCGAGACGGAGTTCTCGTTTGCCATGGTCGACACTCCGCGGCCGTACTCGCTTAATTGTTCCCGTTCAGCCGAGCCGGCCGCCCGTCAGCCGCGACAGCAGCGACTCGTTGTCCGCCTCCGCCTGCTCGTCGGCGACCTCCGCGAACGCCGCGCCCGCGGACACCTCGCCGTCCTCGTCGCCGTCCCGGAACGACACCGGCGGCGACTCGCCGAGGAGCTCGTAGCCGAGTTCCCGGTACGACTGCGCGGCCGGGTTCTCGGGCGCGTAGACGACCAGCGGCTCGCCCGCCGCCTCGCTGTCGGCGACCGCGCCGTCCTCGGGAATCGTCCCGAGCAGCGGCGCGTCGACGCGCTCGACGGCCTCGTCGACGTCGACGGCCGCCCCGCCGACCCGGGTCAGAATCAGGCCCTCGACGTCGCCGCCGACGCGCTCGACGAGGTCCAGGGTCTTCGCGGTGTTCTCCAGCGCCGCGACCTGCGGCGTCGACACCAACAGTACGTCGTCGGCGAGGCCGAGCGGGACGGTCGTGTCGTGGCTGAGGCCGCCGCCCGTGTCCACGATGGTGACGTCGTACTCCTCGCGGAGGTCCTCGGCGACTTCGCGGAGCTTCGACGGGTCCGCGCGCCCGAAGTCCTCGATGTCCGTGCCGCCGACCATCGCGTCGAACTCCCCGGGCGCTTCCGCTACGGCGTCCAGCGCGTCCGCGTCCCCGGCGAGCACGTCGTGGAGCGTCGCCTCCGCGGGCTCCACGTCGAGGACGGCGCCGACGTTCGCCATCCCGAGGTCGTAGTCCACGAGCACGACCGAGCGGTCCGCCTCCGCCATCACCGCCGCGAGGTTCACGGCAGTCGTCGTCTTGCCGACGCCGCCCTTCCCGGAGGCGACGGCGAACACGCGTCCAGTCATACTCCCGCGTACGCAGAGCGGGCCTTAAAGCGTTGGGCGGGATTCGGCGTGCGAGCGTCCGACGCCCCGCCGCTGGCCGGCGCCCCGAAACCCGGAGGTCAAAGGTTACTTACGCGCACGCCGGCTATCTCCGGGTAATGAGCGAGCAGGAGGGCGCACCGTCCGAGGACCGCCGGAAGTACGAGTTCCAGAAGGTCATCGAGGACCTGAAGGACTACACCGGGAGCGGCACCCAGCTGGTGACCATCTACATCCCCCCGGACAAGCAGATCTCGGACGTCGTCGCCCACGTCACGCAGGAGCACTCGGAAGCCTCCAACATCAAGTCCAAGCAGACCCGGACGAACGTCCAGGACGCGCTGAAGTCAATCAAGGACCGGCTGCGGTACTACGACACGTTCCCGCCCGAGAACGGCCTCGTCGTCTTCTCCGGCGCGGTCGACACCGGCGGCGGCCGCACGGAGATGGTGACGGAGGTCCTGGAGTCCCCGCCACAGGAGATCCAGTCGTTCCGCTACCACTGTGACGACGAGTTCCTCACCGAACCCCTCGAGGAGATGCTCGGGGACAAGGGCCTCTACGGGCTCATCGTCCTCGATCGCCGCGAAGCCAACGTCGGCTGGCTGAAGGGCAAGCGCATCGAGGCCGTCAAGTCCGCGTCCAGCCTCGTCCCCGGCAAGCAGCGGAAGGGCGGCCAGTCCGCACAGCGGTTCGCCCGCCTCCGGCTGGAAGCCATCGACAACTTCTACCAGGAGGTCGCCGGGATGGCCGACGACCTCTTCGTCCCGAAGCGCCACGAACTCGACGGCATCCTCGTCGGCGGCCCGTCGCCGACGAAAGACGAGTTCCTCGACGGCGACTACCTCCACCACGAGCTCCAGGACCACGTCCTCGGGAAGTTCGACGTCTCCTACACCGACGAGTCCGGCCTGAAGGAGCTCGTCGACCGCGCGCAGGACACGCTCGCGGAAGCCGACCTGATGGACGACAAGTCCGACATGGAGGAGTTCTTCCAGGAGCTCAACGGCGGCGACCTCGCCACCTACGGCTTCGAGCCCACGCGGAAGAACCTCGTCATGGGCTCCGTGGAGACGCTGCTCATCTCCGAGGACCTCCGGAAGGACGTCGTCACCTACGAGTGCCCGAACGGCCACGAGGAACGCGAACTCGTCAGCCAGCGCGCCGACACCCCCGAACACACCTGCTCGGAGTGCGGCGAGGACGCCGAAGTCGACGAGCGCGACGACGCCATCGACCACCTCATGGAGATCGCCGAACAGCGCGGCACGGACACCCACTTCATCTCCACCGACTTCGAGAAGGGCGAACAGCTGCTCACCGCCTTCGGCGGCATCGCCGGCCTGCTGCGGTACAGCACGGGCGTCTAAGGCGCACTTTTTGCGCTGCACGGGGGTCGCCGCAGGCGACCCCCGTTCGGCAAAAACTTGCGGAAAAAGCACTCCGCCTTCACTTCGCTTCGTGGTTCGAGAGACGCCAGCGGCGTCTCTCGTCATCACGAGAGAGCTTCGCTCTCTCGAACGACTCCGTTCAGTCGTCGGCCTTCGCTCCCTCGCTACGCTCGGTCGCGAAGTGAACCGCTTCGCGGGGGTTCAGAGAACCCCCGCTCGCGGATGCTTCCTCCGCGGCAGTTCACCGGACCGCCGTTTCGCCGGCAGGGACAGGTACTTGCCACTCGGTCACATGGGACAAGACGCATCGCCATGAAACCGTGCCAAAACTGTCAGACGGTCATCGACGAGTACGTCCTGGACAAACAACTCGAACCCCTTCGAGATTTGACAGTCGACGACTTCAACGTCTGCGCGGACTGTGCGACCGTCGTCGACGACGCGTGCGTGGAGTGTGGCGGCGCGGTGTACGTTCCCCGGAGCGACTCGTCCGTTCCCGACTTCTGTCCGGCCTGCCGCTCGGACCTCATCGAGCGCACGGGCCACGACCCCGGTTGGCACCGCGACCCGATCTCGACCTGAAGCGCGGGCCGGCCGCTGCGACCGCTTTTCGACGTCAGAGAGTACCGGAGAAGAGACGTGGAGCTACGCCAGCGGCGTCCGCTCGACTACCTGCCACGTGTACCTTTTTCCGGCCTCGCTGCGCTCGGCCGCAAAAATCTACGCTAAAAAAGCCCGCTACGCCAGCGGCGTCCGCTCGACTACCTGCCCGTCGTACGTCGGGTACTGCTCGACGATCTCGCCGCTGTCGATGTCCCCCTCTTCGACCATCTCCTCGAGCAGCCACCACGCCACCTCGACGTGGTCGGACTTCACCGTGTAGAACTCCTCGGGGACGCCGAGGTCCCGGATGCGCTGCGGGCTGACAGTGGTCTTCCCGTAGACGAGCGTGCCGTCCTCGGTGACGTCGTCGAACTCCCGGCGGACGTTCCGCGCCATGCGCTTCAGGCGCGAGCGGTGCTGGGCGGCGTCCTTGAAGACGCTCGTGCAGAAGTACACCTTCTCGTGGTCGGCCATCTCCTCGAGGATGGCCTCCTTCGAGCCATCGACCGCGCTCATGTGGTCCTCCTGGAGCTCGTAGCCCGCCTCCTGCATGCGCTCGTAGTTCCCGTCGCTCATCTCGAACTCGTTGACGTTGCAGAACTCCGCGGCGCCCTCGTCGAGGAACTCGAGGAACTCCGGCTCCGCGCGGATGCCGGGAATCTCGAACGCGGGCGTCAGGCCCTCCTCGCGGGCGGTGTAGAGGATTTCCTCCCACTCGGTGCCGTGGAGGTCGCCCCACTGCTCGTACGGCGGGTGGAACCGGATCTCGTCGAGGCCCGCCTCGCTCAGGCGGCGCACGTTCTCGCGGCCGCCCGTGATGCCCGTGTAGAGGTGCGTGTGGTGGTCCTCGCCGAACTCGTCTTTCAGCAGGCGGAGGTACCGGCAGGTGCGGTCCAGCACTTCCTGCGGCTCGCCGCCCGTAATCGAGGTGCCGAGCGCGTCCATCAGCTTCGCCTCCTGGACGATGTCCTCGTCGTCCTCGACGGGACGCTCGTTGGCGTACACCTGCTGGACGTTCTTCCGGTTCTCGCCCAGCGGGCAGTAGAAGCAGTCGCGCTGGTCGCAGTACCCGTAGACGAAGAGCACCATCTTCCCGCCCTTCGCGCACTGCTCGCAGCCCTTCGAAATCATTCGTTGGAACACGTCTACTCCCCGAGGGCTGAAAAAGCGTGCGAATCCGGGTTGACGGACGTCCGGTTCGGCCGGCGCTCCCGAAAGCAGTTATACCGCCCTCCCGTACCGTTCGGCGAATGCTGCTCGTGCTGTGCGTGGACCTCGACGACGACCTCGGCCGGAAGACCGGCGTGCCGACGCCGGTGGTCGGGCGCAACGAGGTCGAACACGCCGCGGTGTCGCTGGCGGAAGCCGACCCCGAGGACAGCGACGTGAACGTCCTCTTCGAGGGCGTCCACCTCCACGACCAGTACAGCACCGACGAGGAGGTAGAGGTCGCCGCCGTCACGGGCCTCGAACGCGGGGACGTCGCCGCCAACCGGAAGGTCGGCCGCGAAGTCGACGAAGTATTGGCGAGCGTCCAGAGCGACGACCCCGTTCGCGCGGTGGTCGTCACGGACGGCGCCCAGGACGAGTCCGTCGTCCCGGTCATCCGCTCGCGGGTGCCCATCGACGCCGTCAAGCGCGTGGTCGTGCGGCAGGCCCAGGACCTCGAGTCGATGTACTACACGCTCAAGCAGGTGATGAACGACCCCGAGACCCGCGGGACGCTACTGGTGCCGCTGGGCATCCTCCTGCTCATCTACCCGCTGGCGGTGCTCGCGGACGTGCTCGGCTTGCCGGGGGCGGTGCTCGGCGTCTCCTCGGCGGCGGTCGGCCTGTACGCGCTGTTCCGCGGGCTCGGTCTCGAGTCCACCGTCGACGAGGCCGTCGAGCGCGTGCGCTCGGGGCTGTACACGGGCCGGGTCACGCTCATCACGTACGTCGTCGCGGCCGCGCTGCTCGTCATCGGCGGCGTCGAGGGCGTCAACGAACTCTCGGCCGTCCGCGAGGCGACCGCGGGGTCGCTGGCGCCATCGACGGTCGTCGCGGCGCTCACGTACGGCGCCGTCCGGTGGTTCGCGGCGGCCGGCCTCACGACGAGTCTCGGACAGGTGACCGACGAGTACCTCGCCGACCGGTTCCGCTGGCGGTACCTCAACGCCCCCTTCTACGTGCTCTCCATCGCCGCCGTCCTCCACATGCTGTCGGCGTACTTCCTCGGGTACGTCACGCTCACCGAACTCGCGGCGGTGCTGACGGCGGGGACGCTGGTGAGCGTGCTGTCGACGCTGACGTTCGCGGTCGTCGAGTCGTGGCGCGCGGACCGGAAGGGCGGCCCTGACGCCGCCTAGGCTTCCCGCGAGACGACGAACTCAGCGAGGTACTCGAGGTAGTCGTAAGCCTCCCCGGCGGGGAGGTCGAGGCTGTCGAGGGCGTCCATCGCGCGCTCGCTCTCCCGCTCGGCGAGCGCGTTCAGTTCCGCGGGCGAGCGGTCCGTCACCTGCACGATGCTCGGCCGGTCGAGCTCCTCGTCGATGCCCGCCGGCTTCCCGAGGTCCTCGCTGGCGGCGGTGGCGTCGAGGACGTCGTCCCGGATCTGGAACGCGACGCCGACGCGCTCGGCGTACTCCCCGAGCGCCTCCACGGAGCGGCCGTCGGCGTCCGCGGCGACCGCACCGAGCTCGGCCGCCGCGCGGAACAGCGCGCCCGTCTTCCGGCGCGCGAGCTCCATGTACTCGGCCTCGGTCTCCGGGCGGTCGACGAGTTCGATGGCCTCGCCCTCGCCGAGTTCCACGAGCGCGTCCGTGACGCACTCCATCGCCCGGGGGTCCCGTGAGAACAGGGCGAACGCCTCCCCGAGCAGGCCGTTCGACGCGACGAGCGCGGGGCCGTGGTCGAACTCCGCCCACGCGCTGGCCTTCCCGCGGCGGAGCGCGGACTGGTCGATGATGTCGTCGACGACGAGGGAGGCGTTGTGGACGAGTTCGACGCCGACCGCGAAGTCCATGGCGTCCTCGCTGTCCCCGCCCGCGGCCTCGCAGACGAGGACGGTGAGCGTCGGCCGCACGCGCTTGCCGCCCGCCAGCACGACGTGTTCGAGCTCGTCGCTGAGCTCCGAGGGCTCGACGGCCGCGACGGTCTCGGCGAGCCGCTGCTCGATGGCGGCGCGGTGCGCCTCCACGTACTCCATTACCCGACAGTCGGGGACTCGCGCGGAAATACGTGACGGGATTCGGCAGTCCGCGCCGCGTACGCGTCGGCTCTCGGCCGACAGAACCCAGCCGGCGACGGCGCTCGACCGGCCGCAGCCAGCGCCGAACTGTCCTCTCCAGACGGAATTGTCAACGAATCCCGAAAAAGTTCTTTTGCGGCGCGCTGCGAATATGTAAGTGAAGAAGAAACTCAATATTTTTCATAATTCTTTTTGCGGACGCCCGTATAGCCAGAAGAGTCGTCACAGCACCACGCACACTCTGGTCCATCGCATCGCACGCCAGCCGAGACCGTCACGACACCATGACAGACGACAGACAGCCAGCGGCGACTACGCGCGACGCTGCCGACCGGTCGCTCGCCATCGAGGCCCGCGACGCCAGCCCGAGCGACGAACCCATCGCCGTCCGCGTCACTGGCGCGGAGCCCGGCGAGCCAGTGACGCTCGCGGCGTCGCTCGAAGACGTCGACGGCGTCGAGTGGAGTTCCGAAGC
This sequence comes from Halobacterium sp. CBA1126, assembly GCF_009741975.1. Classification (GTDB taxonomy): domain Archaea; phylum Halobacteriota; class Halobacteria; order Halobacteriales; family Halobacteriaceae; genus Halobacterium. The sequence goes on along the minus strand of NZ_WPCF01000007.1, from coordinate 2,792 downwards.
GACGTTCACCGCCGACGGCGACGGCGTCGTCGACTGCACCGAGCACGCGCCCGACGCCGGGAGCTACGACGGCGTCGAACCGATGGGGTGGCTGTGGTCGATGCGCAGCGACACAGACGCGCCGTTCGCGCGGCTCAGCGGACGCCAGCACGTCGACGTCACCCTCCGCGCGACCGCCGACGACGCGGAGACGACCCGGACCGTCACGCGCGTCCTCCACGACGCCGACGTCGAAGTACGGCCCGTCGAGCGCGACGGCCTCGTCGGCACGCTCTACCTCCCGCCGGGCGACGGCCCCCACCCCGGCGTGATAGAGCTCCACGGCGCCGGCGGCCGCCGCGGCGACGGCACCGCGAAACTGCTCGCGACCCACGGGTACGCCGCCCTCGCGCTCACGTACTTCGGCGAGGCCCACGACGCGCTCCCGGACGAACTCGAGCGCGTCCCGCTGTCGTACGGCGACGACGGCGCCGACTGGCTGCGCGACCAGTCCGACGTCGCTGGCAGTCGGGTCGGCCTCGTCGGCGCCTCGCGCGGCGCCGAGTTCGCGCTCCTGCTCGCCGCCTACTGCGACTGGGTCGGCGCCGTCGTCGCCTACGCCGGCAGCGGCGTCCCGTGGGACACCCCCAGCGGCGAACCCGCGTGGACGCGCGACGGCGACCCCGTCCCCCACATCGAGGCCGACGGACGCCCCGCCGCCACCGACCTCGACGACCGCGACCTCGCCGGGACCGTCCCGCCCGTCGAGAACGCCGCCGGCCCCGTCCTGCTGCTCTCCGGGCGGGACGACCGCGTCTGGAACGCCAGCCGGCTCTCCGACGCCGTCGTCGACCGCCTCGACGCCCACGACTTCCCCCACGGCTACGAGCACCGCAGCTACGAGAACTGCGGTCACCTCATCGGCACGCCGTACGCGCCGCTCGGCGGCATCGCGGACGTCGACCGCGTCGGCGGCACCCCGCGCGGCACCGTCCGCGCCAGCGAAGACGCGTGGCCGGCAGTGCTGGATACGCTCGAAGACGGACTGCAGAACAGTTAGCGGAGAAGAATTAGCTCAGACGTTCGGCGGCTCGCCGCCGAACTCTTCGATGAGCGCGGGCACGACGTCGAAGAGGTCGCCGACGACGCCGTAGTCCGCGATGTCGAAGATGGGGGCGTTCGGGTCTGTGTTCACCGCGATGATGGTGTCCGCGCCCTTCATCCCGGCGACGTGCTGGACCGCGCCCGAGATGCCGATGGCGAGGTAGACGTCCGGGGTGACCTGCTTGCCGGACTGCCCGACCTGCCGGTTCTTCGGCAGCCACCCGTTGTCCACGATGGGACGCGACGACGAGAGGGTGGCGCCGGTCACCTCGGCGAGTTCCTCGACGAGTTCGAGGTTCTCCTCCTCCTCGATGCCGCGGCCGATGGAGACGAGGAAGTCCGCGTCCGTGATGTCGACGTCGCCGCCGCCGACCTCCTCGAAGCCCTTCACGTTGGACCGCACCGCGTCCTCGTCGACGGTCACGTCGAACGCGGAGACCTCGGCGTCGCCGACGCCGTCCGCGGGCGGCCACTCGCCGCCCCGGATGGAGACCGCGAACGGCCCCTCGGCGACGTCGATTGTCGTCTCGACCTTCGAGCCGTACATCTCGCGGGTGACCTCGAGCGTGCCCTCGCTGTAGTCGAGGTCGACGGCGTCGGAGACGTACGGGCGGCCGAGCCGCGTGGCGACGGCGGGCGCGTAGTCGAGCCCGTTGACGCTGTTCGGCACGACGAGGAACTCGGGGTCGAGGTCGCCGGCGAGCGCCTCGACGGCCTGCACGTAGACGTCGTGGTTGAACTCCTCGCCGTAGTCCACGGTGTGAATCCGGTCGACGCCCTCGCGGTTCAGCCGGTCGGCGAACGACTCGACGTTCCCCGAAATCACGGCCGCGTGGAGGTCGCCGCCCGCGGCGTCCGCGAGCTCGCGGCCCGCGGTCAGCAGTTCGAGGCTGACGTCCCGGAGCTCCCCGCGCCGGTGGTCGGCGACGACGAGGACGTCGGCGCTCATTCGCCGACCACCCCCTTCTCGCGGAGGACGTCAGCGAGCTTCGCGGCCTGCTCGCCGGCGTCGCCGTCGAGGTACCGGGCGTCGCTCTCGGTCTCGGGCTCGTACATCGCCGTGACGTCGAGGCTCGACGCGACGTCCTCGGCGCCGAGCCCGAGGTCGGCGAGGCTCTGCACGTCGATCTCCTTCGACTGGGCCTGCCGGATGCCCCGGAGGCTGGCGTACCGCGGCTCGTTGATGCCCGTCTGGATGGTGAGCACGGCCGGGAGCTCCACGTCCGTGAGCTCCTCGACGCCGCCCTCGAGTTCGCGGCGGACCGAGGCGACGCCCTCATCGAGCACCGCCTCGGTGTCGAGGGCGTTCACGACCGCCGCCCACTCGACGCCGACCGTCTCCGCGAGCGCGACGCCGGTCGCGCCGAAGCTGTCGTCGTTGGCCTGCACGCCCGAGAGCACGAGGTCGGGGTCCTCGGCCTCCACGACGGCCGCGAGCAGTTCGGCCTTCGTCTCCACGTCCAGCAGTTCGACGTCCTCGATGGCGTCGTCCCAGACGCGGACCGCGCGGTCGGCGCCCTTCGCGAGCGCCATCCGAATCGTCTCCTCGCTGCGCTCCGGACCGATGGAGACCGCGACGACCCTCCCACGTCGTCGCCGGCCCTCCGCGAGCTGGACGGCCTCCTCGACGGCGTAGTCGTCCCACTCGTTGAGGTCGTAGTCGAGGAACTGCTCCTCGACCTCCGTGCCCGAGATTTCGAAGTCGTCCT
>NZ_WPCF01000062.1 GCF_009741975.1 Halobacterium sp. CBA1126 | reverse complement strand
CGCGGGCGCGACCACCGTCGACGGCGCGTGGATGCTGCTGTTCCAGGGCGTCGCGGCGTTCGAACTGTGGACGGGCCGAGACGCGCCGATAGCCGCCATGGACGACGCGCTGCGCGCGCAGCTCTGACCGACGGGCACGGCTTTAAGTGCAGTCGGGGGATATAGCCAGCTAATGGGACTGCTCTCGACACTCAAATCGCTGCTCGGGATGGAGGAGGAGAGTCGCTCCGCCGGGAACGGCGTCGACGTGACCGTCGAACGCGACCCGTCGGCGGACTCCGAGCGAGCGGTCAAGGAATCTACTGCCGGACAGGACGACGAAGCGGAAGACGAGGAACCGGTCGCCGCCGAGACCGACGCGTCGGCGTCCACGGAGTCGCTGGTCGACGAGGACCACACCGACGACCCGACGCGGGCCGCCGAGCCCGCCGAAGCCGCCAGTACGGGCGGCGACGACGAGGCCGAGGAGTCCGAAGCGGTCGACGGCGAGCCGGTCACCGTCCTCGACGGCATCGGCCCCGCGTACGCGGACCGCCTCGCGGACGCGGGCGTCGAGACCGTCGACGACCTCGCGGCCGCCGACCCCGACGACCTCGCCGAGCGCATCGACCTCTCGGCGAAGCGCGTCGGGCGCTGGGTCGACTCGGCACAGGACCACGACTGATGGCCGCGGACGGCCCGGCCGCCCCCGACACGTGTACTACCACGTAGACGGCGAGCTCGTGGACGCCGCCGACGCGACGGTGAGCGTCCGCGACCGCGGCTTCCAGTACGGCGACGCCGTCTTCGAGACGCTGCGGGCGTACGGCGGGCAGGTGTTCGCGTGGGACGCCCACGCGACCCGCCTCCGGGCGTCCTGCGACGCGCTCGGCATCGACCACGAGCACTCCGAGCGCGACCTCCGCGGTCGCGTCCACGCGACGCTCGCCGCGAACGACCTCGCGGACGCCTCCGTCCGGCTCTCGGTCACTCGCGGCGACCAGTCCGGGTCGTTCGCGCCCGCCGACGACGCCGACCCCACGGTGGTGGTCGTCGCGGACGCACTCCCGCGGGGCGGCGTCGACGGCGAACGCACGTGGCGGTCGCCCGCCTCGGCCGCCACCGTCGCCGTCGAACGGGCCGCCGACGACGCGCTCCCCGCGGTCGCGAAGACCCACAACTACCTCAACGGCATCCTCGCCCGCGCCGACGCCGGCGACGCCGACGAAGCCATCCTTCTCGACGACGACGGCCGCGTCACCGGCGGCGCCACGAGCAACGTCTTCTTCGTCGACGACGGCGTCGTCCACACGCCGAGTCTGGACCTCCCGGTCACGCCCGGTATCACGCGCTGGGCGGTCCTCGAACTCGCCGAGGACGCCGGCGTCCCGGTCGAGACCGGCCACTACACGCCCCGGGACCTGCGCGACGCCGACGAACTGTTCCTCACGAACACGACGTGGGAGGTCCGGCCGGTCTCCGCCTACGACGACACCACCTACACGACGTGCAAGGTCGGCGCCCGGCTCGCCCGCGAGTTCGCCGAAGAAATCGAGCGGCGGCACTACTGACGCGGGCCGACGCGCTACCGCGTGGACCGGCCGAGCGGGCTACCCGTGCGCCGGGCCGGCTCCGTCGCCGTCGGCAGCGTCGCCACGCAGGACCGACAGTACCGGTAGTCGCGGTCGTTCTCGGCGCCGCAGTTCCGGCACTCGACGACGCCGCTGTCGGCGTCGACGTCCTCCGGTTCGCCGTCGCCGGCGTCCGCGTCGTCCGCGTGGTTGCGAGTCCGGTACGCGTAGTACGCGACCGCTAGCTGGAACGCCGCGAGCGCGAGTAGCAGGCCGTACCACGGTTGGTCGACCATCGTCCCACCTCCACGCGGGGGGTACGTCCGCCGGCCACAAAATCCCGGTGGCGGGCCCGCGGCCCTCGCCGCGTTCCGGTACGCTGAAAGCCGCCGACCCGGTACGCGGAGCCGATGGGAGACGAGCGCATCGCTGCGGTCGAGGAGGTGCCGGCGGACGGGACGCTGCTGTACACGCTCGCCGAGGACGGCGACGAGCGCGAGGCCATCCTGGTGAAGCTCTCGGACGGCGCCGTCACGTCGTTCCTCAACTACTGCATGCACTGGACGGACGTGAAACTCGACACGGGCGACGGCGCGCCCGTGCGGAACGGCGACGTGGTCTGCCGCAAGCACGCCGCGACGTTCGAGAAGGAGTCCGGGCGCTGCACGTACGGCCCCTGCGAGGGCGCGCAGCTCGACCCCGTCGCGGTCGAGACCCGGGACGGCGCGGTGTTCCTCGTCGACGACGACTACGAGTTCGTGCGGACGGGCGTCGACGACGGCGACCCCGTCGACCTCTCGACGTCGCCCGGCTCGCGGCTCGGCTTCTAGACGGTTTCGACGACGAACGCGGGCTCCTCGACGCCCTCGTGTTTGCACTCGGGACACCGCGACGGCACGTTCACGGGGTCGTCGAAGTCGTCGAACCCGCACTCCCGGCACTCCGGGGGCTTCACGAGCAGCTCCTCGTCGGTCCCCTCGAGGGTCTTCGAGAGGTGGCGGACGTGCGTCAGGACGGTGCCGCGCGAGACGCCGAACTCCTCGGCGAGCCCGCTGGGCGTGTCCGGGCGCTCGCGGAGCGTGTCGAGGATGCGTTCGCGGGTGGTCTGGTCGTCCATGCCCGGAGTGGGCACCTGGATGAAAAAGGACTTATCGGACGCACGGCACGGTCGGGGTATGAAAGCAGTCGTCCTCGCCGGCGGGTACGCGACCCGGTTGTGGCCGATCACGAAGCATCGGCCGAAGATGTTCCTCCCGGTCGGCGACTCGACAGTCATCGACGAGATATTCGCCGACCTCGAGGCGGACGACCGCGTCGACGAGGTGTTCGTCTCCACGAACGAGCGCTTCGCCGAGGACTTCCGGGAGTACCTCGCGGACAGCGAGTTCGAGAAGCCGACGCTCACCGTCGAGGACACCTCCGAGGAGGACGAGAAGTTCGGCGTCGTGGGCGCGCTCGCCCAGCTGGTCGACCGCGAGGACGTCGACGACGACCTCGTGGTGGTCGCCGGGGACAACCTCATCAGCTTCGACGTCGCGGAGTTCGTGGACTTCTTCGAGGCGAAGGAGACGCCCGTGCTGGCCGCCTACGACGTCGGCAGCCTCGAGCGCGCGAAGTCCTACGGGCTCGTGGACCTCGACGGCGACGAGGTCGTCGACTTCCAGGAGAAGCCCGAACACCCCAAGAGCACGCTCGTCTCCATCGCGTGCTACGCGTTCCCGCGGGAGACGCTGCCCGACCTCGACACGTACCTCGCGGAGGGCGAGAACCCCGACGAGCCCGGCTGGTTCATCCAGTGGCTGCAGGCCCGCCGGAGCGTCCACGCGTTCACCTTCGAGGGCGCGTGGTTCGACATCGGCACGCCGGAGTCGTACCTCGACGCGGTGCGCTGGAAGCTCGACGGCGACAACCTCGTCAGCGACGACGCGACCGTCGAGAACACCACCATCGGCGAGAACGTCCACGTGATGGGCGACGCCGAGCTCCGGAACTCCAGCGTCGACAACTCCGTCATCTTCCCGGACGCGACGCTGCGGGACTGCGACGTCCGGGACTCCATCATCGACGAGAAGACCCACCTCGAGAACATCGACTTCGCGGGCGCGCTCATCGGCGCGCACACCAAGATTTCGAACGGCGAGTAGCTCAACAGACGGACTTGGCGTTCACGCCCATCGACTCGAGCGCGTCGACGTACTCCTCGTAGGCGACGTCCACGACTGCTACTGCGGCCTCCTTCGCGCGTTCGACGTCGTCCTCGCCGGCTGCGGCGTCCGCGAGCAGCGCTATCGCGGCGTCGGTGTCCTCCTCGGTCTCGGCGCGCAGGTCGCGGAAGAGGTCCGCTCGCTGCTCGTCGGCCTCATTCACGAAGTAGCTCACGAACTGCGCGAGCGTGCGCTCCGCGACGAGGCCGCGGCCGACGACGGCGCCCGCGCGCTCCACGGTACCCTCGACGTCCCGGAGGTGGTCGTGGACGGCGCCGGGGTCGGCGTCGACGTCCGCGTCGAGTTCCGCGGCGACGCGCTCGTAGTGGTCGCGCTCGCGCTCCGCGAACGCGGCGAACGTCTCGGCGGCGTCGCCGCTCGCGTCGGTGGCCCACGCCGCGAACACGTCGGCCGCCGCGGCCTCGCTGGCGGCGGCCGCGCGCAGCACGGACTCGTCGTCGAGGCTCGCGGCCGTGAGCGCGACGAGGCGCTTCGAGGAGCCGAGGCGGTCGAGTTCGGTCTCCGCTTCGGCCGCCACGTCCGCCCGGAAGTCGTCGACGTCCATACCGCGGCCTTCGCGCGCCGCACACGTGAGCTTTTGCCACCAGCGGCCGTACGTCCCGGTGTGACTTCGCCATCTGTGACGCCGCGCGAACTCTACGACCGCATCCGAGCGGGGTCGGTCTCCGTGCTGGACGTCCGCGATCGCGACGAGTTCGAGGCGTGGCACGTCGACGGCCCCGACGTGACCGCCGCCCACGCGCCCTACATGGAGTTCGTCTCCGCGCAGGTCTCCGGCGACCCCGCCGACCTCGTGCCGGACGAGCTCGACGAGCCAATCGTCGCCGTCTGCGCGGTCGGGGAGGCCAGCGACGAGGTGGCCGGCGCGCTCCGCGATGCGGGCGTCGACGCCGTGAACCTCGAGGGCGGGATGGAGGCGTGGGCGGACCTCGTGGTCGCCCACGACCTCGGGGACGGTATCGTACAGTACGAGCGCCCGTCGTCGGGCTGTCTGTCCTACCTCCTCCACGACGGCGACGAGGCGGCGGTCGTCGACCCGCTCGCGGCGGCCGTCGACAGGTACGCCGCGGACGCGGCCGACCGCGGCCTCGACCTCCGCTGGGCCGTCGACACGCACGTCCACGCCGACCACGTCTCGGGGGTGCGCGCGCTCGCCGACGAGACGGACGCCGAGCGCGTGCTCCCCGACGGAGCGACCGACCGCGGGCTCGCGTACGACGCGACGCTCGTCGGAGACGGCGAGGCGCTGGGGGTCGGCCACCGGGAGCTGGTCGTCAGGCGCGCGCCCGGCCACACCACCGAACTCGTCGTGCTGGAGTGGGGCGAGTACCTGCTGTCCGCGGACTGCCTGTTCCTCGACGGCGTCGGCCGCCCCGACCTCGAAGACGCGGGCCGCGCCCGCGAACTCGCGGGCCGGCAGTACGACACGCTCCACGACCGGCTGTTCGCGTACCCGGACGACACCCGCGTGCTCCCCGGCCACGTGGAGGCGTCGACCGAACGGCGCGGCCCGGACGGCGGCTTCGCGCGGGCCCTCGGCGCGGTCCGCGAGGAACTGGACGTCACAGACTTGTCCCGCGAGGCGTTCGTGGAGCGGCTCACGACGGACCTGCCGCCGCGGCCGGCGAACTACGAGGAAATCGTCGCGGCGAACCTCGGGGAGCGCGCCGTCGACGACGAGGCGCTAGAACTGGAGCGCGGGCCGAACAACTGCGCGGTCTCCTCGACGTGAGGAAGTTGGCAGTGGCGCCGCGGGTCAGTCGTCGTCCGCGGCGGCCGCGCCCGCGGCGGCGTCGTCCTCGATGCTCGGCGGGTACTTCCCGCGGTCGAGCACGAGGTCCGACTGGGGACGCGCCATGCACGTCAGCGCGTAGTTCTCGGCCTCCTCGTCGGTGAGCCCGCGGGCGGCGGGCTGGGTCACGTCGCCCTCGACGATTTCCGCGGAGCACGCCAGACACATGCCGACGCGGCAGGAGTACTCCTGTGCGATGCCCGCCTCGATGCAGGCCGACAGGACGGTCTCCTTCTCGGAGACCTGAATCTCCTCGCCGGTCCCGACGAACTCGACGGTGTACTCGGTCATGGCTGGCGCTACCACGAGAACGGGTAAAACTCTTCCCTCGCCCGTGTCCGCGCTCCGAGGACAGATTCGGACGTAAAGAGTTTTCCTCGCGGGCGCGAATCCGAAGCGTATGAGCACCCACGAGTCCGACACCGGCTCGCGCAGCGAGTCGACCCCCCAGACGTGGTCTGGGGACGTTCTCGTCGTCGGGGCCGGCACCGCTGGCTGTTACACGGCCGCGACGGTGGCCGAGGCCGGCTACGACGTCGCCGTCGTCGAGCGGAAGTCCGAGTCGGAAGCCGGACACATCGCCTGCGGCGACGCGCTGAAGGGTGCGGACGCGTTCCCCGAGGCCATTCCGAAGGAGCGACTGGAGCCCGCGTTCACGAACACGGGCGTCGACCACGGGCGCTTCGAGATTCCCCAGGAGGACACCGTCCTCGAGATTCCGGTGCCGGGCGAGCTCGCGGTCATCGACCGCTGGGAGTACGGCCGCCGCATCATCGACGCCGCCGACGACGCGGGCGCGGAGTTCCACTACGACGTCGTCGTGCAGGACGTGCTGCAGGACGACGACGGCACCGTCACCGGCGTGAAGGGCGTCCGGAAGGGCGACGCCCGCGAGTTCGAGGCCGACGTCGTCGTGGACGCCGCGGGCGCGCTGTCCATCCTCCAGGACAAGGCCGACCTCTCCGAGGCGACCTTCGACACGAACGTCTCGTACTCGCAGTTCTGCTCGGCGTACCGGGAGATCGTCGAGGTGCCCGAGCCCGTCGAGTGGGACGACGCGCTCGTGTTCAAGCCCACCGAGCGCGCCGCCGGCTACCTCTGGTACTTCCCGCGGACGGACACCGAAATCAACGCGGGGCTTGGCTTCCAGATGAACGAGGAGCCGATGGAGCTCGTCGACGACCTGAAGGCCGACCTCCGCCAGCGCGAGGAGTTCGAGGGCGCCGAGGTCGAGGACAAGCTCGGCGCGGCGCTACCCACCCGCCGGCCGTACGACTCCGCGACCGCCCCCGGGTTCATGGCGGTCGGCGACGCCGCGGCCCACGTCAACCCCACCACGGGCGGCGGCATCGCGGGCGCGGCGTACGCCGGGAAGTACGCCGCCGAGGCGGCCATCGACGCCATCGAGGCCGGCGACGTCTCCGAGGAGATGCTCTGGGAGTACAACGAGCGCGTGATGGACCACTACGGCGCCCGCTACGCCGCCCTCGACGTCTACAACATCCTCTCGACCGCGGTCGACGTCGACGACCTGATGGGGCTGCTGGCGGCGCTCCCCGGCGAGAAGCTCGCGGAGGCGCTGTACGGCGGCAGCACGGAGTTCAGCCTCCGGCTGAAGGCCGTCACCGCGCTGAAGTCCTTCGGCTACTGGTCGAACATCTGGGAGTTCTACCAGACCAAACAGCAGGCCGACCGGCTCCTCGAGCACTACGAGGACTACCCCTCCAGCCCGGACGCGCTCGCGGACTGGCAGGCCGAACGCGACGCCATCATGGACGACGTCTACGAGGTCACGGGCGCCGACCCGAAGTACTGACTACGGCCGTTCTTCGGCGACCCGCAGCACCGCGTTCGTCAGGCTCTCCACGCCGATGTCGATGGAGCGCTCGTCCACGTCGAACGTCGACGTGTGGTGGCCGCCGGGGTGGTCGGTGCCGACGCAGACGTAACACGCCAGCCCGCCCTGTTTTTGCACGCGCTGCATGAGGAACGTGGCGTCCTCGCTGCCGCCGAGGGCGTCCCGGTCGAGGACCGAGTCGACGCCCGCCACGCCGCCGGCTTCGCGCCCGAAAATCTCGCGGAGCTCGTCGTCGCTGGTGGCGCTCGGCGCCTCGCCCTCCGTCGAGATGTCGACCTCGCACTCGTGCATCTCCGCCGCGGACGTCAGCACGCGGTCGGCCTTCGCCTTCATGTAGCGCATCAGTTCGGTGGTCTCGCCGCGCACTTCGCCCTCCACGAACGCGTCCTCGGGGATGATGTTCGTCGCGGTGCCGCCGCCCGCGCGCCCGGCGTTCACGCGCGTCGCGCCGCCGTCGTGGCGCGGAATCGCGTAGAGATTCTGGATGGCCGTCGCCATCGCCTGCACCGCGTTCCGCCCCTCCTCGGGGTGGGCGCCCGCGTGCGCGGGTTCGCCGTCGAACTCCGCGAGCAGGTGGCTGACCGCGAGGAAGCCGTCGACGCCCGCGACCACCTCGCCCGTGGGGTGGTCGAGGCCGAGGTGGACCGCGTAGAGGTAGTCGACGTCGTCCAGGTGGCCGCTCTCCGCGACGGCCTTCCCGCCGCCGACGCGCTCCTCCGCGGGCTGGAAGACGAGCTTGAACGTGCCCGCGAAGTCGCTTTCCGCGACCGCCTCGAGGACGCCGACGCCGATTGCCGCGTGGCCGTCGTGCCCGCAGGCGTGCATCTGCCCCTCGTGCTCGGAGCGGAACCCCTCGCTGGCGGGGTAGTGGTCGGCGTCGTCGGACTCGGTGATGTGGAGCGCGTCGACGTCCACGCGCAGGGCGACGGTCGGCCCCTCGCCGCGTTCGAGCACGGCGACGGCGCCCGTGTGTCCGCCCTCCAGCTGTTCGAGAATGTCTGGGTCGGCGCCGTCGTCCAGCGCGCGCTCGAACCAGTCCGCGAGCTCGTCGTCGTCGGGGACCGCCATCCGCGCCGCCGGGTCGACAGCGTCCCGGCCGACGTGGAGTTCGTCGACGCCGATTCGCCGGCACGCCTCGACGACGCGCGCGGTCGTGTAGAACTCGCACCACGCCGGCTCCGGGTGGCGGTGGAGGTCCCGGCGCAGGTCGACGAGCGTCTCGTGGTCCGTGTCGTCCATGCCACAGTACGCGTCCGGACGGCGCTTAAATGTGCGAGTCGGGCCAGCGCCCAGCAAGCTATTTCAAGGTAGGCAGAAATTGGCAATCGTATCAGCATGAGCACCGACCAGACAGACGGGATCACCGACGACTTCGCGGACGACGGTGAACCCAGCATCGAGTTCTACGGCGGCAAGCTGGCGAGCGCGTTCCCGCTCGTCTTCTTCGTCGTCTGGGCGATCGTACAGAGCGGCATCCTCCGCATCGGGGCCACGACCGGGCTCGTCGTGGGGATGCTCGTCGCGCTCATCCTCGGGCTCTTCCTCGTGAAGGGGTCGTGGACCGGGTACGCGAACACCATCTTCGAGGGCATGACCCGCAAGGTCGCCGCGACGGCGGTCGTCGCGTGGCTGTGGGCGGGCATGTTCGCGAACACCATCCAGACCGGCGAGTTCGTCTCCGGGCTCGTCTGGGCGGCCGACGCCGCGGGCGTCGGCGCCGCCCTGTTCCCGGCCGTGACGTTCATCCTCGCCGGGCTGCTCGCGACCGGCATCGGCACCGGCTACGGCACCACGGTCGCGTTCACCGCGCTGTTCTTCCCGGCGGGCGTGCTGCTCGGCGCGAACCCCGCGCTGCTGTTCGGCGCCATCCTCTCCGGCGCCGTCTTCGGGGACAACCTCGCGCCCGTCAGCGACACCACCATCGTGAGCGCGGTCACGCAGGACGCCGACATCGGGGGCGTCGTCGCCTCCCGGTTCAAGTACGCCATCGTCGCCGCGATACTGGCGTTCGTCGGCTACCTCGTCGTCGGCTCCATGGTCTCCGGCCTCGACGTCGCCGGGGACGCCGGGGACATCCTCGTCGAGAGCGCCGAACCGCTCGGCCTGCTCCACCTGCTCTCGATGGCGGCCGTCATCGGCACCGCCGTCGCGGGCCGCCACATCGTCGAAGCCATCTCGTGGGGCATCGTCGTCGCGTTCGTCCTCAACCTCGTCTTCGGGCTCGCCGAGTTCTCCGACATGCTCGTCTTCCGCGCGAGCGAGGACCTCGGCATCGCCCAGGACCTCGCGTTCCTCCCGTTCGTCGAGCTCGTCCCGGCCGGGGAGACCGGCGTCGCCGGCAGCCTCTACGCCGGCGCGCAGGGGTTCTTCCCGCTCATCGTGCTCACGCTGCTCATCGTCGCCGGCGCCCAGATCATGATCCGGGGCGGCGGCTTCCGCGCCATCCAGGAGTGGCTGCTGAACTCCGTCGCCACCACGGTCCGCAAGGCGGAGCTGACGATGGTCCTGGGCACCGCGTTCGTCAACTCCATGATCACCATCAACACCGCCGCCGAGATCGCGATCGCGCCGTACATCGCGCGGCTCGGCGAGCGCTTCAACATCAACGGCTACCGGCGCGCGAACATCCTCGACGCGAACACGAGCGCGCTCGGCTACATCTTCCCGTGGTCGGGAGGCGTGCTCGTCGGCTACGCGACGCTCCAGACGCTGCCCGGCGAGTACGACTGGTTCACGCAGTCGATGGTCGTCAACCCCGTCGACGTCGTGCCGTTCGTCTTCCACGGCTGGCTGCTCGTGGGCGTGTTCCTGCTGGCGGCGCTCACCGGGTTCGGGCTGGAGTACACTAGCGACCGCGAGTCCGAGGAGGTGGCTCGCGTATGAGCCTCTTCGCGAAGTACACGGAGGGCTGGTCGTTCCGCACGAACACGCCGTCCTTCGACGAGGGCGACGAGATCGCCGTCTTCGTGACGGGCGTCGAAGCGGGCACGCCGGTCGCCCGCGTCGGCGACACGAAGCTCCGCCTGCCCGACGCGGACCCCGGGCTGGTCGACAAGCGCGTCCTGTTGCGCGTGACGACCTTCGACGACGACGCGCACGTCGGCGAGGCCGAGTACCTCGAAACAGTCGGCGAGAGCGCGTTCTGAGCGCACCCGCCGCTGTCTTTTCGCTGCGAGCGCGGTAGAAGAACGGAGTGCTACGAGGAGCCCAGCGGCTTCACCTGCTCCAGCTCGGCCTCGACGTGGACGCTGTCCGGGAAGTCCCGCTCCATGATGTCGCGGGCGAGATCGTCGTGGCCGTACAGTTCGATGCGGCGGCGGTAGACCGTGTAGTGCCACGCGCCGCTGTGGCCGTCGTCGCGGCCGTTCAGGGAGTCGTAGAGGGGGACGGCTCGCTCGTCCGGGCTGTCGGAGTGCGGGCCCTTCATCTCCGCGCCCTTCCGTCGGCACGTCGCCTTGATGTCGGAGACGACGCCGTCGAGGGCGGCGCGGTCCCCGCTCTTCAGCGAGAGTTTTGTTACGAAGGTCATGGCTGGGATGGGTGTAGGAGTTCACGCACTCCACCGTGAAAAAGCGTGTGTTCCGCCGGCTGGTGCGTGTCAGTCACTCACTCCGACATTCTCTTAACTGGCCGTCCACTACCTTGTGATAATGACGGTCGAAGCGACCAGCGCCGGAGCCATCTTGTTCCGCGACACGCGGGACCGGCGCGAATACCTCCTCCTGAAGAGCCGGCCCGGGGACTGGGAGTTCCCGAAGGGCGGCGTGGAGGGGGACGAAGAGCTCCAGCAGACGGCAATCAGAGAGGTACAGGAGGAAGCCGGCATCGAGGACTTCCGGCTCTTGGACGGCTTCCGCGACGACTACGACTACGTGTTCGAGGCCAACGGCACCCGCATCCACAAGACGGTCCACCTGTTCGTCGCGAAGTCCTTCGAGGCGAGCGCCGAGCTGTCCAGCGAGCACTCGGACCTGCAGTGGCGCGACTACGACCAGGCCATCAACACCATCACGCAGGACGGCCCGCGGGAGATTCTGCGGGACGCCCACGAGTTCATCGACCAGCAGCTCGAGGAAGCCTGACCGGCCTCCCACCGGTCGCTCTTCTCCGCCCGTAGCGACGCTTCGATACCGACGACGCGCGACCGCAGCGAAAGAGGTAGGTGAGTCGGCGGCCCCACGTCTGCCGTGGCCGACTCCGAGTTCGCGTTCGAACTCCGCGTCTGCGCGTGGGCCGAACGCAACTGGCACCCCGACGGCGACCGTCCCTGCGTGGTCGCCCGGCAACTGGGCACGAAGCGGCGGCGCTGGGACACCGTCGTCGTCGAGGTCGACCCGGAGGCGCTGGCGGCGCGCGCGAACTTCGGCCCCGAGCGGCTGAACTCGGACCTCCTGCACGTCGTCCGGAACGCGCCCGCGGACTGGCAGTTCTACCGGGACGCGCTCCCGCACCCCGGCTACCCGTGGCGGTACGTCCGCGAGGCGGTCCACGAGGCCGCCGACCGCGGCGTCCTCGAGACCCGGCGGGACGGGAACCGAATCGAGATTCGGCGGAAGTGGCCGTACCCCGACTGGGTCGAGCGAGTCGTCGCCGTCGAGAACAAGCCCGACCTCGACGCGTCGGCGGCGGACGCGCTCGCCGACCAGCTGGAGCGAGACGTGGCGCTCGGGCTCGCCGACGAGGTCTGGCTGGCGACCGAGTCCAGCGACGAGCGCGGCGCCGAGCGCGCGCTGTTCGCGGAGATGCCCGTCGAGGCCGGCGTGCTCACGTTCGCGGACGGCGACGCGTCGGTGGCGTGGCACCCGCGGTCGCTGGACCCCGGCGGTGTGGGCACCAGAATCACCGACCGGCCGTCGGACAGCGAGTTCGACAACTCGCCCGCGAGCTTCGAGTACGCCGACGCCGACTGGAAGGCCGCCAAGCGCCTCGAAATCGCCGAGCGCGCGTACGAGCGCGGCTGGCGGTCGTACGTGGACACGATGCGGCCGGACTGCCGGCACTTCGCGGTCCGGCGGGCTGCGGACGGCTACGTCCCGTACTGCGCGGCGAAGGGCCGCGAGCAGACGGCGGCGGAGTGCTCGGGGTCGTGCCCCGACTACGAGCCCGAGCCGCCCGCGTGGCGCCAGCGCGGCTGGCCGATCGAGGGCGGACCGGGCGCGGCGATTCGGCGCGTCCTCGACGAGCGGCGGCGGCGAAACCGGTAGCTGGTCGCGCGCCCGGTCGGAGCGCTACTGGACGATTTCGAACTCGATGACGTGCTCGTCCCCGTACGTCTCCTGGTGCTCGTCGCGGAACTCGAAGACGTCATCGAGGTCCTCTAGCTCGCGCGTGAAACTACACAGTGTACACGTCACCGTGTAGGGCATGGGAAACGCACACTCGGGTCCAACGCCTCCAGCGGTTTAGTGTCCCGAGTTCACCCACAAAATCAACAGTCGCGGCTGGAATCAACCGGCGGCGTCAGGCCTCCGAGGCGGCGGACTGGTCGTCCTCGCGCTCCGCGACGTTGACGTCCTCGCGCGGGACCGCGAGCTTGTACGTCGGGACCGTGCGGTGTTCGACGGCGACGATGCCCTTGCGCTTGAGCGTCTGGAGCGCGCGCCGCACGTCCGCGGACTCGAGGTCCGGCACGTCGAAGGCCTCGCGGACCGCGTGCAGCACGGAGACCACGCTCTCCGCGCGCTCGTCCGGGCCGGCGATGACCGCGAACACGCGGCGCTCGTTCTCGGACATGTGGACCGCGGGCGCCTCCCCGCTCTCGGGCGCCATCCCGACGAGCTCGGCGGCCTCCGCGGTCGCGCGAATCAGGCTGTTCTCGTCGCGGTAGTAGTAGTCCCGGAGCTCGCCCTCGAGGTACTGGTGGACGTCGCTGCCGCTTTCCATGTCCCAGCGGTCCTGCAGCACGCTGTTTTTCGTCGGCTGGAGTTCCACGAGGTCGGCCAGCCGCTCGCGGTCCTCCTCGGAGAGGGTCATGCCCGTCGGTACTCAGCGCCGGTATTTCGGGCTTGCGAAGACCCCGGGCATTATTGGCGCCGTCCGCGTCCACGCGCACATGGCAGAGACAGTCCGCTCCGAGTTCGAGGACGGCGTCGCCACCCTCACCGTCGACCGCCCCGAGCGCCTGAACGCGCTCAACGTCGAGACGCTGCACGCGCTCCACGACGCCGTCGACGACGCCCGCCAGCGGGACGCCCGCGTGCTCGTGCTCACGGGCGCCGGCGACGACGCGTTCGTCGCGGGCGCGGACATCGAGCACATGGCCGACATGAGCCCGCAGGAAGCCCACGAGTACGCCGAGCTCGGCCACGACCTCGCGAACGCCATCGAGGCCTTCCCCGCGCCCGTCGTCGCCGCCATCAACGGCTACGCGTTCGGCGGCGGGATGGAGCTCGCGCTCGCCTGCGACCTCCGCGTCGCCAGCGAGACCGCCGTGATGGGCCAGACCGAGATCGACCTCGGCATCGTCCCGGGCTGGGGCGCCACCCAGCGGCTCCCCCGGCTCGTCGGCGACGAGACCGCGCGCCGCCTCGTCTACTTCGGCGACCGCCTCGACGCCACCGACGCCTACGAGGAAGGCCTCGTCGGCGAGGTCGTCGCCCACGACGAGCTCGACGACCACGTCGCCGACCTCGCCGCCGACCTCGCCGCGAAGTCCCACACCGCGCTCGGCGCCGCCAAAGCCGCCATCAACCAGAGCCACGAGACGCCCCTCGACGCCGGCCTCGAGTACGAGCGCCGGACGTGGGCGAGCCTGTTCGGCAGCCACGACCAGCGCGAGGGCATGCAGGCGTTCCTCGAGGACCGCGACCCCGACTTCGAGTAGTCGCGGGGCAACAGTTAGGGACGTAGGTCTGGTATCCAGTCGCATGGCACGCGAACTGAAGCTCAACGAACTCCGGTCGGAGCTCGACACGCTCACCTACCCCGCGACCCGCGAGGACGTCCTCGCGGAGTTCGACGACGTCGTCCTCCGCTTCGCGGACGGCGACGAACGCCTCGGCGACGTCGTCGAACGCATCACCGAGGACGTCTTCGTCAGCCCCGACGACCTCGAAGCCGCCGTCTACAACAACCTCCCCACCGAGGCCGTCGGCGAACCCGGCCAGTCCGAGGGCGACGGCTGAAACCGGGGGCTTAATTGACGCGACGGCGTGCACACGGTTATGGAGTTCTGCGACGACTGCGGCTCGATGATGAAAGCGGAGGACGGCCTCTGGGTGTGCGGGAGCTGCGGGAACAAACAACCGAAAGACCCCGACGCCTCCTACGTCGTCACCGAGGGGCAGGAGGAGACCGAAATCGTCGACGTCAGCGACGCCCAGGACCGCGGCCTCCCCACCACCGAGGTCGTCTGCCCCAACTGCGAGAACGACCGCGCGCACTGGTACATGCAACAGATTCGCTCCGCCGACGAGTCCGAGACGCGCTTCTTCATCTGCACCGAGTGCGAACACCGCTGGCGCGAGGACGACAACTAGACGGACCTTTTTCCGCCTCGGGTGCGCTCCCTTCGCTCGCCCACCACTCGACGCAAAAAGCTACGCCGGGAGAGCGTAGCTTTCCCGAGCCCTTCCTCGCTCCGCTCGGAAGGACGCTAAAAAAGACCTGCCTCCGCGGGG
>NZ_WPCF01000166.1 GCF_009741975.1 Halobacterium sp. CBA1126 | reverse complement strand
CGCGGACGAACTCCGCGTCGGCCAGCACCGACTCGGCGTCGGGCTCGGTCGCCGCTGTACTGCGTCCCGTCGTCGCCATCTATTCGAGCAGTTCTTTCGCGTGCTCGTAGGAGTACGTGAAGTCCTCGTCGAGCTCGTCGCCGCGGTAGTAGTCCGCGAGGCGGCGAATCTTGGACTCCGTGTTCTGGAGCGCGCGCTTGTTCTGGTGGTCCTGTCCGTTCTCCTGAACGTGCTCGCGCAGCCGCACGGCCTGCTCGAGGAGGTTGCGGAAGTCCTCGGGCAGGTCCGGTTCGGCGTCGTTCTCCTCGAGGATCTCGGTGACCTTCTTCCCGGTCGCCAGCTTCACGTCCGGAATCGGCGTGCCCTGCACGCCCTCGTCGCGGAGCTTCAGGCCGATCTGCGAGGGGTCGTGCCCCTGCTCGGCGAGCTCCACCACGCGGTCCTCGATTGCGTCCTCGTCTACGTCGCTCCACTCCGGTGGTTCGTCTGCCGCCGGGCGGTCCGAGCCGGACGACCCGCGGCGGCGCGTGTGCATTCGTGCCATTGTTCGGATTGGAACTACACGAAACGCTGACGGCACCCGGCGGTGCCGGACACTACCGCAGTCCCAAGCCGCGCCAGCGGACGCGAGCGGCGTCCGAACCCGCGCGGCACAAGTCGGATCTACGGCCGTGTGGTTCCCTACAGGCGAGAACGCCCTCCGGCACGTAAAGGGTTTCCATCTCCGCTCGCCGCCTCCCCGCGAATCGCGGGGTTTATCAACGACCACCGGGAACTTGGTGATGCGTTCGCGGGCTCGTAGATCAGTGGTAGATCATCCCCCTGGCACGGGGAAGGCCTCGGGTTCAAATCCCGACGAGTCCACTTCCTTCGCTCACTTCGTTCGCTCAGTCAGTGGACTCGTCGTACCTCGCGAAACCTTCGGTTTCGCTCAGTCCCGACGAGTCCACACGTGTTTGTGTCATGGGGCTATGCGTGTGTTAGTCAAGTTGGCGTGTAGGCGGTGGAGGTCGTGCCAAATCTATCCACGCAAAGGACCGGAGCTTCGATTCTCGGTTAGGGATGTTGCTAAGGCCGTAGATCCAAAACACGCCTCACAACTCAGCATCTGAACCCGCAACCGAACCTGAGAAGATATTGAGTCGACTACGTCTCTTCGCCATGAATTCCCAAACGAATCGCCCACCGTATATTAAATAGAAGACCGGGTTCAGAGATATTTAACATCTCCTCATCCTCATCCCAATCAACGAGTGAAGTATCAGGCCGCTCATCTTCGGTTAAATCTCGCATTTTCTCACAAAACATCGCAATTTGATTTATTTTCGGGTGCTTTCCAGAGCAAATATCCTTCACTCGGTTGTACAGTTCCCGGTGGCTAAAGGCAAACTTGGGTGGATTATCCGCAATAGCTCGTAAGCAGCATTCATAGTAGTCTCCCTCTCCACCCGTCTGAAGTACATACTGTACCCGGTCTTCCCCCCGAGTGACGGCTCCTTGGTAAATCCGTTCAACGACATCTGAATACCCGCCCCACTGGATTGCCTCTCTAAACACGTCCCGCTTATCTTGCTCAGTAATCTGTATCTCTTCCATTTCATCTCGTGGCTCAACAATATCGTTCTGAATGCAGGCACTGTAACAGAGAAGTTGCATCAGCAACGGTGAACCGGCCGCTTCTTGAACGAGTCGGTCAATAAACGAATCAGGGAAATTTACTTGGAGAACGCTGAATCCGGTTTCTGCAATCTTCCGCAAATCATCGTCATCCCAGTAGTCCAGTTCGATGCTTCGGACTCTTCCCGTGAGATCGTCATTAACTTTCTCCAAATTCTCGCTCCGGTATCCTACTAGCGCTGCACAAACGGAAATACCCTTTCTGCAGCTCCCTTAATCGCTTCAGCAATATCCGGCTGGATAGATTGGTCAATATAGTGGAAATCATCAATTAAGAGAATGAAATTGTCCGTATCTACTACCTCAATCAATCTGCTAAGACCTCTCCTTTGATCGATTGAAACATCCGTGTTCTCTTGTCCCTCTAAAGAATGAGAGTCAGCGCCTGCAGAAAATCCGACATCAACGCCACCCTTGACAGTTCTTCCACTTTCCTCTCTTTCAGTAGAATGTTCTTCAGTAGCAGACGGGGCCCCAATATTATTCAGGGCCTCCTCCCAAAGATCGTCTACACTTTCAATATTTGAGCCAGTTACTTCCGCAATTTGTGTGATGTGACTTTGTTTTGCAACCCTCTTGACCAGCATCGATTTACCGGATTTGGAGGGGCCAGAAATGGAAACAATAGCGCCACGCATCCGTAATGCGTTCTCTAAACTCGTCTCCAAATCGCCAGTCTCTCGTTCTACGTAGGTGTATTCAGGATAGCTGTTGTGTGCGAAGACCTCGCTTACTCGCATATCCAGAAGTGTCTGAGGGGGATAATTAATCTAATCCTCCACCTTCTCGGAGTTGTACGTCAAGAGAATCCATTTCCGAATTACACGAGTACGCGAAAGTCGTTCTCGCCAACACCCCCAGAGTTGTTCGAACCCCATCACTTATCTGGATGTCAGAGTACCTACGACTCGTGGTGAGGGGGACCATGTATGTCGCTGACTGACGCACACCGACCGACGAACAGCCGCGAGCGGTACAGCCTCATGGCCGACGCGACGTCCCGACCGTTCGCGGTCGGCGCAATCGCTGTCCCGCTGGTGCTCCCGGTGCTGGGCTACCTCTCGGGGGACCCGCGAGTCATGTTCACCGTCCACCTCTTCCTCGGGGCGTTCTGGTTCGGGACCGCGGTGCTCGGCGCGGTCGTGCTCGGCCCGGTGATGGGGAGCCTCTCCGCGGACGCGAACGCGGAGTTCGCCGCGGGGTTCGTCCCGCGGATGAACCTCCTGATGGAGCCGGTGTCGCTCGGCGTCGTCGGCTCCGGCGTCGGCCTCGCGCACCTGATGGGGCTGTTCGCCGCGCCGACGCCGTCGCTGTGGGCGGCGCTCGTGCTCGCCGCCGCGCTGCTCGCGCTCGGGTTCGGACCGCTGCACACGTTCACCGCGGGGATGTTCGACGAGATCGCCGCCGACGACACCGACCACGACCGCCTCGCCGAACTGAACAAGAAGTACGGGATGCTGAGCCTCGTCGAGCTCGCGCTCATGGTCGCCATCGTCGCCTCGATGGCGGGCCTCCGCTGGGGGTTCTGAGCGCGTGCCGGCCGCCCGGCGCCCGCGGGCCCGCCGCGGTGTCGGCAGACGTTTCACACTGAAGCCCCGTCGTCCGCTCGTCACTACGGATGCCCGGACGCGCGCCCACCGACCGGAAGCGAGCCGGCCTCGGCGTCCTGTTCGCGGCCTCCGGCATCTGGTTCCTCGCGAAGTTCCTGCGGTACGCGTTCCCGCCGCTGTTCCCCGAGCTCCGCGCGCTCTACGGCGTCTCGAACGGCGTGCTCGGCGCGGCGTTCACGGCGATGCTGCTCGTGTACGCGCTGCTGCAGTTCCCGGCGGGCGTGGTCGCGGACCGCCTCGGCCCGGCGCGCGTCGTCGCCGCGGGCGTCGCCGTGACGGGCGCGGCGGCGCTCCTGCTCTCGGTGCCCGTCCCGCTCTCCGTACTGGTCGCCGGGATGGTGCTCGTCG
>NZ_WPCF01000103.1 GCF_009741975.1 Halobacterium sp. CBA1126 | reverse complement strand
TGCCGATGCCGGTCGCGAGCAGGACGACGAGGTTGAACGCGGCGCGGAACAGCGCGCGGTACTCCCGGCCGATCCACTGGCCGATAGCGGCGTTCGCGCTCGTGTAGAACTGGAAGAGCGCGACGACCGCGAGCACGGCCAGCACGAACAGCGTGCCCTTCAGCAGGAGTTCGCGGACGTCGCGTCCGTCGGTCAGTGCGCCGGTCGCGGGGGAGTCGTGGTCGTCGGTCATGAGTGAGTCCTCCAAGCGATGGCTGCGCCGACGGCGACCGCGAGGACGGCGAGCGCGGGCCCGAACCCGGGGACGCCCCCGCCGCTACTCTCCCCGCCGTCGGGCAGCGGCTGCTCGCGGTCCTGGCCGTCCGTGCGTTCGAAGTCCTCGACCCGGAGGCCGACGTCGCGGACGGTCGCGTTGGCCGTGATGCGCTCCTGCGGGTCGAGGTTCGCCGCGCTGCGCGCCGCGTCCACGACGACGCCGTCCTTCCGGAGCACCGCGTCGAGGTAGTAGTTGTACCCGGCCGGCACGGTGACCGTCGCGTTCGGGGCGACCGTCTCACCGGACGGGATTTCGGAGACGTCGATGGTGGTGCGGGCCGCGACGATGTTCGAGTCGGCCTGCCGCACGATTAGTTCGACGGAGACGGAGCCGGTCGAGGCGGCGCCGCTGTTCGTGAGGTACGTCGAGACGTCCAGCGCCGTGCGGTCGGGGCCGGCGTCCGCGACCGAGTACTGGACCGACGGCAGCCCCGCGGCGAAGTCGTGGAACGCCGCCCGGCCGCCGGCCTGCACGGTGCCGACGCCGCGGACCGTCTTCGAGACCGAGCCCACCCGCTGCTCGTCGCTGTAGAGCACGGTCTCGATGCGGTAGCCGCCCTCGCGGGCGACCGCGAGGGCGACCTCGACGGGGACCTCCCTGTCGCCGGAGATGGCGTCGACGTCGACCTCGCGGGTCGTCTCGACCAGCCCTGAGTCGACGCCGACGGCGCGCACGAGGACGCTGACGTTCTCGGAGGTGCCGCCGACGTGACGGAGGTACGACGTCACCTCGAGCGTGACAGTCCCGCCGGAGACGTCGCCGGCGCCGATAGTCACTTCGCGGATGTCGGCGTGACCGGGCCGGACGTCGGCGGGTTCGTCGTCCGCGAACACGCCGGGGACGGCGACCATCGTCACTGCGGAGGCGACGAGCAGCGCCGCGATGCCGGCGGCCAGGACGCGTTCCCGACGCATACCTGACAGCTTCACCCAACACCGGCAAGGGTCTTGTGGTGAACGCGACCACAGAAACCGCCGACTCGAACCCGGGAGGAGGAGGCGGCTACGCCCTCGGAGCGAGCTGTTCGACTTCCGCGACGAGGTCCTCGTACAGCGCCTCGGCCCGCTCGTCGTCGTAGTCGGTGTGGTACTCCTTCGGGACGCCGCGCTCGGCGAGGTTGACGTGCCGGTCCGGAGTCACGTCGTGGTTCTCGAGGCTCCGCCGCGCGCACTCCAGCGGGCAGCCGTCGACGACGAGCATCGGGCGGCCCGACGTGGCGGTGTTCACGAGCGGGGCGACGTCGCCCCCGACGCCCGCGATGCAGGACATCTCCGCGTTGCTCTCCCGGTCGAGGCGGACGGCGAGGTCGTTGGCCAGCTGCGCGGCGCTCGAACAGCCCGAGCAGGCGTACACCAGCGGCAGGTCGTCGTAGTCGGTCATCACGCGCTCGTTCGCGGTGCCACCCCGAAAGCCGTGTCCCGAAACTGTTCGCCCCGCGACAGCGCGTGCGGGAGTCTCACACACCTCGACAAAACTTATTGTACAGGGGCAAAATTGACCAGTCGAGCGGCTCGGTCCCACCGAGCCCGAACGGGTGACACACCGATGACCACGACCATCCACGAACCGGCGACCCCGGCGCGTAGCTGGGGGTCCGCAGGTCCCGTGGGGTTCGTGGTCGCCGGCTATCGCCCGAACGCGCAGCCCGCGTCCACCCTCGCCGCGTGAGCGGCACCGAACGCCCCGGGGAGGACGCGGCTGCCGTCCGCGACGCGACTGCGTTCTTCCCGCGAGTCGAGTGGTGAGCGCGGGCTGTCGCTCCCGACAGCCCGTGGACGCCGGCCTCGCCGGCGCGAGTTCGACTCTCGGCGGGAGCCTATGGCAACTGCCAGCCAGCCGGTCCGCCTCGTCGCGGACCTCACGATGCACGTACCGCGCGACGCCGCCGGCGACCTCGAGTGCGGCGCGGCCAGCGTCCTGGACGGCGTGGACGCCGTCACCGAGGTCGAAGCGGTCGACGTCACCGACCTCCGGCCGCGGCTGAACGACCTCCAGGTCGACGCGACCGTCGCGCTTGCGGTCGACGCGCCCGCGGACGAGGACGGCGAAGCCGCGGCTCGCGCCGCGTTAGCCGACGGCTTCGGCGTCGACGCGGTAGACGGCGTGCGCGTCGACCACGCGCAGGGCGGCGCCGAGACGCCCGTATTGGAGCACGGCTAGCGGTCAGCGGTAGCGCGGGTCCGTGTCTCGCCCCGGACCGCGGTCGTCCAGCGCGTCGCCGCGTTCGTCCGGGAGGACGCCGGGGTCCGCGCTCCCGACCGCGCCCGGGTCCGTCTCCGTGAGCGAGTCGTGGAGGTCGGGGATGTCCTCGAGACTCGGTCCCGCCTCCGGGTCCGGGCGGAGCACGGGCTGCGGGCGGGCGCGGTCCTCGCTACCGCCGGTCGCTGCTTCTTCCGCGTCGTCCAGTTTTGCCTCGATTCGCTCGATGGAGCGCTCGAACCCGACGGACTCGTAGTTGTCGAGCGCCGCCTCGAGGTGCGCGAGGCGGTCGCCGTCGTCCGCGACGATGGCGCGGCGCTCGTGGCGCTGGCCCTCGAGGTGGGCGCGCATCTCCGCGAACCGCTCGTCGGGGACGCCCTGCTCGCGGAGCTCCTCGAGCGCGTCATCGAGGACCGCGACCGCGCGCTCGTGGTCGCCGGTCGTCGACAGGGCGTTCGACCGCACGACGGCGTGGCTGTACGTCGGCTCCCACGGGTCGAGGAACGAGTACGACTCGGCGACCTCGCGGGCGGCCTCGAACTGCGCGAGCGCGAGCGCGTGGTTGCGCTTGCTGCGGTGGCGGTGGGCGGCCGCGCGGGCGCGCTCGAACGCGGCGTGGCCTTCCACCCAGTCGAGGTCGATGGTGCGAGCGGCCGCAGCGGCGCCCTCGTGGAGGAGTTCGTCCGCGCGCGAGTCCGAGCGGCCGACCTCGCCCGTCCAGTAGAGCGCGTTCGCGAGGACGTACGCGAACGTCGGGAACGACTCGCTCGCCGCGGGGAGGACGGCGTCGCGCCACGCCGCCCCGCGGTCCCAGTAGTCCGCGCGCTCGGCGGCCGCCTTCGCCTCCTCGAACGCCGAGTGGTCCGTGTTCGCGGCGCGGCGCGCGGCGGCCTGCTTCGCGTCGCGGACGCCCGCCGTACGGGCGACCTGCGCGAGGTACGCCGCGAGGAACCGGCCGTCGTCGCGCTCGGCGAGCAGGGGGAGTTCGTAGCCGAGGTCCGAGAGGAAGCGCCGCGTCTCCCCAGCGGTGTCGTGGGCGACCGCGACGACGTCCGCGAGCGCGTCCAGCACGGACACGTCGCCGATCGCGTCGACGCCGTCCAGGCCCTCGGCCAGCGCCTCGAACTCGTCGGCTGTGGCGACCGGCGGGCCGACGGCCGTCGTCGCAGCGATTCGCGCGAGGTCGTAGCGGGTCGCGTGGAGGTCGTCTGAGGCGGTCTCGCTCGCGGTGGCGAGGGCGTCGACGAGCGCGACGAACCCCTCGGCGTCGAGGAGCGGGCCGCAGGCGAGCGCGAGCGCGACGACGGAGTCCGCGGCCGCGAGCAGTTCGTGCGCCGCCGCTTCGTCGCCATCGAGCGCGGCGGTGAGGCGGTCGTCGAACGACGGGCCGGGGAACCGGAGGGCGGTGTACGCGTCGCCGAGGCGGAGGCGAACGCGTGCCAGACCGGCACCGTCGCCGACGGTGACCCAGAGCGTGTCGTCGTCCCACTCGGTCTCGCAGCCCGTCGCCGCGGCCACGGCGGCTTCGGCGCTCGGCACCGCGACCGTGTAGCGTCGCTGGGGGGCGCCGTCGGCGAGTTCGTGGTCGCCGGCGACGCGCGTGACGGTGACGGAGCCGGCAGCGACCGGCCGAGTCCAGCGGAAGCGACGCGTCATCGGCCCGGCGTAGGAGCCGGCGCGGCTTCAGGGCACGGATTCGCGTCACACGTCCGCAGTCCGAGTTACGCGGCGTCCAAGAGTCGTCGGGCGCGGTCGGCGGCCGTAGATTCGAAAGCGGCGACGTCGACGGGCGCGTCGTCGGCGTAGAGGCGGGCGTACTCCTCGCGCGCGAGGAACTCCAGCACGCGCTCGACGACGTCGTCGACGCCTCCCGTGTTGCCGGCGGCTTCGCGGGCGCGTTCGACGCGCGCCTCGGTGACGAACCGGGATGCGAGGTCGGTGGAGTCGGCGTCGTACGCGACCGCCTCGGGGGCGTCCAGCGCGTCTGCCCGGCGAACCGCGCGGTCGCCGGTCTTGTTCCGGACGAGCACGCCGGCCGCGGGGCCGTCGCGCCACGCCGACCCGGGGACGGTGTACTCCTCGAGGTCGACGTCCGCGCCCCGGAGTTCCTTCTCGACGGCGGGGAGTGGCGTCAGGCCGAGCCGGTCGAACAGCGCCTCGACGGCGTCCGGCGGGAGGAACTTGTCGGCGGCGGCGTGGTAGACGTCGAACCCGAGGAACCCCGGGAGCGTCGCCCAGTCGTAGTCCAGCGGCTGCTGGCGGGTCGCGGTGCCGTAGAACACCGCCGACTCCACGTCGTCGAGGGCGCCGCGGAGCGCGTCCCGGTCGAAGCGCTCGCGGACGTGCCGGACCGCGTGGCGGTAGCCCGGCGGGACGTCGCCGTCGAAGACGCGGTCGGCGTCGCCGAAGCGGAGGAGTCCGGACTCGCGGAGTTGGACGCGGAGCGGGCCGCCGCAGACCCACTCCTGTACCCAGAGGTGGCCGTCCGACAGCGAGGCCGGCGCCTCCGCGGCGTCCGGGAGCGGCGGGAACGAACGCATTCCCTGACGGTAGCGCCCGGGGCGGCGTAAGGGTTCGGACGGGGCGCGTGCCGACTGCGTTCTCACAACCTAAACAATTAGGCATATATTCGAAGGGCGTGTGGTCGTATTGTTTAGGTGAGGTCAGGTCCGATGGCAAGCAAACACGTCCAATCCGACGGCGTCGTCGAACAGTGCTCGGAGTGCGGCCGCGAGCAACCCCACGAGGTGTCTATCGACATCCTCACGGAGAGCAACGACGAGCAGAACGCGGAGTTCTCCCGGGAGCCGTACCGGGTCGCGGAGTGCCGGACCTGCGGCCACACCACGAAGACCCGGATGAACAACGCGTAGCCGTGACGGGCTCGACGCCGACCGCGGGGCCCCGCCGCGCCGGGACCCGCCGCACCTACTGATTCTGGCCGTACGACTGGAACTTCTCCTCGACGGTCGCCAGCTGGTCGTCGGTGAGTCGCTCGGGCGTCCCGTGCTGGCGGGCCTGCAGGTACACCCGGCAGAGGTTCTCCACGACGAACGTGTTCTCCACCGCGGCCGCGAGGTCCTCGCCGGTGACGACGAGCCCGTGGTGGGCCAGAATACAGGCCTTCGAGTCGGCGGCCTCCATCTCCGCGACGACCAGCTCCGCGAGGTCGTCGGTGCCGTACGGCGCGTAGTCGGCGACCGGCACCCGGCGGCCGACCGCCGTGATCATGTAGTGAATCGGCGGGAGGTCCTCGCCGAGCACCGCGAGCGTCGTCGCCCACGTCGAGTGCGTGTGGACGATGGCGCCCGCATCCAGCCGCCGGTAGATGCCGGTGTGCATCGGCACCTCGCTGGTCGGGTCCATCTCCCCGGCGACGACCTCGCCGTCCAAGGTCACGACGGGCACGTCCGCGGCGTCGAACTCGTCGTAGGGGACGCCGGTCGGCGTCGCGGCGAACCGGTCGCCGCTGCGCACGCTCAGGTTGCCGGTGCGGCCCGGCGTCAGTTCCGCAAGCGCCGGCGCGTAGTCGACGACGGAGACGCGTTCGCGTTCGAGCATTACAGTACCACCTCCAACACCGTCGAGAAGGCATCAATCTGGTGGTCGGGCCGGCGGTGGCCCGTCTCGCCGTCGGCCTCGCCGTTGAACAGCACCGTCGTCAGACCGACCGCGTTCCCGCCCTCCACGTCGGCTTCGACGTCGTCCCCGACCATCACGGTCTCGCTGGGCCGCCGGTCGAGTTTCGCCAGCGGCAGCGTGAACATGTCGCTGGCGGGCTTCTCCCGGCCCGTCTCCTCGGAGGTCAACACGAGGTCGACGTACTCCTCGAGGCCCAGCTCGTCGATTTTCTCCATCTGGATGCGCGTCGTCAGGTTGCTCACGATGGCGACGTCCACGCCCGCCTGCCGGAGCTCCGCGAGCGTCTCCCGCACGCCGTCGAACAGCTCCATCTCCTCGACGTACGTCCCCCAGTACGCCTCCCCGAGCGCGAGCGCGTCCCGCGACTGGTGGGTGCCGGTGTGGATTTCGAGCGCGCGCTTGAAGTAGAGGAACCGCTCGTGGGCCGACGCCGTCCCCGCGAGTTCGCGTTTCACCTCGCGGCGCCCCTCCATGTAGAGGTCGTCGAACTCCCCACGCGAGACGTCGTAGCCCAGTTCGCGGGCCTCCCGGAACGCCGCCGCCTTCCCCGCCTCGTTGCACTCCGGATACGAGTAGAGGGTGTCGTCGAGGTCGAAGAACACCGCCTCGTAGCTCATACCACCGCGTTCGCCCGACGGCGTGTTAGCAGTCACGGTCGCTCGCGTCCCGCGCTGAGGGCCTTTTTGTACCCCCGGACTGAAGTCGCCGGTAATGAGTGCCTCTCGCGCGCCCGCCGCCCGCCTCCGCTCGTTCGTCGGCGTGCTCGGCGACCGGCAGACCTACCGGCGAATCCTCTACCTCCTCGCCGCGATTCCGCTCGGGTTCGTCTACTACCTCGTGCTCGGCGTCGGCCTCGTGTTCGGCGTCGTCCTCTCCGTGTTCGTCGTCGGCGTCCCGATTCTGCTGGCGACCCTGCTGGTCGCCCGCCTCCTCGCGGAGGGCGAACGCCGCCTCGCGAACGCCCTCCTCGACACCGCCATCGGGCCCCGTGACGGCCTCCCGTCGCTCTCCGAGGACGGCGTCCTCGCGGCCGTCGACGCGCTCGTCCGCTCGAACGAGACGTGGCGCAGCGTCGCCTTCCTCGTCGTCAAGTCCCTCGTCGGCTTCCTCGCGTGGCTGTTCGTCCTCATCGCGGGCGTCGGCGCGCTCGCCCTCCTGCTCGCCCCGCTCGGCGGCACGGCCACCATCTTCGACGTCTGGACCATCGACACCACCGCCGAGCGGCTGCTCGCGTTCCCCCTCGGCGTCGTCCTCGTCGTCGTCACCGTCCACGTGCTCGTCGCCGCCGCCGAACAGACCGGGGACGTCGCCGTCTCGCTGCTCGGCCCCAGAGACGGGTAGACGCGACAGAATCAGGCGAACAGCGACACGCGCGTCGCTGCTCGGTGTGAGTAGCAGAGTAGTGCTCGGTCAGGGATTTGAACCCGATGCCAAACTCGCTACGCTCGGTCTGCCGTGGTTCAAATCCCTTCGCTGCGCGCGTTCCTCACTCCGTTCGAAAAGTGCTCGGTCAGGGATTTGAACCCTGGTCGTCGGCTCGAAAGGCCAACATGATTGGCCGGACTACACCAACCGAGCGACAATCGTTCGTACCCGGGAGAATTGTTTAAACGTGTCGTTCTGCCGTGGTCGTGTCAGTGCCCCTCGAACTCGGGGTCGCGGTCGCTCGTGAACGCGGCGATACCTTCCATCAGGTCCTGAGTGTTCATCAGCTGGCCGAACGCCTGCGCCTCCGACTCGAGGCCGGCGTCCGTGGACTCCCGACCCGCGAGCATCGCGCGCTTCGTGTACTTCTGGGCGATGGGCGGGCCGGCGGCGAGGTCGCGGGCGAGCTCCCACGCGCGGTCCCGGAGTTCGTCGTTGGCGACGACCTCGTTCACGAAGCCGTACTCCTCCAGTTCCGCCGCGTCGTAGCGCTCCGCGGTGAAGATGATCTCCTTCGCGCGGCTCTCGCCGACGAGGTGCTTGAGGCGCTGGGTGCCGCCCCACCCCGGCAGCAGGCCGAGGTTGTGCTCGGGCTGCCCGAGCTCCGAGCGCTCGCTGGCGACGCGGAGGTCCGCGCAGGTCGCCAGCTCCATCCCGCCGCCGAGACAGTAGCCGTCGATACCGGCGACGACCGGGACGTCCGCGGCCTCGAGTTTACCGAACGTCTGCTGGCCCTTCCGGGAGAGCTCCACGGCGTCGATAGGGGAGGCGCTCCCCGCCATCGAGGTGACGTCCGCGCCCGCGGAGAACGCCTTCTCGCCGGCGCCCGTGAGGAGGATGGCGCGAACCTCGTCGTCGGCGTCGAGTTCGTCGACCGCCCGCGCGAGTTCGTCGAGGAGGTCCTCGCTGATGGTGTTCATGCGGTGCGGGCGGTCGAGTTCGACGTGCCCGACGTTGTCCTCGACGGTCACCGCGAGGTTCTCGTAGGTCGTGGTCTCGTTCTCGTCGGTCACGCCGTGGAACCCGTCGCCGGACTCCGCGAGGCGTTCGAGTTCGTCGGCGGGCTCGTAGCGCGCGGCGCCGGTCTCCTCGTAGACGTCGGCGAGCGTCTCGTAGAGGTGGGCGACGCCGGCCTCGTCGGCCATCTTCGCGGGGCCGTCCGGGTAGCCCGCGCCGAGCTTCACCGCCTCGTCGATTTCGGCGGGGTCGGCGACGTCGTTGCCGACGAGCTTCGCGACCTCGTTGGCCATCACGGCGACGAGGCGGTCGGCGACGTCCTCACGGACCTCGTCGGTCGGGACTTCCGCGCCGCCGTCCTCGTAGTCGTAGAACCCCTCGCCGGTCTTCTTCCCGAGCGCTTCGGCCTCGACTTTCTCCTCGATGAGCGGGCACGGCTCGTAGGCCGCGCCGAGCACGCTCTGCATGTAGTCGAGGACGTCGTAGGAGACGTCGATGCCGACCTGGTCGGCGAGCTCGAACGCGCCCATCGGCAGTCCGAGGTCGTACTTCGTCGTGGAGTCGACCTCCGCGACGGTGGCGACGTCGTCGTGGACGAGCCACGCGGCCTCGTTCAGCAGCGGGACGAGCACGCGGTTGACGATGAACCCCGGCGAGTCCTTGCGGACGCGCACCGGCGTCTTCCCCATCTCCTCGGCGAGGTCCTCGGTGAGGTCCAGCACCTCGTCGTCGGTGTGCTCGCCGGCGATGACTTCCACGAGCTGCATCCGCACGGGCGGGTTGAAGAA
>NZ_WPCF01000039.1 GCF_009741975.1 Halobacterium sp. CBA1126 | reverse complement strand
GCTGCCGTCCGCGAACGCGAGGTCGCCCGTGACCGCCTCGTCGCCCGCGACGAACGCGACGTGGTCGGGCGCGTGGCCGGGCGTCGCCAGCACGGAGACGCCGGTGTCGCCAATCGCGTCGCCGGGCCGGAACAGCCGGTCGGGTTCGACGCCGGCGGCGTCCGCGAAGCGCTCGGGGAACGAGGCGTGCGCCCAGACGGTCGCGTCGGCGGCCGCGGCGTAGTCGGCGACGGCGCCCACGTGGTCCGGGTGCGTGTGCGTGACGGCAACGTGGTCGACGGCAGTCTCGTCGAGTGTCGGCGTGCGGGCGGCGGGGTCGACGAGGAGCCGTTCGCCGTCGCCGAGGACGTAGGCGTTCGTCGCGCCGCCGGGCACCGACTGTTCCACTGGAACGGCGTACCGGGATAGCACGAGTGCGGGGACGCGCTCCGCGAGGAAAAGCCGGCGGTTAGTCGTCGAGGAAGTACACCTGCTTGCGGGCGTCCTGGAAACTGTAGCGGGAGCCGACGAGGTCGGCGTCGTCGAGGCGGTTGAGCGCGTACCGGACGGTGCGGTCCGGCAGCAGGGACTCCTCGGCGAGCTGGCCCTGCGAGAGCGGCGCCTCGATCTCGAGGACTTTCGCGACGAGCTTCGCGCTCGGCGGGAGCTCGCGGAGGCGCTCGCGGAACTCTTCGTCGTCTTGGATGAGTGACTGGTGCTCCGTGGCGGACGTGCTCATGGAACTCCCTCACATACTGAGGGAAGTAAAGGTTGTCTACCCGTGCGACTATACACCTTATATCGTATAATGATGACCGCCGCCGTCGCCGACGGCGACTCACACTCCAGTCGACCGGCGCGCCGTCGCACGCGCTCGGCGCGCTCCGGCGAGGGAGTGAGGGACCGTGTGGTTTCCAGTACGGTTTTAACCACCCGCCCCCGAAATGCAAGCGAGAAGCGTGAAGGGACAGGAGTGGTACCAGGCCACGGAGGTCGCCGAGGAGTACGACGAGAAGCGATTCTCCCGTGGCGGCCGGCTCATCGACCGCCGAGAGAAGGAGGCCGTCCTCGACGCCGTGGGGCCGGTCGAGGACCAGCGCGTCCTCGAGATCGCCTGCGGCACCGGTCGGTTCACCGTGATGCTCGCCGAGCGCGGCGCCGACATCACGGGACTGGACATCTCCGGGCCGATGCTCCAGGAGGGCCGCGAGAAGGCCCAGCGCGCGGGCGTCGCGGACACCATCGAGTTCATGCGCGGCGACGCCGGCCGGCTCCCGTTCCCCGACGACCACTTCGACACCGTGTTCGCGATGCGGTTCTTCCACCTCGCGGACACGCCGGCGCGGTTCCTCACCGAGATGGCCCGCGTCTCCAAGGACACCGTGTTCTTCGACACGTTCAACCGGTTCAGCACGCGCTCGCTCTACAACTGGCTGCTGCCGATGGGGTCGCGGCTGTACGGCGACGGCGAGGTCCGCCGGCTCGTCGACGAGGCGGGACTTGACCTCGTCGGCGACGAGCACGACTTCCTCGTGCCGTACGGCTTCTACCGGAAGGTCCCGGACTGGATCGCGGGGCCGGTCCGGAGCGCCGACACGGCCATCGGCGAGACGCCGCTCGGAAAGCCGCTCGCGTCGGTCTCCTACTGGCAGACGAGCGTCTGACGGAAACCCGCGGTTCGTGTGAGCTCGCGGACGAATCCGGGTGTTTCGACCCGGGACGTTTTTACCACCGCGCAGACTCGTGTCGGCTATGGACCTCTCGGTAGTGGTGCCGACGCTCAACGGCCGCGACGTGCTCGCCGCGTCGCTCGACGCGCTCGCGGCCCACGCACCCGACGCCGAGGTCGTGGTCGTCAACGGGCCCTCCGTCGACGGCACCTCCGGGATGGTGCGCGACCACGACGCAGTCGACCTGCTGTTGGAGGTCTCCGAGCGCAACCTCAACGCGTCCCGGAACGCCGGCATCGCGGCCGCCAGCGGCGACGTCGTCGCGCTCGTCGGCCAGGACTCCCAGATCCGCGAGGGGTGGGTGGCGGCCGTCGAGGCCGCGCTCGCCGACGGCGCCGCCGCGGTCACCGGCCCCGTCCACCACCGCGTCGAGGGCGGGGTCACCACCGAGTCGGTCGAGACCGCGAGCGTCGCGGGCCGCGACATCACGTTCTTCGACGGCGGCAACGTCGCGTTCGTCCGGGACGCCCTCGACGCCCTCGACGGCTTCGACGAGTACCTCCAGACGGGGGCGGCGCGGGACGCCGCCCACCGGCTCGCGGGGATGGACCGCGAGGTCGCGTGGGGCGCTGACGCGGTCGTGCTCCGCGAGGAGAAAGACGACATCCGCCACCGGCTCCCGGAGGACGCCGAGGAGTCCGCGTGGGGGCTGAAGTACCGCTCGCTGGCGTACCGGCTCGTGAAGAACTACGGGTTCGGCGCGCGCATCGCCGCCCGCGTCACGAAGCACGCGGTCGGGGACGCGCTCTCCGTGGGCGGCGACGTGCTCCGCGGCGACGCGAAACTCTCGGAGTGGGCGGCCGCGGGCAGCGCCGTCGTGCCGAACGTCTGGACGGGCAGTCAGGACGGGATGTCCGCGCGCATGGCCGACCGGACGCCGCGCCGCAACCCCAACGGCGTCTCCGCGCGCATGGACCGCACGATGGTCCGCCACGACTGCTGACCGCTCCGCTCGTCACTCGCCCTCGAGGGGGTCGCCGCGTCGGTCGACGCGCGTGACCGGGAGGCCGGCGCGCTCGCCGTGCTCGCGGACCGCGGCCTCGTCCTCGGCTTTGTAGTGGCAGAACGTCCCCGTGACGTCGCCGTCGTCGTTTTTCAGCACCTCCGAGTCGACCCATCGGATGCCGACGCCCTCGTCGCGGAGGGCCTTCAGGGCCTCCCCGGAGGCGTCGCCGGCCGCGGCGAGTTCGTCGTCGGTGATCGGTTCGTCGAGGTCCCGCAGGATGAGGAAGTCCGTCAACTCGTCATCGGACATGGTTCAGACGACTTACACGAACGGACCGGCATAAATCTACTGTCGGTCACTCCCGGTCGAGGCCGGGGACGACCCGCACGGGGTTCCGGCCGAACACCTTCCGCATCGCGTCCTCGGTGACGTCGAGGGTGAGAATCTCCATCACCGCGACGTTCGGGTGGACGGCGGGCGCGCCGCTCCCGAAGACGACGCGGTCGGGGTGTTCGACGATGGCGCGTTCGAGGAGCTCGCGGTACCGCACCGCGGCCGTGTCGAGGTAGAAGTCCTCGTAGGTATCCAGCAGCGAGACGGCCTCGCCCATCAGCTCGCGGTCCAGCGGGTGGCCGCCGAAGTGCGCGAGCACGACCGGGAACTCGCGGTCCAGCAGCGTCGCCTCGAGCGCGCTCGGCGGGAACCCCTCGCCGCCGTGGACGAGCACCGGGAGGCCCACGTCGTCGAGCACGTCGAGGACGTCCGCCTCCGGGAGGCCGTCCCGCGTCGGGTCG
This sequence comes from Halobacterium sp. CBA1126, assembly GCF_009741975.1. Taxonomy (GTDB): domain Archaea; phylum Halobacteriota; class Halobacteria; order Halobacteriales; family Halobacteriaceae; genus Halobacterium. The sequence goes on along the minus strand of NZ_WPCF01000039.1, from coordinate 19,181 downwards.
AGCTTGAACCCGTGGAAGCGGTCGTCGTAGGCGTACTGTTCGACGTCCTCCGGGGAGGTCTGCCAGTCCGAGCGGTTCGACCGGAGGTTCTTCAGCCGGGACGCCGCGCCGTCGCCCGGGTCGCGGGGGCCGTCGATGCGCGCGAACGCGATGAACGGCCGCTGGACGGCCTGCCGGGCGACCGCGTTGTTCGCGCGCAGGTAGCCCTGTTCGCCCTTCCGCGGCCCCGGGAAGACGACCGACCGGACGACACCCGCCTGGTGCATCTCGCGCTCGAGGTCCTCGCCGTCGATGGTGCGGCCCCGGACTGGGCGCCCCGGGCCGGCGTGGAGCCGCGCGTGCAGGTCCACGATCCGGAACCCGTGCTCCAGTTCGAGCATACGCGTAGGTCGCCGGCCGGGTATTTCGACCTGACGGTGGCCGCAGTCCGATAATTCGACATTCTAATCTACGAAAACTACATATAGAACCGCTAGCGTACCGGACAGCTGATTATGGCAGCAACTGCACACCGCGGAACCGCGGGACCCGTACTCATCCTCGGCGAGGACAGCCGCCGCACTCGCGGCAGCGACGCGCAGGCGTCGAACGTCGCCGCGGGCAAGGCCGTCGCGGACGCCGTCCGCACCACGCTCGGTCCGCGGGGGATGGACAAGCTGCTCGTCGACGCCTCGGGGAACGTCGTCATCACGAACGACGGCGCGACCCTCCTCGAGGAGATGGACATCGAGCACCCCGCCGCCCAGATGCTCGTCGACGTCGCCCGCACGCAGGAGGCGGAGGTCGGCGACGGCACCACGACGGCCGCGGTGTTCGCCGGCGAACTGCTCGCGCACGCCGCCCGACTGCTCGAACGCGACGTCCACCCGACGGCCATCGTCGAGGGGTACGCGGCCGCCCGCGCGCTCGCGCTCGACGCCGTCGACGACGCCACCCTCGACGGCGACCTCGACGACGAGCGCCTCCGCCGGGTCGCGCAGTCCAGCATGACCGGGAAGGGAACGGGCGACGTGAGCGCCGCCGCGCTCGCGGACCTCGTGGTGCGCGCGGTCCGACAGGTCGCCGCCGACGACGTCGACCGCGACGACGTGCACGTGTACGCCCAGCCCGGCGCGTCCTCGAGCGCGACCGCCCTCGTCGACGGCGTCGTCCTCGACGCGGAACCGCTCCGCGCGGACGGACCCGTCGACGTCGAGGACGCCGCAGTGCTCGTCTTCGACGCGGAACTCGGCGTCCGCGAGGCCGCGACCGACGTCGCCTACGAGGTCACGAGCGTCGACCAGTTCGCCGCCGCGGTGGACGCGCAGGACGCCGAACTCCGCGCCCTCGCGGACGCGCTGGCCGACACGGGCGCGGACGTCGTCTTCTGCACGAAGCGCGTCGAGGACGCGGTCGCCGCGGCGCTCGCGAAGCGCGGCGTGCTCGTCTACGAGTCCGTCTCCGCTGACGACGCGGCCGCGCTCCGCGCCGCGACCGGCGCCAGCCTCGCGCGGGACGCCCGCGACGTCGCCAGCGACGACCTCGGGCGCGCCGACGCGGTGGCGCGTCGAAGCGTTCGGCGACGACCGCGTGACGTTCGTCGAGCACGCCGACGCGGCCGCGGTGACGCTGTTCGTGCGCGGCGGCACCGGCCACGTCGTCGCCGAACTCGAACGCGCGCTCGACGACGCGACGACGTGGTCGTCGCGGCCCTCGACGGCGGCGTCGTCCCCGGCGCCGGCTACGCGGAACTCGCGGCCGCCGACCGCGTCCGCCGCGGCGCGCCGGCATCCCCGGGCGCGCGCAGCTCGCCGCCGAGGCGTTCGCAGACGCGCTCGACGTCCTCCCGCGGACGCTCGCCGCGAACGCCGGCATGGACCCCGTGGACGCCATGGTCGCGCTGCGGGCCGCCAACGAGGACGCCCGCGCCGGCGTGCTCGCGGTCGGCGAGCGCGGCGACCTCGGCGACCCCGTCGACGCCGGCGTCTTCGACCCCGCCGACGTCAAGCGGGAGGCCATCGAGGCCGCCACCGAGGCCGCGACGATGGTCGTCCGCATCGACGACATCGTCGCCGCCAAGTAGCGCGACGCGGCGTCGGCCACAACCCTTAGGTCGCCGTGTAGCCCTTTTCCGTCGCCGTTTCCATCGCTCGCCCATGAGCGAGCAGCTCGGACTGACCGAGTGCGTCTCCATCGCGCTCGGGGGGATGATCGGCGGCGGCATCTACGCCGTGCTCGGGGTGGTCGCGGGCGTCACGGGCGCCGCGACGTGGGCGGCGTTCGTGCTCGCGGGCGCCGTCGCGCTCTGCGCGGGCTACTCGTACAACAAGCTCAACGTCGCCGTCGCGGACGGCGGCGGCTCCGTCTCGTTCGTGCAGTCCCTGCTCGGGAATTCCACGCTCGCGGGCATGCTCGGGTGGACGCTGCTGTTCGGCTACGTCGGCTCGATGGCGATGTACGCGTTCGCGTTCGCGGAGTTCGCCGTCGGGTTCTCGGTCGTCCCCGCGACCGTCTTCGCGCTCCCCGTCCGCCCGGTCGTCTCCGTCGCCGCCGTCGCGGCGTTCGTCGCGCTGAACCTCCTCGGCGCGCGCACCACGGGCACCGCGGAGAACGTCCTCGTCGCCGCGAAAGTGCTCGTCCTCGTCGCGTTCGGCGTCTTCGGCCTCGTCTACGCGACGTCGCTCTCGGACACCCAGCTCTCCTACGGGTTCGGCCAGCTCACCACCGTCGGCCCGGTGGTCGCGGCCGCCATCTCCTTCGTCGCGTTCCAGGGCTGGCAGCTCCTCTTCTACGACCAGGAGAGCGTCGAGAACCACGTCGAGACGATTCGGACGGCGGTGTACGTCGCCATCCCCGCGGCCGTCGCGGTGTACGTCCTCGTCGCCGTCGTCACCGTGAACCTCGCGCCCGAAGCGCTCGAACAGCACCCCCACGTCGCGCTCGCGGAGGCGGCGTCCGCGATGCTGTCCGTGGTCGGGCTCTCCGGGCTCGGGTTCGTCGTCATCTCGCTGTCCGCGCTGTTCTCGACGGGCAGCGCCATCAACGCGACGCTGTTCTCGGCGGCGCACTTCGCGAAGCGGCTCATCCAGGGCGACCTGCTCCCCGACCGGTTCGGGGACACGGAGACCGAGGGCGTCCCCGAAAAGACCGTGCTCGCCCTCGGCGCGGTGAACGCCGCGTTCGCCGTCTACGGGAGTCTCGGCGCCATCACGTCGTTCGCGTCGCTGTCGTTCATCGTCGTGTTCGGCGCGATGAGCCTGCTGGCGTTCCGGCAGCGGAACGCCGTCGACGCCGACGTCCATCCCGTGCCGCCCGCGGTCGGCGCGGTCGGCGCGCTCGGGTTCGCGCCGCTGATGCTCTGGAACCTCTACACCCGCGAACCCGAGACGTTCTGGATGGTCGTCGTGCTCGCCGTGCTCACGCTCGGCGCCGAACTCCTCTACTTCGAGCGGGACGTCATCCAGCACGAACTCGGCGAGTTCGAGGACGGCATCGAGTCGCGGCTCTGACGCCGCCCGGCCGTCACCACCTGAGCTCGACGGGGCTGCCGGGGTCGACGCCGAACGCGTCGTCGCCGCGGCCGCGGTTCACCGCGAGTTCGACGTTCCCGTGGCTGCCCACCGTCACCAGCCAGTCCCCGGGGTCGACGCCCGCGTACGACCGCCGCGCCGCCACCGCGTTCCCGTTCACGCGCACGAACTCGCCCATGCGGTCCTCGAGGACGCGCCCCGGGACGTTCGTGACGGCGTTCCCGAACCCGTCGACGACGAGCACCTCGCCGTGCACCGCGTCCCCCGCGAGGTCCGGGTCGGGGAACTCGACGATCTCGTACTCCTCGAGGCGCTCGTAGCCGGGGGTAGTCGTCGAACGCCTCGACGCCGCGCTCGTGGACGTCGGCGGCCGCCGGCGCGAACACGTCCCGGCCGTGGAACGTCGCGCTCGCCGGGTCATCGACCTCGATTTCGAACACCTCCACGTCGCCGAGCTCGCGGGCTGCCGGCACGGCGACGCCGTTGTCCGGTGCGACGATCGCGTGGCGGCCCGCGCGCACGACCACCGCCTTCCGGTCGGTGCCGACGCCCGGGTCGACGACCGCGAGGTGGACCGCCGGCGGGAAGTACGGCAGCACCTCGCGCAGCCAGAACGCCGACGCGCGCACGTCCTGCCGCGGGAAGTCGTGGGCGACGTCGACGAGCTGCGCGTCCGTCGACTGGAGGATCACGCCCTTCATCGCCGCCGGGTACGGCGTCCCGAAGTCCGAACTCAGCGTTATCACACGCGCGTGTACGGCGTCACCCGTTGAAAATCACTCGCCGCCCGTGGAGTTACTCGCCGGTGTCCGTGTCGCCGACCTTCTGGATGCGCTCGATGCCGTCGATCTCGTCGACGACGTCCGCGACCGGCTTCGGCACGAGCTCGCGCCAGTCCTCGTCGGCCTCCATCCGGCGGCGGATCTCCGTCCCCTCGAGGACGTCCCGCTCGAACATCGGGGACTGCCGGACCTCGATGCCGGCCTCGCCGAACAGCCGGATGACGAGCGGGTTGTTCGAGTACGCCACGTCGAAGTTCGGACTCATCGACTGGACGTGGCTCACCCAGACTGCGTTCCGGTCGAGGTCCTCGATGGGGACCGCGTACGTCACGAGGTCGAAGTCCACCAGCGCCTTCGTGATCATCATGATGCGCTCGCCCGCGGTGAACGGGTTCCGCGTGCTGTGGGAGTCGCCCGCGCTCCCGATGCCGACGACGAGTTCGTCGACCTCGGTGGCGATCTGCTCGACGACGCGGTGGTGGCCGTTGTGGTACGGCTGGAAGCGACCGATGTAGAACCCGCGAGTCATTTCCTCACCTCCAAACACCCCGTCAGCGACTATAAGAATGGCGAGTCCGCCGCCGGCTCGCGGGCCGCACGCCCGCCACGACGCGAAATCCTGTTCACGCGACTGAGCCCTCGAAACCGGGTAATACGGCCGGTTCAGCGTCTCGCCGAGGGAGAAAGTATATCAGTCGCCCGTCCTTGGTTTCACGTGTCGAACCAACTTCTATGAGCAACGAATCGACCGAAGACGAGCCCCACCGCGACGACCCCGACGTCGACTCCGACGCCCCCGAGTCGGACGAGGAGTCGGCGCCGGAGTCTGCCGAGACCCTCGACGAGCTCGAGGACCTCGGCAGCGACGTCGGCGTGGAAGGCGACGTCTCAATCAACGAGGACGACGCCGAGGACGACCTGCTTGGCGGCCTCGAGATCCCGGACACCTCCGCCATCGAGGTTCCCGACCGGCTGGTCGACCAGGTCATCGGCCAGTCCGAGGCCCGCGACATCATCCTGCGCGCGGCCAAACAGCACCGCCACGTGATGATGATCGGCTCCCCCGGCACGGGGAAGTCGATGCTCGCGAAGGCGATGAGCCACCTCCTCCCGAAGGAGAGCCTGCAGGACGTTCTCGTCTACAACAACCCGGACGACTCCAACGAGCCGAAAGTCCGGACCGTCCCCGCCGGGAAGGGCGAACAGATCGTCGAAGCCCACCAGGAGGAAGCCCGCAAGCGCAACCAGATGCGGTCGTTCCTCATGTGGATCATCATCCTGCTGGTCGTCGGCTACGCGCTGCTCATCGCCCACCAGCCGCTGCTGGGCGTGCTCGCGGCCGGCGTCATCTATCTGGCGTTCCGCTACACCGACCGCGGCGGCGACGCGATGGTGCCGAAGCTCCTCATCAACAACGCCGACAGCCAGACCGCGCCCTTCGAGGACGCGACCGGCGCCCACGCCGGCGCGCTGCTCGGCGACGTCCGCCACGACCCGTTCCAGTCCGGCGGCATGGGGACGCCGAGCCACGAGCGCGTCGAAGCCGGCGCCATCCAGAAGGCGCACAAGGGCGTGCTGTTCATCGACGAAATCAACACGCTCGACGTGCGCAGCCAGCAGAAGCTGATGACGGCCATCCAGGAGGGCGAGTTCTCCATCACCGGCCAGTCCGAGCGCTCCTCGGGCGCGATGGTCCAGACCGAACCCGTCCCGTGTGACTTCATCATGGTCGCGTCCGGGAACATGGACGCGATGGAGAACATGCACCCCGCGCTCCGCTCCCGCGTCCGCGGGTACGGGTACGAGGTGTACATGGACGACACCATCGAGGACACCCCGGAGATGCGCCGGAAGTTCGCGCGCTTCGTCGCCCAGGAGGTCGAACGCGACGGCCAGCTCCCGCACTTCGACGAGGACGCCGTCCGGGAGGTCATCCTCGAGGCGAAGCGCCGCGCCGGCCGCAAGGACCACCTCACGCTCGAACTGCGCGACCTCGGCGGGCTCGTGCGGGTCGCCGGCGACATCGCCCGCTCGCAGGGCCACGACCTCACCACGCGCGACGACGTCCTGCAGGCGAAGAAGCGCTCGCGGTCCATCGAGCAGCAGTTCGTGGACAACTACATCGAGCGCCGCAAGGACTACGAGCTCGGCACCTCCCAGGACGAGGCCGTCGGGCGCGTGAACGGCCTCGCGGTGATGGGCGGCGACTCCGGCATCATGCTGCCCGTGATGGCCGAGATCACGCCCGCGCAGAGCCAGGAGGAGGGCCGCATCTACGCGACCGGCCAGCTCAAGGAGATGGCCGAGGAGGCAGTCGAGAACGTCTCCGCCATCATCAAGAAGTTCAGCGACGAGAACATGTCCGAGAAGGACGTCCACATCCAGTTCGTCCAGACGGGCGAGGGCGGCGTCGACGGCGACTCCGCCTCCATCACGGTCGCGACCGCGGTCATCAGCGCGCTCGAGGACGTCCCAATCGCGCAGGACCTCGCGATGACCGGCAGCCTCTCCGTCCGCGGGGACGTGCTCCCGGTCGGCGGCGTCACGCACAAGATCGAGGCCGCCGCGAAGGCGGGCTGCAAGCGCGTCATCATCCCGAAGGCGAACGAACAGGACGTGATGATCGAGGACGAGTACGAGGACCAGATCGAGATCATCCCGGTCTCGCACATCAGCGAGGTCCTCGACGTCGCGCTCGTCGGCGAGCCCGAGAAGGACTCGCTGGTCGACCGCCTCAAGTCCATCACCGGGAAGGCCCTCGAGGGCCAGACGGAGTCCGGTGCGACGAGCGGCTCCCCCAGCCCGCAGTAGACGTACCTTTTTACTGCGGGGGTTTCCTCGGTCGCTTCGCTCCCTGCGGGAACCCCCGTCTGCTCACGGCGCGAAGCGCCGTTCGCACGGTCAGCGGGACCTCCGGTCCCGCTCGGCTTGCAAAAAGCTACGCTCAAAAACGTCCCGCGCTCACTCCGTTCGCGCAGTGAAACGCGCGGCTTCGCCGCGCGTATGCTCGTCGCTTTGTGACCGCCACTTTTCTACGCGCGTCCCGCGTGCGCCGACGTGATGGCGCACTGGGTCGCGTTCGCGGCGTTCGCGCTGCTGCTGACCGCCGGCCTCGTCGCGCTCACGCGGGCGTCGGCGGGCGTCGTCGGCGGGGAGACGGAGGACCTCTCGCCGGACGAGCTGTTGCTGCAGACGACGCTCTCGCAGGCGCTGGTCGGCGCGCTGCTGGTCGCGGCGCTGTGGGTCGCGCGGATTCCCGCGGACGCGCTCGGGGTCGCGGTCTCCGCCGAACTCGCCGCGGTCGGCGTCGCCGCGGGGGTCGCGCTCGCGGCGGGCAACGAGACCGCGATGCACCTCCTCGACGCCGCCGGACTCGGTTACGACGCGGAACTCCGCGAGGCGCTGACGCCCGAGCACCGGCGCGGCTGGGTGGTGCTGTTCTGCGTCGCGCTGCCCGTGGTGGCGGGCTTCGAGGAGCTACTGTTCCGCGCGGTCCTCGTCGGCGCGCTGTCGACGGGGTTCGGCGCGTCGCCGTGGCTGTTCGCGGCCGTCTCCAGCGTCGCGTTCGGCGCCGCGCACACCGCGCAGGGCGCGACCGGCGTGGTCGTCACGACGCTGCTGGGGTTCGCGCTCGCGGCGGCGTACGTGCTCACGGGCAGCCTGCTCGTGGTGTTCGTCGCGCACTACGTCGTGAACGCCGCGGAGTTCGCGCTCCACGCGCGCTAGGCTTCGAGGTCGCGGAGCCGGTCGACGACTTCGGGGGGCGCGCCGCTCGGGCCGTCGCGGACGCGGTGGTCGGGGACGAACAGCGGGACGGGGTTCTCCGCGAGCGCTTCGCGGGCGGTCTCGCGGGCGTCGCTGTCCTCGGGGTCGACGTCGGGGACCATCGAGAGGACGCGCTTGACGGTGACCCGTTCGCCGTACGGGACGTTGCGGACGGCTTCGAGGACGCGCCGGTGGTTCGTGGGGACGGTGAGGCCGACTTCCACGTCGTCGAAGTCGTCCTCGGCGCCCGCGAAGTAGTCGTCGAGGCGGTCGAGCAGTTCGTGCTCGGGGTCGGCGTCCGCGGGCGCGGTCCCGGGGAAGGAGACGCTGATGACGCGGTCGCCCGCGACGCCGAGCTGGACGGCCCTGTCGAGGTACGCCGAATCGCGCGCGTAGATTCCGGCCGCAGTCATGGTCGCGTCCACGGGCGACGCGGCCTTGTACGTTCGGTCACCGGTGAGTCGCGCGGTTTCGCCCGGACTGACGCAAGGTTTATGAACAAACTAGTGCATTAATGCACAATAATGGACGAGAGTGACGGGCTCGCGCCGGCGGTGCAGTCCATCCTCGACGCGGCCCGCGAGCGCGAACCGGCCGACCGGCGGGCGTCCGTCAGCCCGCGGTCGCTGCCGGACGCGCTCGCGGCCGCCGAGGCCGACGGGCGCGTCCCCACGATCGCGGAAGTGAAGCCGACCAGTCCCACGACCGAGGGCGAGCGCCGCGACGACCCCGTCGAACTCGCCGAGCGGATGGTCGCGGGCGGCGCCGCCGCGCTCTCCGTGCTCACCGAACCCGAGCACTTCGGCGGCAGCCCCGAGACCCTGCGGGCCGTCCGCGAGGCCGTCGACGTGCCCGTGCTCCGCAAGGACTTCCTGCTGCGGGAAGCCCAACTGGACGCCGTGGAGGCCGACGTGGTGTTGCTCATCGCGCGCTTCCTCGGCGACGACCTCGAACCGATGCTCGCGGCCGCCCGCGAGCGCGGCTTCCAGGTGCTCGTGGAGGTCCACGACCGCGCGGAGCTCGAGCGCGCCCTCGAGGCGGGCGCGGACGTCGTCGGCGTGAACAACCGCGACCTCGCGCAACTCGAGGTCGACCTCTCGACGTTCGAGGACGTGGCGCCCCACGCGCCCGACGACGTGACGCTGATCGCGGAGAGCGGCGTGAGCACGCCCGCGGACGTCCGCCGGATGCGGGCGGCGGGCGCCGACGGCCTGCTCGTCGGAAGCGCCATCATGGACGGCGACGTAACCGAGAACACACGGACGCTGGTGAACGCATGAGTGAACGAGGAACGACGACGACGGACGAACAGGAGACGCGGGCCGGGAAGTTCGGGGCGTACGGCGGTCAGTACGTTCCCGAGGTCCTGATGCCGGCGGTCGAAGAACTCGCGGACGCCTACGAGCGCTACGTCCTCGCCAACGAGGACGGCTTCGTGGACGACTTCCGGGCGCGCATCCGGGAGTTCGGCGGCCGGCCGACGCCGCTGAGCCGCGCCGAGAACCTCTCGGAGCGGTACGGCTTCGACGTCTACCTCAAGCGCGAGGACCTCCTGCACGGCGGCGCGCACAAGCTGAACAACGCGCTCGGGCAGGTCCTCCTGGCGAAGTACATGGGCAAGGAGCGCATCGTCGCGGAGACCGGCGCGGGCCAGCACGGCACCGCGACCGCGATGGCCTGCGCGTACCTCGACATGCCCTGCGAGATCTACATGGGCCGCACGGACGTGAACCGCCAGCGGCCGAACGTCTTCCGGATGCGCATCCACGACGCCGAGGTCAACCCCGTGGACGTCGGCTCCGGGACGCTCAAGGAGGCCATCAACGAGACGATGCGGGACTGGGCGACGAACGTCGAGGACACCCACTACGTCATCGGCAGCGTCGTCGGCCCGCACCCGTTCCCGGCGATGGTCCGGGACTTCCAGTCGGTCATCAGCGAGGAGGTCCGCGAGCAGTCCCGGGAGAAGCTCGGCGAACTCCCCGAGGCGGTCGTCGCGTGCGCGGGCGGCGGGTCGAACACGATGGGCGCGTTCGCGGCGTTCGCGGGGAGCGCGAGCCTCCCGGGGGCGCCCGAGGGCACCCACGACCCCGCGCCGGACGTCGACCTGCTCGCCGTCGAGGCCGGCGGCTCCAGTCTCGGCGTCGACGAGTCCGAGGGGTACGCGCCGAACTCCGCGAGCCTCTCGACGGGGTCGGAGGGCGTCCTCCACGGCGCGCGCACGAAACTCCTCCAGACGGAGGAGGGCCAGATCGTCGAGTCCCACTCCGTGAGCGCGGGCCTCGACTACGCGGGCGTCGGCCCGGAGCTGGCGCACCTCGTCGACGAGGGCCGCGTGACGCCCGTGAACGTCGACGACGACGCCGCGCTCGAGGCGTTCCACCGGCTCTCCCGCGAGGAGGGCATCATCCCCGCGCTCGAGTCCAGCCACGCAATCGCCTACCTCGAGGAGTACGAGGGCGACGGCCCCGTGGTCGTGAACGTCTCGGGGCGCGGCGACAAGGACCTCGACACGGTCATCGAGGAGTCGACCGCCCGCGACCTCGACGCCGCGCCGTCGATGGAGGTGTTCGAGGAGTGACCCGCAGCGAGATTCGCGCCGCGTTCGAGGACGGCCCCGCGCTCGTCTCCTACGTCGCGGCGGGCGACCCGAGCGTCGAGGCCTCGAAGGAGTACGTGGAGGCGCTCGTCGACGGCGGCAGCGACGTCATCGAACTCGGCCTGCCGTTCTCGGAGCCGGTCGCGGAGGGCACGACGATTCAGAACGCCATCAAGCGCGCGCTGAACGCCGGGATGACGCCGGACGCCTACCTCGACCTCGTGCGCGACCTCGACGTGGACGTGCCGGTCGTCTGTATGACGTACTACAACCTCATCTACCAGTACGGGGAGAGCGAGGCGCGAAGCGCCTCGGAAAACGCGAGCGGCGATGAGCCGCGAGCGAGCGGCGGCCCCGAGGAGTTCGTCGCGGCCGCCGCCGAGGCCGGCATCTCGGGGTTCGTCGTCCCGGACCTCCCGGTCGACGAGTCGGGGCCGATGTACGAGGCGTGCCGCGAGCACGGCCTCGACCTGATCTTCATCGTGGCGCCGACGACGACCCCGGAGCGCCTCGAGCGGATGCTCGACCGCACCACGGGGTTCGTCTACGTGCAGGGCCGCCTCGGCACGACGGCGCCCGCGACGAGGTCAGCGAGGACACGCCCGAGGCCCTCGAACGCCTGCAGGACGCCGACGTCCCGAAGGCCGTCGGCTTCGGCATCTCGTCGGGCGAGCAGGCCCGCGAGGTCGTCGCCAGCGGCGCGGACGGCGTCATCGTCGGGAGCGCGTACGTCGACATCGTCGCCGAGGGCGTGGAGGACGACCTGCCCACGGCGGACGTCGCCGACCGCCTCGAATCGCTCGCCGCGGAGCTGAAGGCCGGGGCCCGGAAGGGCCTGCCCGAACCGGAACGCAAATAGCCGCCCGTTTGCTACTCGCTACCAATGACACCAGGGAAGACAGCGCGCCTCGACCGCATCGGCCGGGATGGCCGATTCGTCACCATCCCGATGGACCACGGAATCACACTCGGCGCCGTCGACGGCCTCGTCGACATCGAGTCCACCATCGACGCCGTCACGGAAAACGGCGCGGACGCCGTCCTCACGCAGAAGGGCGTCGCGCCCCGCGTCCACGACAACAAGAACGACGCCGGCTACATCGTCCACCTCAACGCCTCGACGTCTATCGGCCCGGACTCCAACGACAAGCGCCGCACGGGCACCGTCGAGGAAGCGGTCCGCGCGGGCGCCGACGCCGTCTCCTTCCACATCAACGTCGGCAGCGACCACGAGCCCGACCAGATTACGGAGCTCGCTGACGTCGTCGACGACGCCCAGGACCTCGGGATGCCCGTGCTCGCGATGGCGTACGCCCGCGGCCCGGGCGTCGACGAGCACGACGCCGAGAGCCTCGGCCACGCGGTCCGCCTCGCCGAGGAGCTCGGCGCTGACGTCGTGAAGACCGCCTACTCGGGGAGCCGCGAGAGCTTCGAGCGCGTCACCGAATCCACCGCCAAACCGGTCATCATCGCGGGCGGCAGCCCCGACGGCGACCGGCAGACCCTGCAGGACGTCCGGGACGCGATGGACGCCGGCGCCGCCGGCGTCTCCACCGGTCGCACCGTCTTCCAGCACGACGACCCCGGCGCGATGACCGCCGCCATCGCCGCCGTGGTCCACGACGACGCCTCGCCGGACGACGCGCTGCGCGAGGCAGGCCTCCAGATCGAAGCCTGACTGTTCTCAGACGTCTTCGTACGCGACGCTCCACGCGCCCGGGAGGGCGTCGAGCGCGCGCCGGAACTCCGCGGCCGTCAGCCCGTAGAACTTCTCCCGGCCGACCGCCGTCCGCACGCGCACGACGACCGTGTGCTCGGTCGCCTCGAAGGCTGTCAGCGAGCCGCCGTCCCCGCGTTCGAGGCGCGCGCACTCGGGCTTCCGGTCGACGACCTCGGCGCCGAGGTTCCAGCTGAGCGATTCGGCGGCGTCCAACGCGAACGGGACGCGGTCGCCCATGATGCGGCCCTGTCCACTCGTTGCCATACCACACCCTCGGGAGTTCGGCAGTATAAATCGTGTCATTCCGACGCACGACCCGCCAGCAAGTACGGACCGCTCCGGTACGTTGAAGGCTGCACCGCGTCACCATTCGCGTAATGACACGGTCCGTCTGGCTGAAGGCCGACGACGCGGTCGGTGACTGGGAGACGCGGAAGCGACGCATCACGGCCGGCTTGGAGGCCGGCGTCGACTGGGTGCTCGTCGACGACGCGGACGTCGAGCGCGTGCGCGAGCTCGGCGCCGTGAACGTCGCGGCGTTCCGCACCGACGACGGCGACGTCATCGACGACGCGGAGGGCGACGAGGACGCCGAACCGGACGCGTACGTCGTCGGGAAGGACGGCGAGGGCGACGGCACGGTCGACCTCCCCGAGGACTTCTCGAGGAGCGCGGACCTCTCGACGATTCGGCGCGGGAACGCCGACGCGGCCTACGTCCGCATCCTCGACGAGCGCTACGAGGCGTTCGCCGAGGAGGCCGCCGCGGACGCCGACCACACCATCGTCGTCGGCGAGGACTGGACCATCATCCCGCTGGAGAACCTCATCGCGCGCATCGGCGACGAGACCACGCTGGTCGCGGGCGTCGAGTCCTCCGAGGAGGCCGAGACGGCCTTCGAGACGCTGGACATCGGCGCGGACGCCGTGCTGCTGGACAGCGACGACCCGGACGAGATTCGGCGCACGGTCGAGGTGCGGGACGCCGCCGAACGCGAGCGCCTCGACCTCGCGTACGCGACCGTGACGAGCGTCGAGGAGGCGGGGAGCGCGGACCGCGTCTGCGTCGACACTGGGAGCCTGATGGACGACGACGAGGGGATGCTCGTCGGATCGATGAGCCGCGGGCTGTTCTTCGTGCACGCCGAGACCGCCGAGTCGCCGTACGTCGCCTCGCGACCGTTCCGCGTGAACGCGGGCGCCGTCCACGCCTACGTGCGCACGCCCGACGGCGGCACGAAGTACCTCTCGGAGCTCTCCAGCGGCGACGAGGTGCAGGTCGTCGACCGCGAGGGCCACACCCGGACCGCGGTGGTCGGCCGCGCGAAGATCGAGAAGCGCCCGATGTTCCGCGTGGAGGTCGAGACCGAGGACGGCGACCGCATCGAGACGCTGCTCCAGAACGCCGAGACCATCAAGGTCTCCACGAGCGAGGGCCGGACCGCCGTCACGGACCTCGAGGCCGGCGACGAGGTGCTCGTCTACCTGCAGGAGGGCGGCCGGCACTTCGGCGAGTCCATCGAGGAGCGCATCATCGAGAAGTAGCCTCGGCGTCCTCCAGCCGCGTCGTACACCACGGACAGAAGTCGAGGTCGCCGTCGAGTTCCTTGCCGCACTCCGGGCACGTCCCGGCGTCGTCGCCGCCGACGGCGTCGACGTCCGCGTCCCCGGGCGTGGGGACGTGCTCGGTGACTTTGCTGGCGGTGTCCCGGACCGCGACGAGGTACGCGTCGACGACGTTCAGCACGCGAATCACCAGCAGGCTGAGCGTCACTTCCACCCCGAAGCTCTCGCTGGCGGCGACCAGCCCCGCGAACCCCTCGTTCTGGAACGCCTGGTACGCCGACTCGGGTACGACCAGCGCGGCCGTCGCGAGCGCGAGCAGGAACCACGAGACGGCTCGCACCCAGCGCCGCAGGTAGACGTGTCCGAGACCGGGGTAGACGAAACCGAGTACCGCCGCGATGACGCCGCGTCGATTGACCACAGTTACCGGGAGTCCGGGCCGCGCGCTCCTAAAGCCACCGAACGCCTACCGGAGGTTGTCCACGAGCGTGCGCAGCGTCGCCGCGTCGTACTGGCCCGGTGCAGTGGCCTGTTCGGGGTCCACGGGCGCGTAGCCGATGCGTGAGCCGTACAGCGGCGCGACAGCGCGCGTGTGTCGGCCCGCCTCCCCCATCGCCATCGTCGCGACGGGCGCGTCCACCGCGCTGAACTCGTGGGTGACCCGCAGCAGGTCCAGCGCGTCCCCGCCGTCCTCGGCGGTGACCGCGAGCTTCCCCACGTCCCCGAGCGAGCACGCCTCGCCCAGCGACTCCGCCATCGCGCCCATCTCGGGGGTGCCCTCGAAGTCGTGGACGGAGACGATGGTCGCGGTGTCCGCGGCGCGGGCGGCCGCGAGCGCCTCCGCGCCCTCGCGGTCTTCTTCAGTGAGCGCCGCGAGCTCGACGTCGACCGCGGCCACGCCGTCGGTGCGCGCGGCCTCCGCGAGCGCGTCGATGCGGCCGTCCTCGTCGGCCTCGCCGCCCTCCCACGCCGCGCGGTTCGTCGCGATGACCGGTAGCTCGCCGTCGTAGTCGTCCAGCCCCGCCAGCGGGTCCGCGGCGAGGTCCATCCGGAACTCGACGGCGTCGGCGTGCTCGCGGGCGGCCGGCTCGTCCCCGAGGTCGGAGACGGGCGCCGCCAGCACGAACTCCTCGAAGTCCATGGGGAGTGCTGTCGCGGGCTGTCGGGATACCGGTTTCGGAGTTGGCGACGTGTCGACAGTTGGGAGTCCGCGTTCTCGTGGCCGCCTCCTCCTCGAAAGCCCCTGACCGCCTCGCGTTCGCTCGACAGCATCCCGCTCGCTGCGCTCGCTCGCGGGAGCCCTGCTGTCGAGCGAACAGGTGAACGCGAGACGGCCAGCCCCTTTCAGTCCTCCCGCGGCCGGCTGGCTCGCTGGCGAAGCCGTCGGCTGTCGAGTGTGGGAGCGCGGAAAAGCGGCGTCGGCGGCGGGGCTCAGACCGGAATCGTGTCTTCGGCTTCGAGCAGCTCGTGGTAGCGGTTCCGGATGGTGACCTCGGAGATGTCCGCGACCTCCGAGACCTTCGCCTGCGTGGTCTTCTCGTTGGTGAGGAGGGCGGCGGCGTACACCGCGGCGGCGGCGAGGCCGACCGGGCTCTTCCCGGAGTGGACGCCCTTGTCCTTCGCGGTCTTGAGGAGCTCGCGGGCGCGGTGGGCGGACTCGTCGGAGAGCTCCAGCGACGAGGCGAACCGCGGGACGTAGCTCTCGGGGTCGGCGGGCGCGACCTCGAGGCCGAGCTCGCGGACGACGTAGCGGTACGTGCGCGCGATCTCGGACTTCTCCACGCGGGAGACGTCCGCGATCTCGTCGAGGCTGCGCGGGACGCCCGCCTGTCGCGCGGCGGCGTACACGCAGGACGTGGCGACGCCCTCGATGGAGCGGCCGGGCAGCAGGTCGTCCTCGAGCGCGCGGCGGTAGATGACCGACGCCGTCTCGCGGACGTTGTCCGGCAGGCCGAGCGCGGACGCCATGCGGTCGATCTCGCCGAGCGCCTGCTTCAGGTTCCGCTCCTTGGCGTCGCGGGTGCGGAAGCGCTCGTTCCACTTGCGGAGTCGCTGCATCTTCTGGCGCTGGTTCGAGGACAGGGAGTTCCCGTACGCGTCCTTGTCGCGCCAGTCGATGTTCGTCGACAGCCCCTTGTCGTGCATCGTGTTCGTGGTGGGGGCGCCGACGCGGGACTTCTCGTCCTTTTCTTTGGAGTCGAACGCGCGCCACTCCGGCCCGCGGTCGATGCCGTCCTCCTCGACCACGAGGCCGCAGTCGGCGCAGACCGACTCGCCGTGCTCTTCGTCCTGGACGACGAGACCGCCACACTCCGGGCAGCCCTCCGTCGTCTCTTCTTCGTCCGTGCGCTCCTGCTCTCGGGAGCGCATGCGTGCGTCTGTCATTAATGCGTAAGTCCCCGGAAAACCCGGATGAGTCGTAGCAAATCGGTTGGTGCAAAACACACTTAACCGTTGCGCTATTCAGACGAGGGGAGCGAAGACCGCGTCGGTTTTTACCACGGGAGACGAACCCACGGTCGTGCGCGTCCTCTCTCTCGCCCCGAGCGCGACCGCGACCGTCGCCGCCCTCGGCGGCAGCGACCGCCTCGTCGGCGTCACCGCCCACTCCCGGGACGTCGACGCCCCCGCCGTCGGCGGCTGGCTCAACCCCGACTTCGACCGGGTCGCGGACCTCGACCCGGACGTCGTCCTCACCAGCGATGCCCTCCAGCGCGAGGTCCGGGACGACCTCCGCGACCGCGGGTTCGACGTCCGGCACGTCGAGCCCGCCACCCTCGACGACGTGCTCTCGTCGTTCGCCGAAATCGGCGACGCCGTCGGCCTCCCCGAGGCTGGCGCCGAACTGGAGGCCGAGAGCCGCGAGACCGTCCGAGCGATTCGCGACGAGGCCCCCGAGGACGGCCCGGTCGTCTACTGCGAGGAGTGGTCGGACCCGCCGATGGCCGCGGGGAACTGGGTGCCCGACGTCGTCGAGGCCGCGGGCGGCCGCTACCCGTTCGTGAACGCCGGCGAGCGCTCCCGGGAGGTCGACGCGAGCGCGGTCGAGGCCGCCGACCCCGAGCACGCCGTCGTCCACGTCTGCGGGAAGGGCGACCGCGTCGACCCGGACTTCGCGGGCCGCGGCTGGGACCTCGACGCCGACGTCCACGTCCTCGACGACAGCCTCCTCAACCAACCGAGCCCGCGGCTCCTCGACGGCCTCGAAACGCTGGCCGCGCGAATCCGCGGCGACTAAGAGCCGGGCGCCGTCCCCTCCTGTATGCGAGTCGCAGTCGGCTCCGGCAACCCGGTGAAGCGAGACGCGGTCGCGGCCGCGCTCCCGGACGCGACGGTCGACGCAGTGAGCGTCCCCAGCGGCGTCCCCGAGCAGCCGCGGGGCGACGACGAGACCGTCGAGGGCGCGCGGAACCGCGCCGAGCGCGCGCTCCAATCCGGCGAGTACGGCCTCGGCGTGGGACTGGAAGGCGGGGTTGCTGAACGAGAGGGAGATCTGTTCCTGATTATGTGGGCGGCCGCCACGGACGGCGACCGCGTCGAAGTCGGCGCCGGGCCCGGATGCGCCTCCCGGACGACGTGGCCGCGCGGGTGCGCGACGGCGCGGAACTCGGCCCCGTGATGGACGACCTGCTGGACACCTCGGGCGTCGCGGAGAACGAGGGCGCGGCGGGCGTGCTGACGGGCGGAGTCACGGACCGGACCGAAGCACTCCGGACGGCGGTCGCGGGCGCGCTCGGGCCGTTCGTCACCGACTACTACTGACTACTCCTCGACGGGCGCGGGCTCGGAGGCGAGGTCCGCCTCGTCGCCCTCGACGGCCTCCGTCAGCGAGACGTTCAGCCACGTCATCGAGACCGCGCCGCCCGCGACCGTGACGACGTTCTTCACGATGTGGTCGACGATGGCGACGCCGAGCGCGAGCCCGAACGACACCGGGAGCAGCGTCGAGACGATGGCCGCGAACGCCGCCTCGTAGATGCCCACGCCGCCCGGCGGCCCCGGGATGACCTTCGCGAGGTTGCCGACGCTCACCGCGAAGAACCCGACCGCGAGCAGGCTCACGAGCGCGAGGTCGAGCCCGAACGCGAGGAACACGAGGAGCGCGGTGGCGACGTCGATGGTCCAGATGACGACGCTGGTGGCGCCGATGCGCGCGAATGCGCGGCCGTCCGCGGCGACCCGCTGGACGTCGCCGACGAACTGCTCGAAGACGCTGGCGACCAGCTCCGTGTAGGAGTCGTCGCTGGCCCACTCGACGACCCGGCGCACGTAGTTGGAGTCCGAGCGCGCCGACCAGACGATGGCGACGACCGCGCCGATGGCGAGCACGCCGACGACCGACGCGACGACGACGGCCTGCCGGACGGCCTGGGACTCCTGCCCGCCGAGCCCCTCGCCCGCGGCGGTCGCCGCGAGCTCCGCGAGGGTGTCCGGCGCGAGCGCGGTGAGCGCGACGAGCACGCCGCCGGCGAGCACCGTGATGGTGAGCAGGTCGAAGACCCGCTCGACGGTCAGCGACGCGAACCCCGTCGTGTACGGGATGTTCCGGCGCGCCTTCACGACGTACGCGCGGATGGCGTCGCCGGCCCGCGCGGGAATCACGAGGTTCCCGGTCTGGCTGATGAACACCGCGCCCATCAGGAACCACGTGCCCTCCCGGTAGCCCAGCTCCGCGAGGATGTCCCGGTAGCGCAGCCCGCGCAGCGGCCACGAGGAGAGGTAGACGACCGCGCCCGCCGCCACGAGCGCGGGGTCGGCCTCCCGGACCGCCTCGACGAACGCGCCGACGTCGATGTAGACGAACATCAGCGCGAACGCGACCACCGACAGGAGGACGCCGACGACGGTGCCCGTCCGGCGGTTCGCGTACGGGCTCACGGAGAACTCCCAGAAGCAGCGCAGAATCTGGCTCCCCATCCCGAAGACGTCCCGCACGAGGTCGACCTTGGAGTCGCCTCGCGGCGTCCAGTCCACGGGGAACTCCTCGACCGTGAAGCCGTGGCGCTGGGCGCGCACCAGCATCTCCGTGTCCCAGAACCAGTGCTCGTCCTCCACCTCGTCGACGAGCGCCTCGAAGGCCTCGCGGCTGAACGCCTTGAACCCGCACTGGTGGTCCCGGACCTCCGAGCCGAGCAGCGCGCGCACGGCGAGGTTGAACCCCCGGGAGGGGACGCCGCGCTTGGCGGGGCGGTCGGCGCGCTCGCCGGGAATCCACCGGGAGCCGGTGGCGACGTCGGCGTC
>NZ_WPCF01000095.1 GCF_009741975.1 Halobacterium sp. CBA1126 | reverse complement strand
GCGACGCCGTCGTCGTCGAGCGCGGCGCGGACGGCCTCGTCGCGCTCGCGGGCGAGCCCCGAGTAGTCGTAGTTCCAGACGACCCGCTCGGCGTCGTGCTCGGCGGCGAGGTCGGGCAGCACCGCCGACGGGTCGCCGCGGCGAATCAGGAGGTCGCTACCGAGGTCGCGGTAGCGTTCCCGGAGCGCGTCCAGCGCGTCGAGCACGAACGCCACGCGCGGCGGGCTGGCGTGCTCGAGGACGGCGTCGTCGAAGCAGAACACGGGGACGACGTCGCCCGCGTCGGCGGCCGCGGCGAGCCCGCGGTTGTCGGCCGTGCGGAGGTCGCGGCGGTGCCAGAACAGCTGCATGCCCCACCCGTGGGGGCGGCGTTGCGAAAAAGTACCGCTACTCGAACACGCGGAACGACCCGCGCCCGACCGCCACTTCCTCGGGCTCGCCGTCCTCGTCCTCGCAGGTGACCGTGACTTCGGCGACGCCGACGGTGGAGCCGACGCGGATGACCTCCGCTTCGGCGACGAGGTCGCCGCGCGCGGGCCGGAGGTAGGAGACGTTCAGGTCGATGGTGGCGACGCCCGCCGTCACGGGCTCGTCGAGGGTCGTGCGGACCGCGAGCCCGCCCGCGGTGTCGATGATGGTGGCGGCGATGCCGCCGTGGACGTTGCCCTCGCCGGCGCCGTGGTTCGTGAGCTTCTCGTCGTAGGGGATGCGGAGGGTCATCTCGCCGTCGTCGACGGCCTCCACCGAGAGGTCGAGGAACGAGAGGAAGCCGTGGTCGTCGACGTACGACTGGATGAACGCCTGCACGTCGTCGGCCTCGAACGCTGTCATGCGTTCGGATGCGCGGTCGCCGGGCAAAAGCCCACCGGGTCGGCCGCCGCCAACACCAGCATTATTGATGATAGACTCCGTTGGGCGGAGTAGCCGTGACGAACTTAGTCCGCAACATCGAGTCTGTCGTCGACGAGCAGCCCGAGCGACCCGCGGTCGTCTACGAGGACACCGAGCTGTCCTACGGCAAGTTCTGGGCCCAGACCGGCCAGTTCGCCGCCGCGCTCCGCGACGCCGGCGTCGAAGCCGGGGACGCGGTCGGCATCTACCTCCCGAACCTCCCGCAGTTCGTCGTCGCGTTCCACGGCGCCCTCCGCGCGGGGTGTGCGGTCGTGCCGATGAACCCCCAGTACAAGAGCCGCGAGATCGAACACCTGCTCTCGGACTCCGGCGCCGAGACGGTCGTCGCGCTCGCCGACGTCGTGCCGTTCGTCGAGGAGGTACGGGAGGACACCGAGGTCGAGCGCGTCGTCACCGTCGGCGGTGAGGCCGACGCGGGGACGCCGTTCCGGGAGTTCCTCACAGACGGCGACGACGGCGTCGCCGAGCGCGCTGACGACGACGTCGCCGTCCAGCCGTACACCTCGGGGACGACGGGGAAGCCGAAGGGCGTCCAGCTCACCCACCACAACCTCGCGTCGAACGCCCGGCAGTCGATGGACATCGTGCCGGACGGCCTCCAGCCGTCCGACCGCAAGATCGGCGTGCTGCCGCTGTTCCACATCTACGGGATGACCGTCGGGATGAACGCGACGCTGTTCGCGGGGGCTTCTTTCTACCCGCTGCCGGCGTGGGACGCCCAGGAGGCGATGGACCTCGTCGCGGACGCCGAGCTGACGCTGTTCGACGGCGTGCCCGCGATGTACAACGACGTCGTGAACCAGCCGAACGCCGAGTCGTTCGACCTCTCGTCGCTGCGGCAGTGCACGGTCGGCGGCTCCGGCATCCCCATCGAGGTGCTGCGGCGCTTCGAGGAGCTCTACCCCGTGAAAATCTACGAGGGGTACGGGCTCACCGAGACCAGCCCCGTCACCCACTTCAACAGCCCGAACTGGGGCCGCAGGGTGGGCTCCATCGGGAAACCCCTCGAGGGCATCGACGCCCGCATCGTCACCGAGGACTTCGAGGACGTGCCGCCAATCGAGGAGGGACCCGTGAACGAGGACGACGTCGAGATGGACGAAATCACGGGCGAACTCGTCGTCTCCGGGCCGAACGTGATGAAGGGCTACTCGGGGCTGCCGGAGGCCAACGAGGAGGCGTTCACCGAGCGGGACGGCAAGCGGTGGTTCCACACGGGCGACCTCGGGTACAGCGACGAGGACGGCTACTTCTACGTCGTCGACCGGAAGAAGCACATGATCAACACCGCGGGCTACAACGTCTACCCGCGGGAGGTCGAGGAACTGCTGTTCGAGCACGAGGCCGTCGCGGACGTCGCCGTCGTCGGCGTGCCGGACGACCGCCGCGGCGAGACGGTGAAGGCGTTCGTCGTGAAGGCGCCCGACGCGGACGTGACCGCGGACGAACTCAAGCAGTTCTGCCTCGACCGCCTCGCGGAGTACAAACACCCCCGCGAGGTGGAGTTCGTCGACGAACTCCCGCGGACGACCACGGGGAAGGTCCAGAAGTTCGAGCTCGTCGAGGAGTAGCGCAACCCCGCGCGGGTTGCCAGTAGTTGACACAGTTTTATGCGGGAACGCGGGGAACCACGAGCCGTGACTGCCCGCACCGTCCACCTGCCGGTCGCCGCACAGGACGCCCTCGACGACGTGGTCGGCATCGGCGAGCGCGCCGAGGCCCTCGGCTACGACCGCGTGTGGTTCCCGGAGACGTGGGGCCGGGACGCCGTGACCACGCTGGCCGCGCTCGCCGACCGAACCGACAGTATCGGCGTCGGCACGAGCATCGTGAACACGTACTCGCGGAGCGCGGCGCTGCTCGGCCAGACGGCCGCCACGCTCCAGGAGCACTCCGGCGGCCGGTTCCGCCTCGGCCTCGGGCCGAGCGGCCCCGCCGTCGTGGAGGGCTGGCACGGCGAGTCGTTCGGCAACCCCCTCAAGCGCACCCGCGAGTACGTCGACGTCGTCCGGAAAGTGCTGGCGGGCGAGCAGGTGGACTACGACGGCGACGTCGTCCAGACCCGGGGGTTCCGGCTGCGACAGGACCCGCCCGAGCCGACCCCGGACATCGACGTGACCGGCATGGGACCGAAAGCCGTCGAGCTCGCGGGCCGGTTCGCGGACGGCTGGCACGCGCTCATGTTCACGCGGGACGGCTTCGCGGACCGCTACGAGGACCTCCGGCGGGGCGCGAGCCTCGGCGACCGCGACGTCGGCGACGTCCGCACGACGTTCGTCCTGCCGTGCTGCGCGCTCGAGGACGGCGAGCGGGCCCGCGACCTCGCGCGCCAGCACCTCGCGTTCTACGTCGGCGGCATGGGGACGTTCTACCGCGACGCGCTCGCGCGACAGGGCCACGAGGACGCCGCCGAGACCATCCACGAGGCGTGGCAGGCCGGCGACCGCGAGCGCGCCGTCGGCCGCGTCTCCGACGACCTGCTGGACGCGCTGGCCGCCGCGGGTACCCCGGAGACAGTCCGCGAGCGAGTAGCCGACTTCGCCGCGGTCGACGGCGTCGACGCAATCGCCGTCTCGTTCCCGCGAGCGGCCGACCGCGAGGTCATCGACCGGACGCTCGAGGCCGTGGCGCCCGAGTGACGCCGCGCACTGCGCGGTCGAAGACTTCGACCGCTCTTTGAGTTATCCCACGTTCTTTCCGTTCGGCGCGTCGTGACAGCGCATGAACAGTCGAAGCAAGCGAGTCGTCTTGGTCGCGTTCGTCGGCGTGCTCGTCGCGACCGCTGGCTGCAGCGCGCTCGGACTCGGGAGTTCGGCGACGACGAACCTCCTGCTGGTCAACAACGACGAGACGAGCCACGACGTGACCGTCGAAGTACTGCACGACGGCGACAGCGTGTACAGCGAAGACGCGACCGTCGACGCCGAAACCGACGAGGAGCTGCCGGCGTTCGAGGGGAGCGGCGAGCACACCGTCG
Organism: Halobacterium sp. CBA1126; assembly: GCF_009741975.1. GTDB lineage: Archaea > Halobacteriota > Halobacteria > Halobacteriales > Halobacteriaceae > Halobacterium. The sequence goes on along the minus strand of NZ_WPCF01000095.1, from coordinate 5,998 downwards.
CCGTCACCGTCGACGGCGAGACGTCCGAACAGGTCTACGAGTTCACCGGAGACGACGACGCCGTCTCCATCGGCATCGACAACGACGCGACCGTCACCGTCGGGGGCTAGCTCACGGGAGCGCGTCGAGTCCGTCGCGCCGCCCGTCGAGCACGGCGAAGCGGTCGCCGCGGCGGCGTTCGAGCCAGTACAGCAGTCGCTCGGCCCACGCGAGTTTCCTCGCTTTCTGGTCGCCGACCGACGGGTCGTCGAAGTCCCAGCCCGGGAAGGCCAGTTCGGCGGCGCCGCAGTGGTCCGCGAGGAAGGCGGCGCGGTCGCCGTCCGTGAATCCGCCGAAGTTGTAGACCGCGTCCACTGGTTCGGCCTGCGTCGTCGCGAGGACGTGCTCGGCGTCGAACGTCGGGACGTGCTCGCGGACGGCGGGGATGTTGTCGCCGTGGGCGTGCGCCGCGACGGGCGTCCCGGACTCGGTGAGCCGTCGCGCAGTCTCGGGGTTCTTGTCGAGGTCCGTCACCATCAGGTCGACGCTCACGCCGGCGTCGGCGAGCACGTCGACGGCCGTCGACGCGGCGAACACGACGTCCGCGTCGGCCGCCGTCTCAGCCTCCCCGGCTAGCGAGGGCGCGCCCCCCGCGATAGCGACCCGCTGGCCCGTGCAGTCGAGCCGGGACAGGGCGAACGGCTCGGCGTACTCTGCGAGCACGTCCCGCGCCCGCTCGTCGGCGGCGCGGCCGAAGCCGAAGTCGGCGAGAATCTCCTCGTAGACCGGCGCCCAGTCGGCGAACTCCATGGCTGTCGCTACGAGGGCGAATAAATAAGAGGATTCCTGGTTCGAGCCGGGACGCCCCGCAAAGTACCCCTACCCGACGGGGGTCCGGCTTCCAATCCGGGATTTATCGCCCGCCGGTATAAGCTTTCTCGTTACGCGTGAGTCGTCCACGCCGCCGCGAGGTCCGCCAGCGGGCCGTCGCGGCCGTTCAGCGCGTCCGCAGCGGCGCGAAGCGTGCCGACGGGTGCGGCCACGAACGCCGGGTCGTCTCCCGCGACGGCGACCCCGAGGTCTTCGAGCGCCGCCCTGTCGCCGGTGTCGAGGCCCCGAACTTCGTACGCCCGGGCCGCCGCGTCCCCGGCCGCGTCGAGGTCGCCGTCCAGTCGCGCGACGTGGTGCTCGGCCTCCGCGACCGTCGTCACGTCCAGCTCTTCGACGCCCTCGGCGTCGTAGCGGTCGCGGCGGAACTCGTGGCCGATTAGCGCGGCGTCCCGGGTCTCCGCGACGTCGTGGGTGCGAATCACGTGAGCGCCGCGTTCGACGGCCATCGAGGTGGCGGCGAGCGAGACGGGGAGGGCCTCCTCGGTGGACCGGTCGGCCACCTCCCGGAGGAAGTTCTTGCGGTTGATGGAGACGAGGATTGGATGGCCGTGCCCGCGGAACTCCCGCAAGCGGTCGAAGGTCTCCCGGTCGTCAGCGAGAGTCTTCTCCTCGCTCCACCCGCCGAACGCGGGGTCGACGATGGTCTTGTCCGTGAAGCCGTTCTGCGCGAGCGCATCATAAATCTCGTCGACGTCCTCGATTGCGCCGGGGCGTTCGAGGTCCGGCGGGCTCGCCATCTTCGCGACGGCGACGTCGTGGGCCTCGCACACCTCGGGCATCTCGGGGTCGGCGAACCCGCAGATGTCGTTGACCATGTCGAAGCCCCGCGAGAGCGCCTCGTCGGCGACCTCCGCGTACCGCGTCTCGATGGAGAAGACGGCGTCGCCGTCGACGCGCCGGACGGTCTCGACGGCGGTGTCCAGCCGGTCGAGCTCCTGCTCGGGGGAGAGCACGTCGAACTTCTTGTTCGCGGACTCGAGGCCGACGTCGACGATGTCCGCGCCCTCGCCGACGAGTTCGTCGTCGACGTACGCGGCCGCCTCGTCCGGGTCGTCGAAGACGCTGGGGTCGTACGGCGATTCCTTCGAGACGTTCAACACGCCCATGATGCGGGGCGGGTGGCCGTCTCCGATCGGGAGGCCGGCGGCGTCGACCGTCTGCATGCCTCGATGGCGGGTCCCGTCCCCCAAAGGCGAATCGGTTCCGGGGTTCGCGGCCGCCTCCGCGGGGCGTGCCTTCACGCGACTTTTGTAGGTCGGCCGCGTACGCGCCGGTAATGAGCAAGGTGAGCATCGGCTTCCGGGGGTGGCGCTTCGACGAGGAGGAGGTCTTCGACGACGCCGGCGACTACCGGAGCTTCGACGAGATGCACGAGGACACGCGCGCACGGCTGCGCCGGCTGCCGACGCTGATGGACCGGCCCTGCGACGCCTGCTACCTCCTGCACGGCGACGACGACGAGTCGCGGAACACGCCCGCCGCGGTGTACGGCGAGCCGCGAGCGGAGGTGCTGCTGTGCGACGAACACGAGGTCGACTTCTACTACTGGTTCCTCGAGGACGGGGGCGAGCAGCACCGCGGCACCGAAGAGCTACAGGAAGCGTTCCGCGAGTGGTTCGCGGACGGCGGGCGCGCGCCGGAGTGGTACGACGGCCCCGAGCACGTCGCCACAGACCCCGGGGAGACGCCGGACCCGGACGTCCCCGACCCGGAGATTCAGAACGTCGAACTGCCCGAGGACGAGCAGGCCGGCATCGACCTCCGGCCGGAGATCGAGGACGCCGACGAGCTCGACCTCGACCTGGACGCGGAGTACCCGACCGGCGATGAGTAAGCCAGCCGTCGCGGTCGTGGACGCGGAGACGGCCGGCAACGTCGGCACCATCGCGCGGGCGATGAAGAACTTCGGCTTCGAGGAGCTCCTGCTCGTGGACCCGCCGTACCTCGGCCGTGACTCCGAGGCGTACGGGTTCGCCGGGCAGGCCCGCGAGGACGTGCTCCCGGACGCGCGCGAGCTCTCCTTCGAGGAGCTCACGTCGGAGTTCCACACGGTCGGCTTCACGGCCATCACGAACGAGGACGCGACCAAGCACGTCCGCTTCCCGTTCCGCACGCCCGCGGAGCTCTCCGAGAGCCTCGCGGACGTGGAGGCGGAGACGGCGCTGGTGTTCGGCCGCGAGCGCGTCGGCCTGACGAACGACGAACTCGCGGACATCGACGAGGTGGCGTCGATTCCCGCGAGCCACGACTACCCCGTGATGAACCTCGGGCAGGCTGCCACCGTCGCGCTGTACGATCTCCGGGACCTCGCGATGAACGAGACCCAGCTGCCGGACGTCGAGCGCCACCGCGCCGACGAGGAGGAGATCGAGCGCTTCTACGACCACGCCGAGGCGTTCCTCGACGCCGTCGACCACCCCGAGGAGAAACGCGAGAAGGCGATGCGGATGCTCCGCCGGATGGTGGGCCGCACCCATCCGACGGGCCGCGAGATCAACACCGTCCTCGGCCTGATGCGGCGCGCGCAGAACCAGATGGAGTAGCCCTCACTCGGGCAGCCACGGCGGCCGGTCGACGGTCGCCGTCCCGAACTCGGAGAGGCGGTACTCGCTCTGGCGCGTGAACTCGTCGTTGCCCCGCGTGACGTCGTACGACGCGACGTAGCCCGCCTCCGAGACTGTGACGTGGCCGCTCGCGTCGTTCGACGGAACCGAGTCCGGGTCCGTGATGCCGGTCACCGCGTACCTGACCGCCGTCGTCCCCTCGACGGTGACGGTTTCGGTGGCGTTCAGTTCGAGGCTCCCGAGCGGTCGCTCTAGCCCGGCCGTCACCGCGACGTCGGCCGTCGTCCAGTTCTCGTCGGGGTGCCGCTCTACCTCCTCCGTGGTCGGGTCGTACTCGAAGACGCCCTCGGAACTGTAGTACGCGTCCCTGTAGGAACCCAGCGTCGTGTCCGAGAACTGTATCGAGCCGGTGCCGGCGTCCACGTCGACCGTCCTGACGATCGTTCGATTCCCGTCGTCGTCGGTGATGACGAGCCGGGTCGTCCGGGAGGTGTTCTCGACGGTGTCGTAGTGCGTCGTCATCGCACTGTTGAGGTCCGTAATCCCGTCCTGCGACCACCCCGGCGGGTACGAGAAGTTCTCGACGGTCGTCTCGGGCTCGGGCTGGGAGTCCGGGGCGGACAGCCCGGCGCAGCCGGCGAGGACGAGGAGGGCGGCCAGTGCGATGGCGGGGAGGGCGCGGCGGGGACGCGTGAGCATGCCCCGACAGAGTGGCTACCGGCAAAGAAACTTGGGAGACCGGGGCCGAACATCTTCGCCGGCGAACGCCGATTTCAGCGCGTGATACTCGGGTGAGAGGGTTTTTCAGGGAGAGGTGGCTCCTCCGGGCTATGTCCGGGGCCACTAGTGACGCGGCCGTCGAGCGCGGACCGGTCCAGCGCTGGGAGGCAGCGATGCGAGACGTCGTGCGGTACACGCCGAGCGGGGACACGATTCCCGACGAGACGTGGCGGAGCCGCCACCGGAACGTCCTCGTCTTCCTCGCGGTCCACGTGCCCTTCCTGTTGTTGCTGGGGACGTACGAGGGGACGGAGTCGATGACCGGGGCGCAGATTCCCGAGATCCCGCTGACGATGGTGCTCCTCGAGGTCGGCGTCGTCGTGGCGCTCGGCGCGCTCGCGGCGATTCCGTGGTTCGGGCGGCGAACGCGGACCGGGCTGGCGACGATGGCGCTGGCGACGACGTCGGCGTTCCTCGTCCACTTCTCCGGCGGCTACATCGAGGCGCACTTCCACTTCTTCGTCGTGATGGCGGTCGTCGCGGTGTACGAGGACTGGGTGCCGTTCGCGCTCGGCATCGCGTACGTCGCCGTCCAGCACGGCTACTTCGGGATGATAGACCCGAGCCGCGTCTACAACCACGCCGCGGGCATCAACAACCCGTGGGCGTGGTCGTTCATCCACGCGGCGTTCGTGTTGCTGCTGGCGGGCGCGCTGCTCTCGCACTGGCAGTCGACCGAGCGCTCCCGCGAGGAGGCCCGCGAGCAGCTCGCGGAGGCCCGCGCGAAGACCGAGGAGGTCGAGGACCTGGAGGCCAAGCAGGCGGAACTGGAGCGCGCCCGCGAGCAGGCCGAGCAGGCCGAGGCCGAGGCGGAGGCCCGCAAGGAGGAGGTACAGCAGCTGTACGCGGAACTGGAGGCCGACGCTGACGCGTACAGCGCGGCGATGGAGCGGGCGGCCGCGGGCGACCTGAGCGTGCGGCTGGACGAGGACAGCGACAGCGACGCGATGCGGGAGATCGCGACGGCGTTCAACGCGATGATGGACGAGACCGAGCCGGCGATGCGGGAGATCCAGTCGTTCGCCGACGAGGTCGCGGCCGCCAGCGAGACCGCAGCCGAGGAGGCCGGGGACGCCGAGGACGCCAGCGAGGAGACCAGCGAGACTATCGGCGAAATCGCCCGTGGCGCCGACGAGCAACGCGAGATGCTCGAGACCGTCTCCGAGGAGATGACGAACCTCTCGGCGGCCGTCGAGGAGGTGGCGGCGTCCGCGGAGACGGTCGCGGACCGCTCCCACGAGACCGCCAGCATCGCCGAGGACGGGGAGGCGACCGCCGAGCGGGCCATCGAGAAATCAGGAGCGGCCCAGACGGCCATCGGCGAGACCGTGGAGAGCGTGGAGGCCCTCGACGAGCAGATGGCCGAAATCGGTGAGATCGTGGACCTCATCGCGGACGTCGCCGACCAGACGAACATGCTGGCGCTGAACGCGAACATCGAGGCGGCGCGCGCGGGCAGCGGGGGCGACGGCGGGCGCGGCGACGGGTTCGCGGTCGTCGCGAACGAGGTCAAACAGCTCGCCGAGGAGACCCGGGAGTCCGCCGGCGACATCGAGGCGCGCATCGAGGAGACCCAGTCGCAGACCGCGAGCGCGGTGGAGGCCGCCCACGAGGCCGAGCGGTCGATGGAGGCGGGCATCGAGGCGGTCGAGGAGGCCGTCGCGGCGTTCGGCCGGGTGGTCGAGAACGCCGAGGAGACCGACACGGGCATCCAGGTACAACTGCCTCGCGCCACAACACCCATCCGCGGTGCGGCCGGCGCCAGCCTCCTCAACGGGCGAGCT
>NZ_WPCF01000147.1 GCF_009741975.1 Halobacterium sp. CBA1126 | reverse complement strand
GCGCCCGCGGCTTCGAGGCTGGCTTCGAGGCCGCGCCGGGGCTGCTTGGCGAGCTCCCGGAAACACGGCTTGCAGAGGTACTCGAAGCGCTTGCCGTCGCGGTCCCAGCGGTCGCCGTGCTTGTCGTACTCGCGGGCGTCCTCGCGCGGGACGTCGGTCCCGCAGGCGATACAGGAGACGGCGTCGTCCCCGGACCCCAGCATGTGCGGGTGTTAGGCGCCCCCACACTTAGCGATTTGCCCGGCGGCCCCGGGGAGGAGCGGCGGTTTTAAGCGTGGAGCCGCCCGAACCCACGGTATGGAAGTGTCCTCTCGCCACCACCTGCGGAGCGACGCCGTGCGGGAAATCGCCGACGCGCTCCGGGAGGGGCTGGGCGTCGAACTGGACGCCGACTCGTACGAACTCGTGGAGATCGCCGACGAGGACTTCGACGTCGTGCTCGTCGACGGCGACCCGCTCGTCTGGTACCCCGAGGGGGAGCCGTTCGTCACCGTGCAGGGCGCCAACGAGACCGACCCGTCGACGGGGGTCGTCACGGTCGACGCGGGCGCCATCTCGTTCGTCAGCGACGGCGCGGACATCATGCGCCCCGGCATCACCGAGGCGGACGCGGAGATCGAAGCCGGCGACCTCGTGGTCGTCGAGGAGGAGAGCCACGGGAAGGCGCTGGCGGTCGGCCGCGCGCTCACGAGCGGCGACGACATGGTCGGCGACTCCGGGAAGGTCGTCGAGAACCTCCACCACGTCGGCGACGAGCTCTACGAGTTCACGGTCTAGTCCTCGTACCGCTCGAGCGCGTCCTCGTACCCCTGTTTCGCGAGCCGGTAGGTCTCCCGGAGGTCGACGACCGGGTCCTCGCTGGCGTCCACGCGGAGGTCGTCGTAGTACGGCTGGTCGTCGGCCCCGGTGTCGACGACCTTCACGGCCGCGCTCTGAACCGTGAGGTCCTCGCGCTTGTCACCGCCCGCGGCCTGCCCCGCGCCGAGCGCGTCCACGAGGCGCTTCGCGAGCGGCTCGTCGCCGAACGCGACCTCCTCGTACTTCGCGGCGGTGCGCGCGACGACCGCCTCCCCGGTGAGGAGGTTGCCGGCGACGGTGTAGTTGTCGCCAATCGCGTGCCCGAACCAGCCGTTGCACTCCTCGCCAGAGAACGCGAACTCGCCGTCCCGCCCGACGCCGTGGAGCTGGCGGCTGGGGCTGCCGTCGTCGGCGTTCAACAGGCCCTGCAGGGCGTCCTCGACCCCGAGGCCGTCCGCGAGGTATTCGACGCCCTTCGACCCGAGGCGCTCGTTCGTGAGACTCTGCGTGGCGACCGCGCCGTACTCGTTGACGTGCGGGCAGGGGACGCCCACCGCGGGCAGCCGGGTGGTGACCGCGACGCCGAAGCGGTACTGCTGGTCGCCCGCGTCCTCGTAGGGTTCCCGGACGCAGATGCTGAAGGTCACGCCCGGACCCACGCCCGCCGGCGAAATAAGCTCCGTCCTCCGGCGCGCTCGCCGCCGGGACGCTCCGGAAGGCGTGGTACTTGCCGCCGTCTGTGTCGCGGCCACGCGACGCGAACACCCGAATCGCGGACGGCAGCGCCTGACGGCGAGCGCTTCGGCCGTCTCGCGGCGTCGCGCACCCGGGCAGGGATTCCCGATTCGGCGCCCGTTAACTGGCTCGAGCGCCTGGACGTGAGACACAGTGAACAGTCTGCTCGTCGCAGCGGTCGTCGGCTCGGCCTCGGGGTGTTCCTCCAGAAGGGCCGGTTCTGCTTCGTGAACGCCTTCCGGGACTTCTTCGCGTACAAGGACTCCCGGGTGACGAAGGGCGTGCTCGCGGCGACCCTCATCACGATGGTGTTCTGGGGCATCGCGTACCAACTCGGCTACTACCAGGGGCTGTGGACGCCCGCGTGGGGGCTGACCGGCCTCGTCGGCGGGTTCATCTTCGGCGTCGGCATGACGTACGCCGGCGGCTGTGCGAGCGGCACGCTCTACCGCGCCGGCGAGGGCTACCTCCAGTTCTGGCTCACGCTCGTGTTCATGGGCGTCGGCTACGCGGCGTTCACCGTCGCGTTCCCGACCCTCCAGAGCACGTACTTCGGGCCGCTCCAGTTCGGCGAGGGCGTCAGCCTCTTCACCATCTCGCCGGTTCCCGCGGGGCTGCTCGCGCTGCTCGTCGCCGCCGGCGTCACGCTCGTGTACGCCACGCTCGTCGGCCGCGGCGCGACGAAGGGCGACCCCGAGGAGCGCGCGACCGTCGCGTCCGCCCAGCCGTCCGTGCTGCTCGCGCCGGTCGTCGCGCCCGGCAGTTCGCCCGCGGCACCCGCCGGTACTTCCGCGGGCTCGTCGACGCGTGGCGGACGCCGCTCGCGTCCAGCAAGCGGCCGTGGGACCCGCGGACCGCCGCGCTCGGCATCACCGCGGTCGCCGTCCTCTGGTTCACGCAGGTCTCCATCGTCGGCGTCACCGGCCCGGAGGCGCGCTGGACGGGCTACCTGCTCCAGCAGGTCGGCGTCGACGCGGGGAGCTTCGAGTACTGGGGCGCCATCCTCTTCCGCGGCGCGGGCGTCGGCGTCACCACCGACATGGTGATGATCGGGTTCGTCATCGTCGGCGCCGGCCTCGCCGCCGCGTGGAGCGGGGACTTCTCGCTGCGCGTCCCGAAGCGCCGGCGGCTCCCGAACGCCGTCGTCGGCGGCTTCATGATGGGCGCCGGCTCCCGGCTCGCGCCCGGCTGCAACATCGGGAACATCTACTCCGGCATCGCGGAGCTGTCGGTCCACTCCTTCGTCGCGGCCGCCGGCATCGTGCTCGGCGTCTACGCGATGACCCACTGGATCTACCGCGAAGTCGGCTGCGCGATCTGAACCACCGAACAACCACCAGCGAACACACTTACACACTCATGCCATCCATCGACGACGTCACCGACGCGCCCGACGAACTGTCCGACGACGAAGCCGAATCGCTGTTCGAGGAAGCCGACGAGGTACAGGACATGATGGGCGAGGTCTGCCCGTACCCGCAGGTCGAGGCGAAGAAGGGCCTGCAGGACCTCGACGAGGGCGACCTCCTCGTCCAGGAGACCGACCACGTGCCCTGCACGGAGAACGTCCCGCGCGCCGTCGGCGACGACGCCGACGCCCGCGTCTGGCGCAGCGGCGACGGCGTCTACCGCATCTACCTCGAGAAACAATGAGCGGGGACGTCGACACCGTCGACCCGGAGGCGGTCCGCGAGCGCATCGACGCCGGCGACGACGACTTCGACCTCGTGGACATCCGCGAGGGCGACGCCTACGAGGACGGCCACGTCCCGGGCGCCGAACACCTCACCGTCGACGAGCTCGAGGACGTGGTCGCCGAGCGCGACTGGAGCGAGGAGGTCGTCGTCTACTGTTACGTCGGCCAGACGTCCGTGCAGGCCGCGCGCCTCGTCGAGGAGTACGGGAACGCCGACGCGGTCGCGAGCATGGACGGCGGCTACGAGGCGTGGGCCGAGGACGTCGAGCCGCTCGCGAACGCCGACTAGGCGAGGCGTCTGACGCAAGAACTATGCCCGCGGCGGCCCCCTCTTTTCGCCATGGGCTTCATGGACAAGATTCTCGGCGGGAGCGGTAGTTCCACCGAGGATTACGTGGAACTGGACGTCGACGACTTCGACACCGAGGGCGGCGAGGCGAGCGTCACCGTCCACATCGCCGAAATCGACGGGCAAGAGGACGTCATCGCCATCAAGGACGCCGTCTACGACGGCGACGTCGTCATCGCGGACATCACGCGACTCCGCACGGAGGACCGCACGGTCGAACACGTCGTCGACGAACTCCGGCAGGTCGCCCAGGAGGTCGGCGGCGACATCGTCCAGAAGGGCGACGACCAGCTCATCGTCGTGCCGAACGGGCTCGCCATCAGCCGCACGAAGCTCAACCGGCGCTGAGTTCTCGCAGAAGTAGCGGCCGAGTTACGCGACGTCGTCGGGCGCGTCGGGGTCGTCCTCGACGGCGCGCTTCATCGAGTCGCGGCGGGACTTCGCGTCGCGGCCCGTGGCCTCGAGCAGGAAGTCGTTTTTCGCGTCCACGGCGTCGGCGGCGGCCTCGGCGTCGCCGTCCGCGATGACTTCCTCGGCGGGGCGCTCCTCGAAGTCGACCGCGAGCTTGTCCTTCTTCCCCGAGTACTCGACGGCGCCCGCGGTGATGCGCTCGAAGACCGGGTTGTCGGGGTCCTCGACGACGTAGAGGTCGCTCCCCTTGTACTCCTCGGTGCCGGAGACCTCGCCGAAGTAGTCCTCGATTTCGGCCCGGAGGTCCGGCATCCGCTCTTCGAGGTACTCGCCGCGTCGCATCTTGTACTCCTTCATGAACGCGAGAAAGACAGCGAGGGGTTTAACGGCTTCGTCACCGGTCTTCGGCCAGATAGCCGCGCTGGCACTCCGGACAGATGTCGCCGGCGCGCAGGCTGGAGCCCGCGGCGTACCGCTCGAAGCCACACTCCGGACAGTACAGCGCGAAGTCGAGCTCGTCGGCGGTCTCGTCGGTCTCCAGCGGCCCCGCGCTCGTGAACCCGGTGTCGGCCTCGACGGCCTCCTCGTCGCCGAACTCGAAGGTCGACTCGTCGGTCTCGGTGGCGCTCACTTCCGCGTCCGCGTCGACGGACTCGGTGGCGTCGAACCCCTCGTCCTCGCCGTCGGCGTCCGGCCACTCGCCGCGCCCGCGGTCCGTCTCGGGCGCGGGCTCGGGCTGCGAGTCGGCCTGCTGGTCGACGTACTCGGTCTGGGCGCCCGACTCGGCGTCGGCGCCGCCCGCGTCGACGACCTCCGCGTCGTCCTCGACCGGCTCGGGGTCG
>NZ_WPCF01000017.1 GCF_009741975.1 Halobacterium sp. CBA1126 | reverse complement strand
CGTGCTCCTGCTGGACGAGCCGATGAGCGCGCTCGACGCGCGGCTCCGGGAGCGCCTGCGCGTGCAGGTCAAGCAGATCCAGTCCGAGCTCGGCATCACCACCGTCTACGTCACGCACGACCAGAGCGAGGCGCTCGCCATCTCGGACCGCGTGGCGGTCCTGAACGCGGGCCGCGTCGAGCAGGTGGGGACGCCCGAGGAGGTGTACCGGGAGCCGGCGTCCCGGTTCGTCGCGGAGTTCGTCGGCGACAACAACGTCTTCGACGGCGAGACTCCAGTCGAAACGGAGGGGTGTTCGGTTCGCGTCGGGGAGACGGATTTCGACGTCGGAGAGCGCGTCGACGGTCGCGATACGGTCTGTGTGCGTCCCGAGTCCCTGCGCTTCGACTGCGAGCAGAACCGCTTCCCGGTTCGCGTCGAGAGCGTGGAGTTCCTCGGAGACGCCTACCGCGCACACTGCGACTGGGACGGCCGCGAGGTGCTCGTGAAGACCCGCGACGAGCCGCCGTCGGGGGAGGCCGTGCTCGGGTTCGACCCCGCGGACGCCACGCTACTGTGACGTGTCGCGCGTGAACGAGCGGTTACGACTCCTCAGGGCGCGACGCCGACCGTGAGGAGCGTGCCGTACGTGCGGTAGCGCTCGAGCATGTCCTCGCGGGTCTCGAACCCCTCGTAGGGGAACTCCGCCGCGGGCGGAATGTCGACCTCGCGGTCCGGGACGTTGTCCTGCTCGGCGACGTGCAGGCCCGCCTCGCGGAACGCCTCGCGGTACTCGCTCCTGTCCCAGCGGGTCATCTCCACGGTGATGTTCTCCTGCCAGTCGTGGCTGTGGACGTTCTCCTCGTAGTAGTTCACCGCGCAGTAGAACGTCCCGCCGGGCTCCAGCACGCGGCGGACCTCGCGGAGGGTCTCGAGCGGGTCGCTGGCGTAGTAGAACGCCTCCATCGAGAACACGTGGTCGACGCTGTCGTCGGCGAACGGCAGGCTCCCGAAGTCCCCGACGACGTAGGCGATCTCGTCGTCGTCCGTGTACGACTTGGCGTTCCGCGCCATCTCCGGGGCGCCGTCGAGGCCGTAGCCGCGGGCGATACCGCGCTCGCGGAGCGCGCGCAGCGCGTACCCGCTGCCCGTCCCGAGGTCGAGCACGTAGTCGTCGGCCTCCACGGGCATCCGCGCGAGCACGTGCTTGGCGGTGTGCCAGTGGCGGTCCTCCATCCCGCGGTCGCGGCCCGACGCCGCCCACTCGTCGAACTCCTCGCGAACACTCATGGACGGGGCGACGGCCGCCGCGGGCAAAAACCCGCAGGAATCCGGGCGGCGCCCGCACCCGCAGACGTTTTCCCCGCCGTCTACGAGTGGACGGTATGGTCGGCCGAAGCAGACGCTACCGGCTCTCGGACACCGCCCAGCAGGTCGTGGGCGGCTTCCTGCTCGCGGGGCCGTTCGTCGTCACCGAGGAGGTGTGGCTGCTCGCCAGCCACATGGGGCCGGTCCACGTGCTCGCGACCGTCGTCGTCGTGTTCGGCATCGGCTACGGCGCGCTCTACGAGGCCGACGACGACCGCGACCCCGACCGCGAGGCCGACGTCGCCGGGGTCCCGGTTCGGTTCGTCTCCCTGATGGGGGTCGCGTACGGCTCCGTACTCGTGCTCGCGATCGCCGTCACCGCGCCCACGACGTTCGCCGTCCAGCTCGGCCTCGAGCCCGCGTTCCCCGTGCTCGCGGCGCTCACCGCGAAGGCCGTCTGCGTCGGCGCCATCTTCAGCGTCGTCGGCGCGGCGACCGCGGACAGCGTGTTCTGAGGCGGCGACCGCCCCCTCGACCCCGAAGGTTAAGACCGCGTGGGCGCTTTCCTGCGGTATGGACTACGACCTCGCCATCGACGGAGCGCCCGACTCCGTCCCGGGCGGCACCGTCGTACTGCTGCTCCACCCGAGCACCGGCGAGACCGACCGCATCGACACCGACTTCCTGAAGACCGACACCGACCACTTCCTCGTCGTCTCCACGCGCACGACCGCCCGCGAGGTCACCCAGAAACTGGAGTACTACGACGTCGACGAGGACAGCGCCGAGATTCTGGACACTCTCTCGGTCGACCGCGGTTACTCGCGGCGGGGCGCGAGCCACATCCACTACGTCTCCGCGCCCGACGACGTCGACGGCATCCTCGCGGCCGTCGAGCAGTTCCTCACGGACAATCCCGGGAAGCGCCGCATCAGCTTCGACTCGCTGACCGAGCTCGCGTACTACGCCGACGACGACCGCGCGCTCGACGCGCTCGGCCGCCTCGGCGACCTCCTCGCGGAACACGACGCGGTCGCGCTCGTCCACGTCTCCCGAGAGGTCCACGACGCCGACGTCATCGACGCGTTCCGCGGCGAGAGCGACGTGGTCGTCGAGCTCGACGAGGACGACAACGTCGTCGCCGAGTACTGAGAGCTACGAGGAGTCGGCCGACTCGGCGTCGAAGACTTTCTCCGCCCACTTGACCGCGTAGCTGGCGCCGTGCCGGCGGTAGGCGAGGGTGTCCAGCGCGGCGAACGGCGCGGGCAGGTCGACGTCGTGTTTGACGGCGCTGCACGCGAGTTCGGCGGCGTCCGCGAACGACGTCTCGCCGCGCGCGATTTCCCGCGGGAGGCCGTCGACGCGGCCGCTGACGCGCTCGCCGGCGTCCGCCCACGCCTCGTGGAGGTCCGGGTAGTCGTCGGCCCACGACGCGAACTCCTCGCGGGTGTGGAGGCCGCGGTAGGCGTCGCAGCACGCGGACGCGAGCTGGTAGACGGAGGTCGGGTCGGCGTCGACGGCGGCGTCGAACGCGCGGTAGTCGGCCTCGAAGAAGCCGAGGAACTGCTCGGGGAGGTCGAGGCCGGCCTCGACGAGCGCCTCCGCGACGAGGAAGTCCGCGAACGCCTCGGGCGTCCCCTCGATGCGGGCCTTCACGAAGACGACCGGCGGCTCCGTCTGGGTCGTCCACGCGACGGCGCCGTCGCCGGGCGTGCCGACGACGAGGTCCGTGGACGCGAGCCGGGAGAGAATCTCGGGGGCGTCCGCGGGGAGCCAGTCGTCGTCGTACGCGGCGGGCGACAGCGACTCGGTGAGCAGCGCGAGGTCGTCGCGGTGCTCCGGGGGCAGCGTCTGGAAGTCCCGCTCGCAGTCGAGGACGAGTGCGTCAGGCGCGTACGCCTCGCGGACGGCCGCGAGGTCGCCCGCGAGGTCGCGCTCCGAGAACATTACGCGACGTTGACGACGATGATCAGCGACAGGACGGCCGCGAGGCCGACGGTCGTGGCGACGTACTTCGTTGCAGTGCTCATACCCGAGGGTTCGCCCGCGGCGACTTAAATTGCGGGCGTTCGCGGTCGCGGGCGGGTCAGTCCGCGGGCGTCTTCGCGCCGTACGCGCGCCACGCGCCGGACTTGAAGCGGACGAAGTTCACGGCCGCGCGCACGTACATGTCCCCGAGGATGGCCGCGAAGATGGCCGTCAGGCCGAGCCCCATCCCGGGCGAGACCGCGGGAATCGCGAGCGGCCCGACGGCGAACGGCCCGACCGTGAACGCCGCGGGGAGCGCGACGAGCGCCAGCGGCAGCCGCACGAGGTAGGTACCCGCGATGGCGCCGTAGAACGGCCAGCGCGTGTCGCCGGCGCCGCGGAGGCCGCCGCGGAGCGTCCGCGAGACCGAGAAGCCGGCGACGCTCAGCCCGAACACGCGGATGAACGTGACCGTGAGGCCGACGTTCGTCGCGCCGAACGCCCGCGCGATGGGGTCGGCCGCGACGAAGAGGCCGGCGCCGATGAGCAGCTGGGTGACGAGCGCGATGCGCAGCGTCTGCCAGCCGTAGTCGGCGGCCTCGTCGGGGTCGCCCGCGCCGAGGCGCTGGCCGACGAGCGTGCTCGAGGCCGTCGAGTACCCCCACGCCGGCATCAGCGCGAGCAACATCACGCGCCGGCCGATGGCGTACGACGCCACCACGGGCGTCCCGAGCACGCCGAGCACGAACAGGAACGGGAACCGGCCGAACGTCCGCGAGAGCCGGGTGCCCGCCAGCGGGAGCGCGACGCGGACGATCTCGCGGGCGACGCTCCAGTCCCACTGCTTGCCGCCGAGGTGGAGGGTCACGCTCCACCGCCCCGACAGGAGGACGGCGAAGAAGACGACGCCCGCGAGCGCGTTCGCGACCGCGGTGCCCCACGCCGCGCCGACGACGCTGAGCTCCGGGAAGCCGAACAGCCCGAAGATGAGCACGGCGTTCAACACGATGTTCGTCGGCAGCGTCACCAGCCGGACGTACATCGGCGTGCGCGTGTCGCCGGCGCCGGCGAGCGCGCGGGCCGCGATCATGCTCCAGAACCGGAACGCCACGGAGAGCATCACCACGCGGAGGTAGTCCGCGCCCAGCGCCACCGTCTCCGGGTCGCTCGCGAGCAGCCCCACCAGCGGGTCGGCGTACAGCCACGCGCCCACGGTCAGCGGCACCGAGACCAGCAGGGAGAGCCACAGCGACTGCTTGATGGCGAAGTCCGCGTCGGCGTCCGCCTCCGCGCCCTTCAGCCGGGAGACGACGCTGATGGTGCCGCTGGTGAGCGCGAGCGCCAGCCCGAACGGGATGAAGTAGTACTGGAACCCGAACTCGAGGGCGGCGACCGCGACGTCGCCCGCGGCGAGGCTCACCATCAGGAAGTCCGTCGTCCGGAGCAGCGTGCGCAGCCCGCCCGTGACCATCGCGGGGAGCGCGAGGTCGAACGCCTCCTCGCCCTTCCGCCGGTCGACGAGCCCGAGGCGGGCCAGCAGCGCGGGGAACGCGGCGACGACGGCCTCCACGCGGCGGCGCAGGGACATCTATCGGAAGGGTCGCGTCGGCGCGGAAAACAACTTCGGCAGGCGGCAACCTACCGCGGGTTCGGGGAGCCGCGACGAGTGGTGTGGTGGGACTGTTCGCGCTACTCGTCGTCGGTCTCCCACGCGTCCGGCACTTCGATGACGTACTGGCCGTCCTCCTGGAGCGCGATGATGTACTCCTGGCGGTCGTACAGCTCCATGAGGTTGAGCTCGTACTGGCCGGGCGCGACGATGCGGATGGACTCGAACTGGTCGTTGAGCTCCTGGCGGAGCGCCTCGATGTCGGGGCGGTCGTCGGGGTCGTCGGGCTCCTTGACGACGCGGCCCTCGGAGGGCGCGTCCGGCAGGGAGTCCGTGTCGACGACGGAGCTGCGGGCGTCGGCCTGCGCGGCGTCCTCGTCGCCGGTCGCCGTGTTCGCGTCGATGGCCTCCGCCGGCTCGTCGCCCTCGCCCCCCGTTTCGGGTGCGCTGGAACTGTCCGCGTCGGGTTCGTCGGCGAACGCGGACGCCTCCGTTTCGGGTGCAACGGGGTCGGTCTCCGCGTCGGCGCTCGACGCGTCCGCGGCGTCAGTCGCACCGGCGTCGTCGCCAGTCGTACGCGCTGCGGGGTCGGGGTCGCTGGTCACGGCGTCCCGGACCTTGTTCGCGGCGCGGCCGACCGCGCCCGCGACCGAGCTCCCCTCCTGCTCGGGCGGCTCCGGCGGCTCCGCGTCGGCGTCGGCGGGCGGGTCCGCGGGCGCCTCGTCGACGTCCCCGGGGTGGTACTGGAACTTGTTCCCGCCGCAGTCCGGACACCCCGACAGCATCTCCTTGGAGCCGTCCGCGAAGACGTGCCCGCAGTTCGTACACTGGTGGGGCATTACTTGCGGGACACGAGCGCGCTGATGAGCGTCTCGTCCTTGTGGAGGGACTGGATCTGGTTCGCCGGTCCGACGACCGTGAGCTTCGACGTCGACTGCTTGCCCATCAGGCGGCCGAGCAAGCCGGTGTCGTTGGCCTCGGACTGCGGGAAGCTCTCGATCTCGATGCCGGAGAAGCCGTCCGGGTTGATCTCGCTCATCGTCACCTCGATGAGCTTCGACTCCTCGTCGGGCGTCAGCCCGGACTCGAGGACGACGATCTTGCCGTCGCGGACGCCGTCGAGAATCATCCGGATCTTCTCCATGGACGTCTTCCCGGACATCCGCTCGGCGCTGATGAGGTCGATCTGGACGCCGTCACCGGGTCCGTCGTCGCTCGTGGTTTCAGGCATCGTGGGTCACCCGAAGTACTCCGCGATCTTCTCGTAGACCTCGTCCATGTTCTCGCCCTCCAGGGCGGAGAGCGGAATCGTCTCGTGCTGGGGGAAGGCGTTCGAGACGCGTTGGATGTTCGCGCCCTCGAGGTCGGTCTTGTTCGCGAGGATGAGCACGGGGAGGTCCCGGCTCTCGATGATGCCGATGAGCATCGTGTTCACCTGCGTGAACGGGTCCTCGGTGGAGTCCAGCACGTAGATGACGCCGTCGACGTCCTCGCGCAGCCAGTGCATCGCCTCCGCGACGCCCTCGGTGGCCTCGCGGGAGCGGCGCACGGCCTCGTCTTTCTCCATGTCGTGCTCGAGGAACTCCGAGTAGTCGACCTTCGTCGTCACGCCGGGCGTGTCGACGATGTCGATGTTGACGGTCTTCCCGTCGCGTTTGATCTCGACGTTCTCCTTCCGGCGCGCGCGGCGCGTCTCGTGCGGGATGTGGCTCTCCGGGCCGACCGCGTCCCCGGTCCAGTCGCGAGCGATGCGGTTCGCGAGCGTGGTCTTCCCGGCGTTCGGCGGGCCGTAAATCCCGATTCGTTTCGGTTCCGAGTCGTCGGCAAACAGGCTCGCCGACACCCGCGAGATGCTGTCTCTGAGTTCTGCGAACAGTCCCATCCTTGGCCTCCATACGCACCCCGCGCCTTGTATGCTTGACGCAGGATGCGGACGGTTGATAGGTGAGAGCCGGCGAGCGGACTTAAACTTACGTCAGACGTGGCGCTCCGCGAGAGCGTCTGTAGACAGCTCGCGATCGCGCCAGTCGGGACGTCGAGGACGGAACGAGCGGGATAGAGCCAGTAGGATTGAACGGGCGCGAGACGGGCGGCGGGAAGGGCGACGGGAGGTGTGTGAGTGAGTGCCGAGGATAAGCCGAGTGGCCCCCACCCCATCGTTTCGAGTGGAAACGGGAGGAGACCGACCCCGGGCGGCACGAGACGAGCGGTTACGGCCGGGGAAGCCACTAGTCCTAGACCATACCACCCATCCAAAATGCAGTTCGGCTTGGTTTACGGATACTGTTTCTAGACATAGCACTTAGTCTTTGCTCTCGTCTAGAGATAACTCTCTTTCTGCGACCCCTCCCCCGGTGTCTTTCGCCGTTCCACTCGAAACGAAGGGGTGGGGGGCGCCACCCCGTCCCGCACCACAACCCCTCCGTTTCCAGTGCAACTCCACTGAGTCCGCGACCAATCGCGACCTACTCACTCACCCATCCCCGCCCACTCCGGCTGCGACTCGGCCACGCACCCGAAACGGTCCCCTTCAGTTCTCGATTGCGCGACCGACCGCAGGCTCTCCCGTCTCCACAGCTCGACGACAGGCGAGATTCCGGAACCGTACCTCCGGCCTTATCCTCTACCCCACCGCTATCTTGCGGTTCTCGACCGCACACGGGCACGTTCACCGGGTCGCGAGATCGGCGGATTCCGCCGCCGCTCCGATTCCATCGAAACTTATTAGTCCCTCTCGTTTCCATTAGTTCATCTGCATCAACTGGAGCGCCCGGTCACTGAACCGCCTCGAATGCCCCGTTCGCGTCGGTCTGTGGCTTCCTCTCGGCGCGCGGCGCTCTCCACACGAAACGAAGGGGGACCGCTAATCATGTCAGACGAACCGACGACGGACGGCCGACGAACCGCCGACCGGGACTTCGAGGTGGACCTCGACGACGTCCTCGAAGACGAGGACGGCGACGAGGGGCTGTTCGACGACCTCCTCAGCGGCGAACCCATCTTCGAGAACAAGGAGGTGCTGCGGCCGTCGTACACGCCGCACGAGCTCCCCCACCGGAAGGACCAGATCAACAACATGGCGACCATCCTCGTCGCGGCGCTCCGCGGCGAGACGCCGTCGAACATCCTCATCTACGGGAAGACCGGCACGGGGAAGACCGCGAGCGCGAAGTTCGTCAGCCAGGAACTCGAGAAGACCTCCCAGAAGTACGACGTCCCCTGCGAGGTCGAGTACATCAACTGCGAGGTCACGGACACCCAGTACCGCGTGCTCGCGCAGCTCGCGAACACGTTCATCGAGCAGAACCGCGAGTTCGTCGACGAGCGCATCGAGGAACTGCAGGGGCTCCGGGAGGCCGCCGAGGACGACCCGAGCGTCCTCGAAGCCGACGAGGACAACGACGACCACCTCGACTTCGACTCCCCGGAGGCCGTCGACGAGCGCATCGAAGCGCTCCGCGAGGAGAAGGCCGAGATGGACGACGTCCCGATGACGGGGTGGCCGACCGACCGCGTGTACGCCCGCTTCTTCGAGGCCGTCGACTACGTCGAGCGCGTCGCCGTCATCATGCTCGACGAGATCGACAAGCTCGTCGAGAAGTCCGGCGACGACACCCTCTACAACCTCTCGCGGATGAACTCCGAGCTGGAGAACTCCCGGGTCTCCATTATTGGCATCAGCAACGACCTGAAGTTCACCGACTTCCTCGACCCCCGCGTCAAGTCCAGCCTCGGCGAGGAGGAGATCGTCTTCCCGCCGTACGACGCCAACCAGCTCCGGGACATCCTCCAGCACCGCTCGGAGGTGGCGTTCAAGGAGGACGCGCTCTCCGAGGACGTCATCCCGCTGTGCGCGGCGTTCGCCGCCCAGGAGCACGGCGACGCGCGGCGCGCGCTCGACCTCCTGCGGACCGCGGGCGAGCTCGCCGAGCGCGACCAGTCCGACTCGGTCACCGAGGAGAACGTCCGGCGCGCGCAGGACAAGATCGAACTCGACCGCGTGGTCGAAGTCGTCCGTACGCTCCCCACCCAGAGCAAGCTCGTCCTGTACGCCATCCTCCTGCTGGAGGACAACGGCGTCCACAACGTGAACACGGGCGAGGTGTACAACATCTACAAGACGCTCTGCGACGAGCTGGACGCGGACGTGCTCACGCAGCGCCGCGTCACCGACCTCATCAGCGAGCTCGACATGCTCGGCATCGTGAACGCGGTCGTCGTCTCGAAGGGCCGGTACGGCCGCACGAAGGAGATCTCCCTCTCGGTCCCCGTCGAGGAGACCGAGGCCGTCCTCGAGGCCGACTCCCGGCTCAGCGACATCGAGAACGTCACGCCGTTCGTGCAGGCGCGCTTCGACAACTGAACGCGGACTCCGCTCGCAGTCTCACTCCCGATTCCACTCGCTCCGAACCGCCGACAGTCGTCCCCCTTCGTTTCTCGTCGACACACCACGACTGCGCGGCGACGCCCCATCCACTCGAAACACTCCTCGACGGCAGAACGTCGATTCGTCCGCGAGCGTTCTCAGCGACCCCGAACTACTGCTGACGGCCCCGACGCCCCGAGCGCGGCAGTCAGTCGCCGGGCTGGGTCTCGGGGGTCGCGCGCTCCGTGCCGGCTTCGACGCGCGGGACGGCGATGCGGTAGAGCGCGTACGCGAGCAGCACGAGCAGCGCGCCGACGACCAGCGCCGTCCGCACGTTCGGGTCGACGGTCGGCTGCGCGACGACCTGGCCGGCGTCGTTGGTCACGGGCGCCGCGCCGCGGGGCGGGCCGTCGAACGTCTCTACGAGGCCGGTGCCGACGACGCCGAGCAGCAGCAAGCCGCCGCTCAGCGCCATCGCGAGCCTGTCCACGAGGTCGACGTCGTTGGATTGCATGTTCTGTCACCTCCTAGCCGAGTAGGTACTTCAAGCGCGGTCTGTTCCGGACGAACTCGGTGCGCTCGATGAGCGCGTCGAGGCCGTAGTAGCGGCCGGCCGCGAACACGATCATCGTCACGAACAACAGCAGCCCCATCAGGTCGCTGTTGACGAGGCCGTGCCCGAAGCTGGCGTTCCCGACGAAGAACAGGCTCATGAACAGCGCGCCGAAGAACGACGCGAGCCGCACGAGCACGCCGAACATGAGCCCGAGCCCGATGGCCGTCTCGCCGAGCGGGACGAGCGCGCCGAGCAGGTCGGGGAAGCCGGCGAGGAACGTCGCGAGCGGCCCGAGCGTGGTGCCGCTCATCCCCTGCAGGTAGCCCGCGGCGCCGAAGTTCAGGCCGCTGTCCAGCAGCTTCCCGACCCCGGAGTGGAAGAACCACCACCCCGTGAGCACGCGGAGCATCGCGACCCAGTACGCCGCCCACGGCCCCGAGAGTTCCAACCCGACGTCGTTCCTCAACGGGGTAGCCGCGTCGTATGACATTCCCATCACCTCACGTGTGGACGTACCCCCTCGACGCCCATAACCGGGGGCAGCGATTCCAGCGCCGTAGGACGCGTTCCCAGCCAGTGAGAACGACGTTCCCGGACTCTGAAAATCGGACCACCAGTTAACTCTCCGTACGCCCGAGCGTCGAGTGATGCGTGCTCCGCTCGGGACCGACGAGGCGCCCGAACTCCAGGCCGTCCTCGACGCGCTCGACGACGAGGGGTGCAGGCGCATCATCGAGACGCTCGAGGAGCCGATGACGGCGAAGGAGCTCTCGGAGGCGTGCGACATCCCGCTGTCGACGACCTACCGGAAGCTCGAGCTCCTGACGGACGCCGCGCTGCTGGACGAGCGGGCGGTGCTCCAGCCGGACGGCCACCACACGACGGAGTACAGCCTCGTGTTCGAGGAGGTCGTCATCCAGCTCGACGACGACCGCACGCTCGACGTCGGCGTGACGCGGCCCTCGGAGTCCACGGACGAGCGCCTCGAGACGCTCTGGGCGGAGGTGAGCAAAGAGACATGACACACTACTTGCCAGTCGTCGCGTTGAAGACCATCACGCTCGTGCTCGGCGGCGCAGTCACGTACTTCGCGCTGAAGGCGTGGAAGCGCACGGGCTCGCCGGCCCTGCGGTCGCTCGCCATCGGCTTCGGCTGTGTGACCCTCGGGTCGCTGCTCGCGGGCATCGCCGACCAGCTGCTCGCCGTCGACCGCACGCTCGCGGTGCTGACCGAGAGCGCGCTCACGGCCGTCGGCTTCGCGGTCATCGTCTACTCGCTGTACGTCGACTGACTGCCCGGCCCGCGCGAGCCACCCGCGACTCTCGTCGCCGCCAGCCACTGCTGTCCTTCCAGCCGTACAGAACGAGAACTACGCTACGTGACCGGTGTGAGCGCGGTGCTCGTCGCGTTCGCCGGCGAGCCATCACTCGCGCCGGCGGCCACACCCCCGGATTCGACGCCCGTCGGCGTCCCCGGCGTCACCGCGCCCGCGAACGTCAGCCGCACCCAGCCGAGGTACGGGAGGCGGTACTCGGCGGTCCCCTTCACCCACGCGGGCTTGACGGGGCTGGAGATGCCCCGCGCCTGGTCGTAGTAGTCGTTCGTCAGTTCGTTGTCGCCCTTCGTGATGAAGCCGGCGTGGGGCGCGGGGCAGTTCCGGAGCGCCTCGCAGCTGTCGGCGTCGACGTAGTCGGGGTCGGCCTTCGAGTACCAGTTCTCGCCGTCGTCGACCCAGAAGCGTACCCGGTGTATCACCGGAGTCTGCCGGCCGTTCCCGTACGGCTTGTAGACGACGACGTCGCCGGGGCCGCCGAACTGGCTGTAGCCGTGCCGGACGGCGGTCTCGTGGGTGACGACGCCGGTGTCGCCGGTGGCGTACTCGGGCGCGAACCGCTGTTCCTCCATCACGAACACGAGGTCGCCGCGCTCCATGTTCGGCTGCATGCTCCCGCTCTCGACGGCGACCAGCGGCGGCCAGACGCCGCTGACGGCGAACAGCAGCAGCCCGACCATGGCGACGGTGAGCGCGCTGCTGACGGCCTCGCGGACGAACAGGACGGCACCGTGGTCGGTGCGGAGGAACCAGGCGAGCGCGGCCCGCGGACCGCCCCGCGGGTCGGGCACGTCGTCGCCGTTGGTCATCTACTCGCCTCTTCGCCGCACCCGCGTTTCAACTTTCCCCTCGCGGACCGCCACCCTTTTGCTCGCGCTCGCCGTGCTGACGTGGTGTGCCACGAGAGCCCCCGGTCCGAGTCGTCCGCGAACTCACCAGCCGGGGGTACAACGCGGAACGCGAGGCCGTGACGCTGCTCGCGGGCGCCAGCGACCCCGCGGCCGCGGTCGAGCGCGCGGTCGACGCCGCGCCCGAGGACGCGCTCACGCTCACGACGGACCACGTCCGCGCGGTGCTCGACGACGCGACGCCGAACGCGCCCGCCGAAGACACGCCCTCGGACGACGCCACCGACGAACCGGCCGCCGAAACCACCGACGGGACGACCGCAGCTGCGACGACCGAACCGACAGACGAACCCGCGGAACCACCAGCTCCCTCTGACGAGCCCGCGGGTGCCGCGGCCGGCGCCGCAGCCGCGAGCCAAACGCCCGACGCCGCGGCGGACGCCACCAGCGAACGAGGCACCACGTCTTCGACTGGAGACGAAATCGAGGACATTTGGACGACTGAATCAACCACTCCAGATGAAACGAAGGGGGGAGACGACGGCCGGAACGCCACGGGGCGGCGGGACGACCGGCCGGCGCGGGACGACGCCCAGCGCAGCGTCGAGATCGAGGGCGACGTCACCGGCGAGTCGACGGGGACCGGCGAGTACGCGGACTTCGTCGCGACGTTCCGCGACCGCTACGACCGCCTCTCGAAGAAGCTCCGCGGCCGCGTCAACCACCGGCCGACGGACGCGCTCGACTCGATGCCCGGCGGCAGCGAGGCCGCTGTCGTCGGCATGGTCAACGACATCCGGTCGACCGCCAGCGGCCACTGGCTCGTCGAAGTCGAGGACACGAACGGCGTCTTCCCGACGCTCGTGATGAAGGACCGCGACATCGCCGCCCACGTCGACGAACTCCTCATGGACGAAGTCATCGCCGTCGAAGGGACAATTTCGGACGACGGCGGCATCCTGTTCGCGGACGAACTCCACTTCCCCGACATTCCGCGCACGCACCGGCCGTCCACGGCGGACCGCCACGTGCAGGCCGCGCTCGTCTCCGACGTCCACGTCGGCAGCCAGGAGTTCGCCGCGGACGCGTGGGACGCGTTCGCCGACTGGCTCCACACCGAGGAAGCCGACGCCGTCGAGTACCTCCTCGTCGCCGGCGACATGGTCGAAGGCGTCGGCGTCTACCCCGACCAGGACGAGGAACTCGACATCGTCGACATCTACGACCAGTACGAGACGTTCGCGGAACACCTCAAGGACGTCCCCGGGGACATGGAGATCGTGATGATTCCCGGGAACCACGACGCCGTCCGCCTCGCCGAACCCCAGCCCGCCTTCGACGAGGAACTCCGCTCGATCATGAGCGCCCACGACGCGCGCTTCACCGGGAACCCCTCCACGGTCACCCTCGAAGGCGTCGACATTCTGATGTACCACGGCGTCTCCATCGACGAGATCATCGCCGAGTACCCCGGCGACGACGTCTCCTACGACAACCCCCACCGCGCGATGGAGCAACTCCTCAAGAAGCGCCACGTCGCCCCGCAGTTCGGCGGCCGCACCCGCGTCGCCCCCGAGAAGGAAGACTACCTGGTCATCGACGAGGCGCCGGACGTCTTCCACACCGGCCACGTCCACAAGCTCGGCGTCGGCGGCTACCACAACGTCCGTCTGGTGAACTCCGGCTGCTGGCAGCACCAGACCGAGTTCCAGAAGTCCGTCAACATCGACCCCGACGTCGCCACCGCCCCCATCCTCGATCTGGACACGCTGGACGTGACGGTCCGGAAATTCGCGTAAGCACGTTTTGCGCTGCGCTCGCGCCCTCCGGCCGGCTGTCTGAACTCCCATCTGGACGTTCGTCCGCCGGCCTCCGTGCTACCCTTCCTCTCGGAATGGTTATACGTGCATCTCCCCTCTCTATGTACGTAATGGCAGAAGGCAAGGTTGATTTCTTCAACCAGACCGGCGGCTACGGTTTCATCACGACTGACGATGCGGACGACGACGTGTTCTTCCACATGGAGGACGTCGGCGGCGAGGACCTCACCGAGGGGACGAGCATCGAATTCGACATCGAGCAGGCTCCCAAGGGTCCCCGCGCGACGAACGTCGTCCGCGCGTAACCCCGGATTTCTGAACTAACGGCGGTATTTTCCCGCTCTCTCGCCGCGTAGCGACGCGACCGGGGCGGCCCGCGGTTTCGAGTGGACAGCGACGCCCACGCGCCGAGCGCTCCGCTTACCGGTCGACGTCGACGCCGCGTTCTTCGAGCAGGTCGAAGAACGCCTCGGGGGAGCGTTCGGGGACGTCGTGCTCGTCGGCGTCCGCGCGCTTGCTCGCGCCGGGGTCGTCCCCGACGACGAGGTAGTCCGTGTTCCCGGAGACCGAGGACGTGGCGTCGCCGCCGTGGCGCTCCACGAGGTCCCGGAGCTCCTCGCGCGTCCACCCGTCGACGCTGCCCGTGAAGACGACGGTGAGCCCCTCGAGCTCGTCGCCGCCGACCGCCGCGGGTGACTCGGGTTCGCCGAGGCGGTCCTCGTCGCGGAGGCGCTCGATGACGCGGCGGTTGCGCTCGTTGTCGAAGAACTCCCGGACGTGGCCCGCGACGACCTCGCCGACGCCCGCTACCTCGCGGAGGTCGCTCTCGTCGGCGTCGAGGAGCGCGTCCAGCGTCCCGAAGTGCTCGGCGAGGTCCCGGGCGACCGTCGGGCCGACCTCGGGGATGCCGACGGCCGCGAGGAACTCCCCCAGCGGCGGGTGCCGGGCGTCCTCGAGTTCCGCGAGCAGGTTCCGCGCGCTCGTCTCGCCCCACCCCTCCAGTGCCGCGAGGTCGTCGACCGAGAGGTCGTAGAGGTCCGCGACGTCGTCCTCGACCAGTCCCTCCTCGACGAGCTGCTGGGCGGCCTCCTCGCCGATGCCCTCGACGTCGAGGACGTCCGCGAAGTAGCCGACGGCGCGCACGAGCTGCGCGGGACACGCCAGCCCGCCCGTGCAGAACGCGATGGGGCCGTCGTACTCCACGTCGCTCCCGCAGCGCGGACACGAGTCCGGCATCTCGAAGTGGCCGTCGCTGTGGGACTCGACCACCTCGTCGACGTACGGGATGACGTCGCCGGCGCGCTCGACGCGCACCTCGTCGCCGACGCCGACGCCCATCGCCGCGATCTCCTCGCGGTTGTGGAGGCTCGCCCGGGAGACCGTGACGCCGCCGACCTCCACGGGTTCGAGGAGCGCGACAGGCGTCAGCCGCCCCGTCCGGCCGACCTGCACCACGATGTCCGTGACTTCGGTGACTTCGGCGCGCGGCGGGAACTTGTACGCGAACGCCCACCGGTAGTGCCGCGAGGTCACCCCGAGGTCGACGCACGTCTGGCGGTTGTCGACCTTCAGCACGACGCCGTCGATCTCGTAGTTCAACTCCTCCCGGACCTCGGCGAGGTCGTGGCGGAACTCGATGGCGTCCTCCACGTCGTCGACGCGCTCGGTGCGCTCGTTGACCTTCAGCCCCCAGTCGGGCAGCGCCTCGTGCTCGGCCCAGTGCGTGTCGAGGCCGACGTCGAGGCCGCCTCGGGACGCGTCCGCCTCGACGTCCGCTTCGTCGCTACCGGCTGCGAGGACGTCGTAGAAGAAGCAGTCCAGCGGCCGCTCCGCGGTGACGCTCGGGTCGAGCTGTCGGAGCGTCCCGGCCGCGGCGTTCCGGGGGTTCGCGAACGGCTCCTCGCCGCGTTCGACGCGCTCGGCGTTGTACGCCTGGAACGCCTCCCGGGGGATGTACACCTCGCCGCGGACCGCCAGGAAGTCCGGGGGGTCGCCGCGCAGCCGCTGGGGGACGCTCTCGATGGTGCGGACGTTCTCCGTGACGTCCTCGCCGGTCTCGCCGTCGCCCCGGGTCGCGGCGCGGGCGTACTGGCCGTCCTCGTAGACGACTTCGACGGAGAGCCCGTCGAACTTCGGCTCGCAGACGTAGCGCGCGTCGCCGGTCTCGCGCTCGACGCGCTCGGCGAACTCGCGGATGTCGTCTTCGTCGCCGCTGGAGTCGATGGAGAGCATCGGCGCGACGTGGTCGACGGTCCCGAGTTCCTCGACGGGCTCGCCGCCGACGCGCTGCGTGGGGCTGTCCTCGGTCTGGAGGCCGAACTCCGCCTCGAGCGTCTGGAGGCGCTCGAACAGCCGGTCGTAGGCGTGGTCGGAAATCACGGGGTCGTTCCGGGCGTAGTAGCGGTAGTCGTGGTAGCGCACGGCCTCCCGGAGCAGTTCGGCCTGCTCGGCGGCCGCCTGCTCGTCGAGGTCGTCGACCGGCTGGAACTCCGTGTCGGGGTTCCGAACGTAGGGGTTGTCCTCGGGGGCGTCGTCGAGGGCGTCCGCGTCGGCCATGTACCGGCGTACGCAGCCCCGGGTGTAAGCAGTTGGGGCGTCAGGCGTCCGCTAATCTCAGCAGGGCGGGGAGCGCGAGCGCGGCGAGCACCAGCTCGGCGCCGCCGGCGAGCACGAAGGCGGTGGTGAAGTCGTACTGCTCGGCGACCCAGCCGCCGCCCACGATGCCGGTGAGGAAGCCCAGCGAGCCGGCGACGTTGAACCCGCCCATGCTGACGCCGCGCTCGTCCTCGCCCGCGATGTCGGTGACGAGCGCCATCGTCGCGGGTGACATGAGCGCGCCGAGCACGCCGACGAGCACCATCCCGGCCTGCGCGAGCCAGAGGTGGGCCGCGAGGCCGATGCTGACGACGACGAGGCCGTAGCTGGCCGACCCGGCGGCGATGGGAATCGTCCGGCCGATGCGGTCGGAGAGCCGGCCGAAGGGGTACTGGAGGAGCGCGAACGGCGCGAAGAACAGCGCGAGCGTGAGGCCGACGGCGCCGGCGTTGAGGCCGAACACCTGCCGGAAGTACAGCGAGCCGACGAGCGCGAAGAAGCCGGCGGTGAACCGGTCGATGAACCCGAACGCGAACGGGACGCCGAGCGCGGGGCGGGCCCGGAGCACGCGCAGCCCCTCGCGCAGCGTCTCGCCGTGGCCGCTCGGCGCGCGGTCGGGGACGCGGAGTGCGGCGACGCCCGCGACCGCGAGCACGGCGCTGCCGGCGACGAGCGGGAGTTTCGGGTCGACTTCGGTGAGGCGGCCGCCGACGGGCGCGCCGAGAGCGGTGCCGGCGCCGATGGCGATGCCGGCGGCGCCCATGTCCTTCCCGTGGTCGGGCGAGAGGTCCATCAGCATCGTCATCGCGAGCGAGAACGCGCCGATGGTGGCGGCGCCCTGCGCGGCGCGGAGCGCGAGCACGGCGCCGAAGTCGACGTCGACGACGGCGAGCGCGGCGTACCCGAGGCTGCCGCCGAGCGCGCCCGCGGCGATGAACGGGACGCGGCGGCCGGCGCGGTCGCTGGCGACGCCCCAGACGCCCGCGAACGCGACGAACGCGGCGAACTCGGCGGCGAGGAACCACCGGCTCCCGGTGTCGGGGTCGTCGGCGCCGTACGCGGCGACGAGGTCGGCCGCGCCCGGGTAGAGGAGGACTTGCGCGAACAGCACGGCGAACACGACGCCCGCGAGCGCTGCGCGTTCGCGTCGGACCATACCCGTGCTTGCGCGCGCCCCGTCAAGAACGCGCCGGAATCGGTCACGGCACCCGGAACCGGGGGCATCGGCGGCCGGCGCCGCCGTCTCGCCGGGACCGGGCAAGCGTTGCCGTAACTACCACGCATATTCTATTCGAGCTATATTACTTGGATACATGACCGACGCGAGCGGCGGGCGCCACACCCGCAGCGTCCACGCGGGCCAGGCCCCCGACGAGACGGGGGCGCGCGCCCCGCCCATCTACCAGACCACCTCGTACGTCTTCCCGGACGCCGACGACGCCGCCGACAGGTACGCCCTGGAGTCCGAGGCGGACGTCTACTCGCGCATCTCCAACCCCACGGTGTCGACCCTCGAGGACCGCCTCGCCAGCCTCGAAGGCGGCGTCGACGCCGTCGCCACGAACGCCGGCATGGGCGCCATCGACGGCATCACCACCGTCCTCGCGGAAGCCGGCCGGAACATCGTCGCCAGCGAGGACATGTACGGCGGCACCGGCACGTACTTCTCGCACATCGCGGGCAAGCGCGGCGTCGACACTCGGACCGTCGACGCCCTCGACCCCGCCGACGTCGAGGCCGCCATCGACGAGGACACCGCGTTCGTCCACGTCGAGACCATCGCGAACCCCTCGCTCGTCACCCCCGACTTCGAGGCCATCGCGGACGTCGCCCACGACCACGCCGTCCCGCTCGTCGTGGACAACACGTTCGCCACCCCGCACCTCTGCCGCCCCATCGAGCACGGCGCGGACGTCGTCTGGGAGTCCACGACCAAGTGGCTCCACGGCGCCGGCACGACCCTGGGGGGCGTCGTCGTCGACGGCGGCACGTTCCCGTGGGACCACCCCGACGCCGACTTCCCCGAACTCTCCGGGGAGAACCCCGCGTACGGCTTCGACTTCACCGAGCGCTTCGGCGACCGCGCGCTCGCCGCGGCCGTCCGCCAGCGCGCCGTCCGCGCCACCGGCACCGGGCAGACGCCCTTCGACGCCTGGCAGACGATGCAGGGCGTCGAGACGCTCCCGCTGCGGATGGACCGCCACTGCGAGAACGCCGCCGCGCTCGCGGACTTCCTCGCGGACCGCGACGACGTCGCGTGGGTCTCCTACCCCGGCGACGAGGGCCACCCCACGCACGACGCCGCCAGCGAGTACCTGGAAGACGGGTACGGCGGGATGCTCACGTTCGGCCCCGAGGGCGGCTTCGACGCCGCGAAGGCCGTCTGCGAGGGCGTCGAACTGGCGTCGTTCGCGGCGAACGTCGGGGACGCGAAGACCCTCGTCATCCACCCCGCGAGCACCACGCACGCACAGCTCTCCGAGGACGAACAGCGAGCCGCCGGCGTCCGCCCCGACATGATCCGCGTCTCCGTCGGCATCGAGGACGCCGCGGACGTGCTCGCGGACTTCGACCGCGCGCTGGAGGTCGCTCACTGATGCCGACGACCACCTTCGACGAGTTCGAGTTCGAGTGCGGGCAGACCCTCGAGGACTTCACCGTCGCCTACGAGACGTACGGCGAGTTCACGGGCGACAACGCGGTGCTGGTCTGTCACGCGCTCACCGGCAGCCAGCACGTCCGCGGCCGCGGCGACGGCCAGGGCCGGGGCTGGTGGCACGACGTCGTCGGCCCGGGGAAGGCCATCGACACGAACGAGTACTACGTCGTCTGCGCGAACGTCCCCGGGTCGTGTTACGGCACGGACGGCCCCGCCACCGAGGGGCCGGACGGCGAGCCCTACGGCACGGACTTCCCGCCGGTCACGGTCGGCGACTGGACGCGCAGCCAGCGCCGCCTCCTCGACGACCTCGGCGTCGGCCGCCTGCACGCCGTCCTCGGCGGGAGCGTCGGCGGGATGAACGCCCTCGACTGGGCGCGCCGGTTCCCCGACGACGCCCGCCGCGTCGCCGCCATCGCCGCCGCCCCGCGTCTCGACGCGCAGTGTCTCGGGCTGAACGCGGTCGCGCGACGGGCCATCCGCGGCGACCCGAACTGGAACGGCGGCGACTACTACGACGGCGAGTTCCCGACGCAGGGGCTCGCGCTCGCCCGCCAGCTCGGCCACCTGATGTACCTCTCGAAGGACTCCATGGAGCAGAAGTTCGGCCGCCGCACCGCGGGCCGGGAGGCCGGCAGCGACGCGTTCCCCGTCGACGACGCGGGCGCGTTCTTCCCCTACCGGGACGTGGAGTCGTACCTCGACTACCAGGCCGAGAAGTTCACCGACCGCTTCGACGCGAACAGCTACCTCTACCTCACGCGGGCGATGGACGACTACGACCTCGCGGAGGGGTACGACTCCGACGCCGGCGCCGTCGGCGCGTTCGCCGGCGAGGCCCTGCTCGTGTCGTTCACGGGCGACTGGCACTTCACGGTCGACCAGAGCGAGGGCGTCGCGCAGGCGTTCCGCGAGCAGGAGGTCCCGGTCTCCCACCACGTCGTCGAGTCCGACCACGGCCACGACGCGTTCCTCGTCGAACCGGAGTCCGTCGGCCCGCCGGTCCGGGACTTCCTCGCGAACGGCGTCGCCGGCCGCGCCGTCACCGACACCGTCGACCACGACGACGACCGTCGGACGCTGTACGCCCCCGTCCACAACAGCCTCTTCTCGGGGTAGCGCGCGTCTCCCGGCCGATTCGTCGCCGCGTGCGCGTCACCGCAGCCGGCAGGAACTGCGGGCGACCCCCCGGCTTAACGGCCCCGGGGCACGCACGTACGCCCATGGGAGACGGAGACGACTACGAGTTCGACACGAACAGCGTCCACGCCGGACAGGAAGTCGACCCCGCGACCGGGTCGCGCGCGCCGCCCATCTACCAGACGACGTCGTACGTCTTCGAGGACAGCGACGACGCCGCCGCGCAGTTCGCCCTCGAGAAGCCCGGGTACATCTACTCGCGGCTGATGAACCCCACGGTGGAGACGCTCCAGGAGCGGCTCGCGGCTCTCGAGGGCGGCGTCGGCGCGGTCGCCACCTCCTCCGGGATGGCGAGTCTCGACCTCGCGACGTTCGTGCTCGCGAGCGCCGGCGACAACATCGTCGCGTCCAGCGACCTCTACGGCGGCACGTACACGTACCTCACGCACAGCGTGGAGCGCCGCGGCATCGAGACGGAGTTCGTCGACGCCCTCGACTACGACGCCTACGAGGAGGCCATCGACGAGGACACCGCGTACGTGCTCGTGGAGACCATCGGCAACCCGAGCCTCACGACGCCGGACTTCGAGCGCCTCGGCGAAATCACCGACGAGGCGGGCGTTCCCCTTATCGTGGACAACACGTTCGCGACGCCGTACCTCTGTAACCCCATCGAGCACGGCGCGGACATCGTCTGGCACTCCACCACGAAGTGGATTCACGGCGCCGGCACCACGGTCGGCGGCGCGCTCGTCGACGGCGGGGACTTCGATTGGGACGCCCACGCCGAGAAGTACCCCGAGGTCGCCCAGGACAACCCCGCCTACCACGGCGTGAACTTCTCGGAGGCGTTCGGCGACGCGGCGTTCACGTACACCGCCATCGCCCGTGGGCTCCGCGACCTCGGGAACCAGCAGTCGCCGTTCGACGCGTGGCAGACCTTGGAGAAACTGGAGTCGCTGCCGCTGCGCATGGAGAAACACTGCGAG
Organism: Halobacterium sp. CBA1126; assembly: GCF_009741975.1. Classification (GTDB taxonomy): domain Archaea; phylum Halobacteriota; class Halobacteria; order Halobacteriales; family Halobacteriaceae; genus Halobacterium. Next base: position 12,420 of record NZ_WPCF01000017.1, on the reverse strand, counting down.
AACGCCCAGAAGGTCGCGGAGTACCTCGTCGACCACGAGGACGTCGCGTGGGTCACCTACCCCGGGCTGGAGGACCACCCGACCCACGACAACGCCACCGAGTACCTCGACGGCGGCTACGGCGGCATGATCACGTTCGGGCTGGCGGGCGGCTACGAGGCCGCCAAGGAGACCACGGAGAACACCGACCTCGCGAGCCTGCTGGCGAACGTCGGGGACGCGAAGACGCTCATCATCCACCCCGCGAGCACCACCCACCAGCAGCTCACCGACGAGGAGAAGGAGGCCGCGGGCGTCCGCGACGACCTCGTGCGCCTGAGCGTCGGCATCGAGGACCCCGCGGACGTCGTCGCGGACCTCGAGGCCGCCATCGAAGAAGCGTCGAACTAGTCCCGCAGCCGGTGGACGAGCGCGCTCCGCTGGCTGTACGTCTGGTACGCCGCGGACGCCACGAGTACGGCAAAGACGGCGACCGCCCACGCGCTCGCGCTCACCGCGCTCACGCCCGGGACGCCGACTTCCGCGGCGACGACGAGGAGCGCGCCGAGCACGCCCAGCGCGGCGTAGTACTCGGCGTACGAGAGGCCGTACTTCGGGACGACCTCCATGTAGACGCCGACCGCGGGCGCGTTCTCCGCGGGCCGCACCTCCTTCGTCTGCTCGTCGTACTCCACGATGCCCAGCTCCGCGAGCTTCGGCAGGTGGGTCTGCTGGAGGGAGATGTAGACGCTCTGCCGGACGTCGCGCGGCGGCGGCTCCTCGCCGGTCTCCCGGGCCGCGATGACCTCCGAGAGCTCTCGGGCGGTCACCGGCTCGTCGGCGTCGCCGAGCAGCTCGAGGACCATGCGGCGGCGGTCGTTCCGCAGGACGTCGTGGATGTCCGTCTCGGGGAGGTCGGCGGTCGGATTGTCGGCAGCCACTACGCCGGGGTTCGGCGCTTCGGCCAATCAAGCTTCCGCTGGAACTGTCCCCGTAATCACGTGAGGAAAGCGACGTTAACGGGCAATTAAGCAAGGGTGAGAGCGGCCTACGGACAGTCGCCCGGGTCGGTACCGCTCAGTGTGCCCTGGCCGCCCGACTCGGGAACCCCCGCGACTCCACCCGTCGCGGGTTTCTGTCACACGCTTCGAGAACGCGACAACCCCGTCGCCCGCTCTCGCGGGCCTACCCCAGAATCCTTCGCTCGCGCAGCAGCGCCTCCAGTTCGGCCATCGACTCGACGACCACGTCGCAGTGCTCTTCGACGCCGGGTTTCGGCTGGAAGCCGACGCCGCAGCCCGCCTCGTCGAGCATCGGCGCGTCGTTGGCGCCGTCCCCGACGGCCACGGAGTCGGCGACGTCGACGCCGTACTCCGCGCAGACCTCCGCGAGCGCGTCGTCTTTCGTCCCCTCGATGAGCGGCCCCTCCACGTCGCCCGTGAGTACGCCGTCGGCCTCCGGGAGGCTGTTGGCGACCACGCGGTCGACGGACGCGCCCGCGGCGTCGAGGGCGGCCTCCACGCCCGGCCCGAAGCCGCCGGTGAGCACGACGACGCGGACGCCGTCCTCGGAGAGCTTGGCGAGCAGTTCGCCCGCGCCGTCCCGCAGGCGGACGTCGCCGTACACGTCGGCGGCGTCGGCCGCGGAGAGGCCGCCGACGAGCGAGGCTCGCTCGCGGAGGCTCTCGGCGTACGAGAGCTCCCCGCGCATCGCGCGCTCGGTGATGCCGGCGACCTCGTCGCCGACGCCGTGGCGGGCGGCGAGGCGGTCCATCATCTCCGAGTCTGCGAGCGTGCCGTCGAAGTCGAACGCGACGAGCGTCATCAGCTCCGGGTAGGCGACGGGCAGGGAAAAGCCCCGCTCCTCTGGCAGACGTTACTCGCGGCCGTCGAAGGCTTCGAGCCAGCCGGAGACGACCTCCTCCAGGGCGCCGTGGTGCTCCCGAGGTTCAGTATCTGGTAGCCGTCCTCGGCCTTCTCGCTGGCGTCCTCGGTGCCGAAGCCCAGCCCGCCGACCGGGACGCCGGCGTCGACGGCCGCCGCGCGCGCCGTCTCCACGGCCTCCTGTACCTCTGGGTGGTCGAGTTCCCCGGGGTGGCCGTACGCCACCGAGAGGTCCAGCGGCCCGAGGAAGACGAACCCGAGCTCGGGCACGGCGAGGATGTCGTCGATGTTCTCGACGGCTTCCCGCGTCTCGATCGTGGCGCCGACCATCGTCTCGCGGTCCTCGCGGGCGACGTAGTCCTCGGCGAGCCCCCAGCGTCGCGCCCGCGGCGACCCGAGCCCGCGGTCGCCGGGGCCGCCGTCGTACTCGAAGCGCGAGCCTTCACGGCGGCCTCGACCTCGGCGGCGGTCTCGACGCGCGGCAGGAAGACGTTCCGGACGCCGAGGTCGAGGGCCTTCCGCACGAGCGACGGGTCCCTGTCCGGGAGGCGCACGAGCAGGTCGACGCCGGTGCGCTCGGCCGCCCGCAGGAGGTTCTCGACGGTCGGGCCGTCCCACGGGTCGGGGCCGCCGTGCTCGAAGTCCAGCCACACGAAGTCCACGCCGAGCTCGCCGTAGAACTCCACGAGCGTCGGGCTGTACGTCGAGTCGAGCACGCCGACGGCGACGCCGTCGTTCTGGACGCGCTCACGCAACTGGTTCCCGGGCGGTGAGTGAGCCATACCACTACCGACGCGCGGTCCACAGATAGGCTTCGGGGGCCGACGCGCCCCGAACCGGCCGAGGACGCCAGACACCGCGGAACCGGCCGGGGCCGGCAAGCGCCGCCGGCTCGCCGCGCGGGCGTGGGCAAACGTCCACTTTCTGCGGGAGAAGTATGCACGAACGAGGATAGTACGGTGGTGCGTGAACCACCGACAATTCGTGTGCGTGCGGAAACGCTTATCCGCGAGTGAACCGACCGACCTCTCATGAAGGTACTCGTCACGGACCCCATCGCGGACGCCGGCCTCGACCGGCTCCGCGAGGCGGGCCACGACGTCGAAACCGCCTACGACGTGGAGGGCGACGCGCTCCTCGACGCCGTCAGCGACGCCCACGGTCTCATCGTCCGCTCCGGCACCGAAGTCACCGAGGAGGTCTTCGAGGCCGCCGACGACCTCCTCATCGTCGGGCGCGCCGGCATCGGCGTGGACAACATCGACATCGACGCCGCCACCGACCACGGCGTCATCGTCGCGAACGCCCCCGAGGGGAACGTCCGCGCCGCCGCCGAGCACAGCGTCGCGATGGCGTTCGCCGCCGCGCGCTCCATCCCGCAGGCCCACACCCGCCTGAAGGGCGGCGAGTGGGCGAAAGGCGAGTTCCTCGGCACGGAACTCAACGGGAAGACGCTGGGCGTCGTCGGCCTCGGCCGCGTCGGCCAGGAGGTCGCCAAGCGCCTCGGCGGCCTCGGCATGGACCTCGTCGCCTACGACCCCTACATCGGCGAGGACCGCGCCGAACAGCTCGGCGCCGACCTCGTTGAGTTCGACGAGTGCATCGAGCGCGCGGACTTCGTCACCGTCCACGTCCCGCTCACCGACGAGACCGAGGGGCTGCTCGGCGAGGACGAGTTCGCGCAGCTCGAGGACGGCTACGTCGTGAACGTCGCGCGCGGCGGCGTCGTCGACGAGGACGCGCTCGTCGAAGCCGTCGAGGACGGCGTGCTCGCGGGCGCCGCACTCGACGTGTTCACGGAGGAGCCGCTGCCCGACGACTCCCCGCTGCTCGACGTCGAGGACATCGTGGTGACGCCGCACCTCGGCGCGTCCACGCAGGCCGCCCAGGAACACGTCGCCACCTCCACCGCCGACCAGGTGGTCGCGGCGTTCGACGACGAACCGGTGCTGAACGCGCTGAACGCGCCGAGCGTCGACGAGAGCTCGTTCGGCCGCATCGAGCCGTACATCGGCCTCGCCGAGACCGCGGGGAAGGTCGCCGCGCAGCTGTTCGACGGCCGCATCGAGCGCGTCGAGGTCAGCTACGAGGGCGACATCGCCGAGGAGGACCTCGACCTCGTCACCGCGAGCGCCCAGAAGGGCGTCTTCGACCCGCTGGAGTGGCAGGTCAACGCCGTCAACGCTCCCCGGGTCGCCGAGGAGCGCGGCATCGACGTCACCGAGTCGAAGACCCGCCAGAGCGAGGACTTCCAGAGCCTCGTCTCGGTCACGGTCGGGAACAGCGACGAGGAGCTCACCGTCTCCGGCACGCTGTTCGCGGGCGACGACCCCCGCCTCGTGAAGATCGACGGCTACCGCGTCGACGCCGTCCCGCACGGCCACATGCTCGCCGCGCGCAACAAGGACGAGCCCGGCGTCATCGGCTTCATCGGCACCGTGCTCGGCGACGCCGACGTCAACATCGCGGGGATGTTCAACGCCCGCGAGACCATCGGCGGCGAGGCGCTGACCGTCTACAACCTCGACTCCACGGTCCCCGAGGAAGCCCTCGAGGAGCTGCTCGCGGACGACCGCATCATCGACGTCCACAACATCGAGCTGAACGGCGAGTAGCGCTTTTCTACCGGGGGCGCGTTCGTTCCCCCGTGCCGACTGTCTCCGAGACGTACGTCGAGAACCGCGTGCGCGTCCAGCCCGACGACACGAACAACTACGCGTCCGCGCACGGCGGCAACGTCGTGAAGTGGATGGACGAGGTCGGCGCGATGTCCGCGATGCGGCTCGCGGGCGCCACCTGCGTCACCGCGCGCATCAACGGCCTCGACTTCGAGCGCCCGATTCCGCAGGGCGACATCTGCGTCATCGAGTCGTACGCGTACGCCGCTGGCACGAGCAGCGTGCGCGTCCGCCTGCGGGCGTTCCGCGAGGACCCCCGGACGGGCGACACCGAGCAGACGACGAGCTCGCACTTCGTGTTCGTCGCCGTCGACGAGGAGATGGAGCCGACGACGGTCCCCGAGCTCGCGGTCGAGACCGAGCGGGACCGCCGGCTCGAGCAGGAAGCGCTCGCCAGCGAGAACAGCGAGTAGGGCTACAGCGCGTCCAGCACGCCGTCCGCGTCCGCGGGCACGGGCGTCGTGTCGCCGCCGGCTTCGGCGGCCGCCTCGGGGTCCTTCAGGAGGTGCCCCGTCGTCAGGCAGACGACGCGCTCGTCGGCGGTGATGTCGCCGCGCTCGCGGAGCTTCAGGAGGCCGGCGACGCTCGCCGCGGACGCCGGCTCCACGCCGACGCCGTCCTCGGCGAGCATGCGCTGGGCCTCGGTGATCTTCTCGTCGGAGACCGCGACCGCGGTGCCGCCCGTGTCGTAGATGCCGGGCAGCGCCTTCGGCGCGTTCACGGGGTTGCCGATGCGGATGGCGGTCGCGCGCGTCTCCACGTCGTCCCACCGCTCGACGTAATCCCGCCCCTCCTCGACGGCCTCGACCATCGGCGCCGCGCCCTCGGCCTGCACGCCCGTCAGCTTCGGCACGTCGGCCTCGTCGAGCTCGCCCGCCTCGACGAGCTCGCGGAAGCACTTGTAGAGGGCCGCCGTGTTCCCCGCGTTCCCGACCGGGAGCACGATGCGGTCCGGGAGGCGGCCGTGGGCGTCCCGGGACTGCTCGAGGATCTCGAGCCCGATGGTCTTCTGGCCCTCCAGTCGGAACGGGTTCAGGCTGTTCAGGAGGTACGCCTCCCCACGGTCGGCGAGCTCCGAGACGACGTCGAGGCAGTCGTCGAAGTTCCCGTCGACCTCGCAGATGCGCGCGCCGTGCAGCGCCGCCTGCGCGACCTTCCCCGCGGCGACCTTCCCCGCCGGCAGGAGCACGAGCACGGGCGTGTTCGCGCGAGCGCCGTACGCCGCCAGCGCCGCCGACGTGTTCCCGGTGGAGGCGCAGGCGAGCCGGTCGACGCCGAGCCGGTCGGCGACCTTCACGCCGACGGTCATCCCGCGGTCCTTGAAGCTACCAGTCGGGTTCGCGCCCTCGTGTTTCACGCGGAGGTCCGCGACGTCCGCCTCGGCCTCGATTTCGGGGACGTCGTACAGCGGCGTGTTCCCCTCGCGAATCGAGACGCCCTCGGCGAACGGGAGCGCCGCGGCGTACCGCCAGACGCCATCGCCGGAGAAGTCGTCGAACGTCGGGTACTCGTCGTAGCGGGCTTCCAGCAGGCCGCCGCAGTCGGGACACTCGTACACCACGTCGTCGAACGGCGCGATGGTGTCGCCGCACTCGACGCACGCCAGCCAGACGCCGTCGTCGGCGACGGCCGGGGTCGAGCCGCCCAGCGAGAGGTCGGTCATGGTCACGTCTCGGTGACGGAGACACAAATACGGGGCGGGTGTCGCGCGTTTTGCCGGCCGGTCAGTCGACGAGCTCGACGAGCAGCGCCTTCTGGGCGTGCAGGCGGTTCTCGGCCTGCTGCCAGACGACGGACTGCTCGCCGTCGATGACGTCGGCGGTGACCTCCTCGCCGCGGTTCGCCGGCAGGCAGTGCATGAACGCGGCGTCCCCGAGCAGCTCCTCGTCCACCTGGAACTCCTCGAAGGCGTCGAGGCGCTGCTCGCGTTCGTCCTCCTGGCCCATGCTCACCCAGACGTCCGTGTAGACGACTCGGCGTCCTCGGTGGCCGCCTCGGGGTCCGTGGTCACGGTCACGTCGCCGTGCTCCTCGGCGCGCGCGATTACCGAGTCGTCGAGCGCGTACGCCTCGGGCGTAGCCACCTGCACGTCGTAGCCCATCATCGCCGCGCCGACGGTGAACGACGCCGCGACGTTGTTGCCGTCGCCGACCCACGCGACCGTCGCGGCGTCGCCGGCGACCTCGCGGAGCGTCAGGAGGTCCGCGAGCGCCTGACACGGGTGGGCGTCGTCCGTGAGCCCGTTCACGACCGGGGCGTCGGCGTGCGCGGCGATCTCCTCGAGGTCGTCGTGGTCGAAGACGCGGGCCATCACCGCGTCGACGTACCGGCCGAGCGCGCGGGCGGTGTCCGCGACGGGCTCGCCGCGGCCCAGTTGGATGTCGTCGTCGCCGAGGAAGACGGCGTGGCCCCCGAGCTGGGTCATCCCGACCTCGAAGCTCACGCGGGTTCGCGTCGACGGCTTCTCGAACAGCATCGCCAGCGAGCGCCCGGGGAGGGCCTCGTGGGGCATGCCGTCGGCTTGCGCGCGCTTCAACGCGGCCGCGTCGTCGACGACGGCGGCCAGTTCGTCTGTCGTGAGGTCGTCGATTGTCAGGAAGTGCATAGGCGGTCTGCTGCGGTGGTGAGTACGTCGACGCCGCGGTCGAACGCGGCGAGGTCGATGCGTTCGTCGGGCGCGTGGTCCAGCTCGGAGTCCCCGGGGCCGTAGGTGGCGACCGGGCAGTCCCACGCGCCGGCGTAGATGTTCGCGTCGCTCGTCCCGGTCTTCCGGAGGTGCGTTGGGTCGCCGCCGGCCTCCCGGATGCCCGCGCGGAGCGCGCCGGCAACGGGCGTCCGCGGGCTCGCCATCACGGGCGGAATCGACTCCGTCCACGTCACCGACCCGTGCGTGGTGCAGTCCGCGACGGTCTCGTGGACGTCCTCGGTGGTGGTGCCGGGCGGCAGCCGGAACTGCATCTCCACGGTCGCCTCGACGGCCGTTCCGTCCTCCGCGAGGCCGCCGTCGAAGGAGACGGGCTTGACGGTCACCGACTCGAAGACGGTGTCGTCGTCGGGGAACGCCGCCCGCACGCGCTCGGTCCACGCGGTCGCGAGCTGGACGGCGTTCGGTTCGGGCCGCGAGGAGTGGCCGCTCTCGGTGGCGACCTCGTAGGTGCCCGCGACGAGCCCCCCGGTAGCCCAGCGTGAGCGCGTCCCAGCCGGAGGGTTCGCCGTTCACGACGGCGTCGGGCTCCGCGCGGTCCTCGACGAGGTGGCGCGCGCCGGCGGAGGTGGTCTCCTCCTCGACGCGCCCGCGAACGAGGCGCCGGTCTCGACGCTCGCCGCGGCCATCGCGGCCAGCGGCCCGGTCGCGTCCACGCTGCCCCGGCCCCAGAGTTCGCCATCTTCGACGCGCACGTCGATGTGGCCGGGGACGGTGTCGACGTGGCTCGTGAGGAGCACGCTGTCGTCGGCGGGCGCGCGGACGTTGCCCGCGTCGTCGGTGTACGCCTCGCGGCCGTGGCGCTCGAAGTAGTCGACGAGCACGCCCGCGGCCTCGGCCTCCGCACCCGAAACGGAGGGGGTCGAGACGAGCGCTTCGAGCAGCTCCCGCGGGGTCATAGCTCCTCGGCGAGCGCGTCCACCACGCGGTCGGCGTGGGACTCCGTGACAGTTAGCGGCGGTAGCAGCCGGACTACCGTGCGGCCGGCGGGGAGCGCGAGAATCCCGTGGTTCAGCGCGAGCGACTTCAGCGCCCGGTTCGCCCCCCGTTTCACCTCGACGCCGACCATCAGCCCCTCGCCGCGCACGTCGCGCACGTCGAGCGCCGAGAGCTCGGCCCGGAGGTGGTCGCCGACGCTCGCCGCGTTCGCCGCGAGGTCCTCGTCCTCGAGCACGTCGAGGGTCGCGAGCGCCGCGGCGCACGGGACGGGGCCGCCGGAGAACGTCGACCCGTGGTCGCCGCTGTCCTCGGCGAGCCAGTCAGCGACCAGCGTCGCGCCGATTGGGAGGCCGCTGCCCAGTCCCTTCGCGACGGTGAGCGCGTCCGGGGCGACGCCGGCCTGCTCGCACGCCCACAGCGTGCCCGTGCGGCCGAGGCCGGTCTGAATCTCGTCGAAAATCAGCGCCGCGCCGGTCTCGTCGCAGGCGTCGCGTGCGGCCTGCAGGTACCCCTCGGGCGCGGGGTGGACGCCGCCCTCGCCCTGAATCGGCTCGAGGACGACGGCCGCCGTCTCGTCGTCGACGGCGTCCGCGAGCGCCTCGCCGTCCCCGTAGTCGACGAACTCGACGTTCTCGGGGACCGCGAACCCCTCGCGGTACTTCTGCTTCCACGTCGCCGCCAGCGACCCGAGCGTGCGGCCGTGGAACGCGCGCTTCGCCGCGACGACCTTCTCGCGGCCGGTCGCGTGGCGCGCGAACTTCAGCGCCGCCTCGTTGGCCTCCGTCCCGGAGTTGCAGAGCCAGACGTTCGAGAGGTCGCCGGGCGCGACGTCCGCGAGCCGGTCGTACAGCGCGGTCCGGGTCCCCGTGGGGTACGAGCCCTGCACGAACAGCAAATCGCTGGCCTGCGACTCGACGGCCTCGACCACGTCGGGGTGGCAGTGGCCGACGGGCGCGCACGCGTACGACGCGCCCATGTCGAGGTACTCGGTCCCGCCGTCGTCGTAGACGAACGGGCCCTCGCCGGACTCGATCTGGATGGGCTTCTCGCCGAAGACGAACCCGCTCATGGCAGGGCCTCCGGGCTGAAGCGCGTCCCAGCGCCCTCGAGCGCGGCGACGATGGGGTCGCGGCGGTTCGCGTCCGACACCACGACCGACTCCGCGCCGCCCTCCAGCGCTTCCGTCGCCGCCAGCACCTTCTTCGTCATGAACCCCTCGGCGGCGTCCTTCGCGCCGTCGAGGTCTTCGGGCGTCAGCACCTCCTCGATGAGCGACTCGGGGTCGTCGGGGTCCGCGTAGACGCCCTCGACGTCCGTCAGGACGACCAGCGTCGCGTCCAGCGCGCCAGCCACCGCGGCGGCCGCGCGGTCCGCGTCCGCGTTCACGGGCGTCCACTCCTCGCCGTCCTCGCTCTCGCGCGCGAACATCGGCACCGAGACGACGGGCACGTAGCCCGCGTCCAGCTGGGCCGCCAGCAGGTCGGTGTTGACGTCCTCGATGGTGCCGGAGTGCTCGCCGCGGCGGATCTTCTTCTTGCCGTCCTCGACGACGCGCACCGCGGACTTCCGCGGCCCCGACAGGAGCTTCCCGTCGACGCCGTTCAGCCCGACGGCGGGCACGCCCGCGTTCTCGAACGCCGCGACGAGGTCGGTGTTGACCTTCCCCATCGCCATCTCGAAGATCTCCATCGTCTCCGCGTCCGTGAACCGGCCGGTGACGCCCGACGGCGACTCCACGTAGTCGGGCTCCTTGCCCATCCTGTCGAGCGCGTCGTCGACGGCGGTCGACCCGCCGTGGACGACCACGACGTCCTCGTCGTTCACCGTGAGGTGCGCGACGTCGGTCACCGCGCCCGCCGGGTCGACGGCGCGCGCGCCGCCGATTTTCACGACGACGGTCATGGACTCCCCACCGGGTGCAACCCGAGCTGGTCGAGGCCCGTGGTCTCCCCGAAGCCGAGCGCGAGGTTCGCCGCGTGGACGGCCTGCCCCGCGGAGCCTTTCATCATGTTGTCGATGGCCGAGAACGCGACGACGCGGTCGTTGTCCTCGTCCAGCTCGAAGCCGACCTCCGCGCCGTTCGTGCCGGCGACGGCCTTCGGCTCGGGGTAGCGGTAGACGCCGCCGCCGCCCGCGACGATGTCGACGAACGGCTCGTCCTCGTACGTCTCCCGGTACGCCGTCCAGAGGTCGCCTGTCGAAGGCGTCTCGTCGGGGAACACGTGGCATGTCGCGCTCGCGCCGCGCACCATGTCGACGGCGTGCGCCGTGAACGACACCGAGAGGCCGAGCTCCTGCTCGATTTCTGCCTCGTGGCGGTGGCCCGTGGGCGCGTACGGGCGCACGACGCCCGAGCGCTCGGGGTGCGAGGAGGCGGGGCCGCCGCCCGCGCCGCCCTCCGAGGAGCCGACCTTCACGTCCACGACGACGTGGGCGTCCTCGAGGAGGCCGGCCTCGTGCAGCGGGAGCAGGCCGAGAATCGTCGCGGTGGCGTTGCAGCCGCCCCCCGCAATTAGGTCCGCGCCGTAGAGGTCGTCCCGGGAGAGCTCCGGGAGCGCGTACACCGCGTCGTCGATGTGCTCGGGCGCGCTGTGGCCGTCGTACCACTCCTCGTACTGGGCTTCGCTGTCCAGCCGGAAGTCCGCGCTCAGGTCGACCACGGTGTCCGCGACGGCCCGCCACTCCTCGAGGTGGTCCATCGCGACGCCGTGGGGCGCCGCCGCGAACAGCACGTCGACGGCCTCGAGGTCCGACGGCGGCGTGAACCGCACGCCGAGGTCGCGGAGGTTCGGGTGGACGCTGCCGACGGTCTTGTTCGCGTACTCGCGGCTGGTCGCCTGCGCCACCTCGAACTCGGGGTGGCCGGCGAGCAGCCGCAGGAGCTCGCCGCCCGCGAACCCGCTCGCGCCGACGACGGACGCGGTCGTCGTGCCGGCCATCAGGGCGTCACCCCGACTTCGGCGGCCGCGCGGTCCTCCAGCCAGTCGACGACCGTGCCGGGCACGTCGACGTCGCTGGCCTCGTTCAGCGCCTTGAACTCGACGGTGTGGTTGACCTCGTGGACGGTGTAGCCGTCGCCGGTCTCCATCAGGTCGACGCCGAGCAGGCCGCCGCCGACCGCGTCGCTGGCGGTCTCGACGAGCCCGGCGACCTCCTCGTCGACCTCGAAGGAGTCGGTCTCGGCGCCCTTCGCGGCGTTGGTCAGCCAGTGGTCGCCCGAGCGCGTCATCGCGGCGACGGGCTCGCCGTCGGTCGCGAGCACGCGGATGTCCCGGCCGGGCTTCTCCACGAAGTCCTGCACGTAGAACACCTTGTGCTCGTAGTGCCCGAGCGTCGCCTTGTGCTCGAGGACCGCCTCGGCGGCGTTCCGCGAGTCCAGTTTCGCCATCAGGCGGCCCCACGAGCCCACGACGGGCTTCAGCACGCAGGGGTAGCCGTACGCCTCGACGGCCTCCAGCGCGCTCTCGGTGGTGAACGCGACCGTGGTGTCGGGCGTGGGGAGTCCCGCGTCGTCGAGCGCGAGGCTCGTCCGCACTTTGTCCGCGCAGACGGCCGCGGTCTCGGGGCTGTTCACGACGGGGACGTCGTAGTGCCGGCAGAACTCCGTGGCGTACTTGCTGCGGCTGGTCGCCAGACAGCGGTCGACCACGAGGTCGCAGTCCGCGATGGCGGCGTCGCTGTCGTCGAGGCCGAAGCCGTGCTTGCGCACGTCGATCTTCTCGACGTCGTGGCCGCGCTCGCGGAGCTCCCCGAGCAGCAGTTTCTCGTCCTTCCGGATCCGGGAGTACAGGATGCCGACGCGCAACTTACTCCCCCCAGTCCTCGGAGAGCTCGGGCGCTCGATCGAGGACCGGCGGGGCGGTGTCGACGACTTCCAGTTCGGTGCCACAGGTGTCGCAGTCGACGATTTCGCCGACTTCGAGGTCGTCGTGCAGGGCCACGTCGGACCCGCATTCGGGACATGTGCTCATAGCACTCCCACGTTCTCACTGATGGCACTTAAGCTAATCGGACTTGTCAAACAAACATCACTAACTGCAGGAGCGGCTAACGGCGCGAAGCCGCCGAGAACGAGCGACCGACCGGAACCAGATTCGTTGTAAGTACGATGTGTATTCACCCACGGAGGGGCGGTCGTTCTCGTCGCAGCGCGAACGCGGGGCCGTCGGCGGACGCCTCACGCATACGTCGCCACCTCCGCGGCGAGGTCGTCGGCCGCCGCCGCCAGCGCCGCCTC
>NZ_WPCF01000202.1 GCF_009741975.1 Halobacterium sp. CBA1126 | reverse complement strand
GTTCATCTATCTCCGTCGCCGGCTCAATCCCACCAAGTCGTTCGCGCAGCTCCTCGAACTCCTCCCCATAGCAGTTGAGTCGGGCGGCTCGCTTCCAGATTTGGTTGAACCACTTGTCACCTTCGGAGAGATGTGGGACTTGGGTTTCTTTGAACTTGTAGGTGACAATATGAGTATCGACCTTCGTCCGGATGAGATAGTCGAAAGGGAGCGAATTCAGCAAACCAACTCCAGCAAAATAGTTCTTTTCGCTCTTGCGTAGGAGATTGTTGATACTGCTGAGCGGTCGCTGTGGAGTCGAAGAGGACAAGGGCACCGCGGCAGCGGTGCCCGACACGAATGATTCCGCTAGATGTGTTTGGGTCGGAATCGGTCGCAGCGGACCTGTTGGCGCAGGTTCGCTGGCGTGACGGTGTTACCTGTCCTCGCTGCCGTTCTGACCGGACGGTCAGAAACGGCAGCTACAGAGAGTTTCAACGGTATCTGTGTAAGAATTGCGACCGCACGTTCAACGACAAGACTGGCACAATCTTCGCTCACTCGAAAATTGCGCTCCGGCGGTGGCTGTTCTCGATTTACGCGTTCCTCCGGTTTAACACGAGTCTCCGCCAACTACAGTGCGAAATCGAGGTGACACACAAGACGATCCACCGGCGCATCGAGCGCTTCGCCAGCGCGCTCGATGCGCCTTCCCTCGATCTCGTCGGCCCGGTCGAAATCGACGAGGTCTACGTCAACGCGGGGAAGAAAGGCCGCGAGCGCGACCAGGAGTCGCGCTCGCGTGGCCTGTCCACGCGCGGGCGTGGTTCGTATAGCGGCGACAAGCCACCCGTGTTCATAATCGCTGATCGCGGGACCGGACAGCGGTACGTGGTTCCAGCGAAAGCCGCCGACGAATCGACGATTCGACTCCTGCTTGCTGACCGCACAGAGGAGTCGCTCACGGTCTATACCGACGGCTTTCGGGCGTACGAACCGCTCGACGAGGACGACGCATTCGACCGCAAATACGTCGTCCACGGCGACGGCGAATACGCCGATGAGGAAGTTCACGTCAACACCTGCGAGAGCCACGCGTCGCTGACGCGACGGTGGCTCTCGCCCCATCGAGGGGTCTCGAAAGACAAGTTGACGCAGTATCTCAGAGCGTTCCAACTACGTCGGGAACTGTTTCGGAAACCCGGTCGAGACGCTCTCAAACACGCTATCAAAGCAACGCTCTGAAATCAACAATGTGCTACGCAAGAGCGTTCGGAAGTAATGCCATAACTAAGATTCAAACGAGAGCGGTGTATGAACGTGTAAATCCCATTGACTCCACTCTGAGCCACGGTCAAGAGTCATGAAATTTTTTCTGTATCTACGGGCAGATAATACTTTTTCAATAGACACAAGTGACGGAGATAGAGAATTCTCTTGGGATGCTCCGTTGAACGCCGA
>NZ_WPCF01000089.1 GCF_009741975.1 Halobacterium sp. CBA1126 | reverse complement strand
AATGTGCTACGCAAGAGCGTATCCGAAAAATCGTCCGATAGCCGGGGGAGTGAGACGCTCCAGTGGCGAGGTCGGTTTGCACGCCGTCACGGACTGTCGCCAATTTAGGGCGATACTCTAGCTGAGGAACGCTGCGTTAACTCTCAGCGGGTGCTGCGGGTTGCGATTCGTTTCCGTACTTCTCTTCGAACTCACCGATGAGCTGCCCCATTTTCGCGTACCAGTCGTTGAGCGTCCGCTGCATCTCGTTGGTGACCTCGTCGGCGTCACGCGGATGGTAGACGTGGTAGTAGCCACCCTGCTCGTAGTTCACCTGTTCCTTCTGGATGAAGCCCGCCTGGAGCAGCCGCTGGACGCTCCGGTACGCGGTCGACCGTTCACGGTCGACCTGTTCTGCGATTTCGTCGACGGTGAGTGGTTCCTGGCGGTCCTGAAGCAGCTGGAAGATGTCCTTGTCGATCGTCTTGAGGTCGTGGAAACACTCCAGCAGTCCCTCACACTGCATGTCCCGCCGGAGCATCTCACTCATTGATTCAGCCATTACTAACGGAGTGTAGGTGTTAGAGCCTCAAAAGTGTTTGCATAGTCGGCACAATACTGTACCGACCTACGACGTGGTGAGCCGGCACCACGTCCCGGTCCGGTCGTTCCGGAGCCGGCAGACGGCGGCGAGGACGACGGCGCCACTGACGAGCAGCGCCGCGCCGAAGATGAGCACCGTGCTCAGCGTGTTGAGCAGGTCGATCCCGTAGACCGTCCCGAGTTTGTTCGACGCGACGGCGAGACTCCCCGCGAGCAGCATCGCCGCGAAGTAGCCCTTGATCTCGTCCTCGTCGACGAGGTTCGTCGCACCCGCCCCGACGCGAGCCCCGAGCGCGCTCCCGACGAGCAGGAACGCGACGACGGGCAGCGCGACCGAGCCCGACTGGGCATAGGTGAACGCCCCGAACGCCCCCGAGATCGTGATCTGGAGGATGTCAGTTCCTACGGCGATTGCAGCAGGAACCCCGAGCCCGTACATCATCGCCGGCATGAGGAGAAACCCGCCGCCGACGCCGAGGAAGCCCGAGAGGACGCCGATGACGAGCCCCACGGCGAAAATAATCGTCCCCGAGACGCGGACGCCGCCGCGTAACGTCACCATCGGTGGGATGTGAATCGATTGGACGCGGTCCGCAAGGTCGCTACTCGTCTCGGTATCGTCGTCGTCGGACCACGCGTCCCGGAGCGTGAGCAGCCCCACAGCGGCGAGCAGACCGACGTAGGCGACGTTGATGATGAGGTCGGCCATCCCGGTGGCTTCGAGGAAGAACACGACGCTCTTCCCGCCCTCGATGCCGATGGTCATCGCGACGGTCATGATCGCTGCGAGTTTGTAGTCGACCTGGCCGTGGTCGCGGTGGCGGAGCGCGCCGATGACGCTCGTTCCGAACACGAACGCGAGTCCGCTTCCGACGGCGACTGTCGATGGATAGCCCATCACGAGTAGTGCAGGTGTGACGAGGAACGACCCGCCCATCCCGAAGAACCCGAACAGGGTTCCGATGAGTAGGCCGAATCCGACGAATACCGCGACCATCGTAAGGCTCAGACCGAGGATCGCCACGGTTAGTCACCTCCGAGGGCATCGATGACGGTCGCTCCGACCGTGTTACTGAGCAGGCCGTACGCCAGGTACAGCGCGAAGGCTTCCGCGAGGACGACCCCGACGGTGGCGACAGCCTGCGCGGAACCACTCAAGTTCTCGAGTCCGAACATCTCACGCGACCTCCATGTTCTTGTTTCTAAACCCAGTTACCGTACAATACTGTTGCCGGACGGCGGTGTCTGTGAGCTGTGATGGCATGATTAGGTTCCCTCCTCGCTGCCCGTCAGCGAGCGGACGTATCCCTGTGCGTACGCGCCGAGGAACATCCCGCCGATGGCCCAGAGGATCGGATAGTTCCCGACGCCGAAGCTCGCGTAGGCGGCGCCAGGACAGATTCCTGAGAGTCCCCAGCCGACGCCGAAGACCACGCCCCCGACGACGACGTTGCGGTCGAACTCCTTCACGCGGCGCGTGTACTCGCTCGCTGTGAGCGGCGCACGATCGAGGTAGCGCGTTGCGACGGCGAACGTGATGCCGGTGACGACGGCGGCCCCGCCCATCACGAAGACAAGTCCAAAGTCGTCGAACTGGAGGAAGTCCAGCACGACTTCTGGACGAGCCATGCCGCTGACGGCGAGGCCGAGGCCGAATATCAGCCCCCCGACGTAGATGACTGGGAGGAACCACGGGCTTCGCGTCTCGTCGCTCATGGGCTCACCCCCAGTGCTTGGACGAGTTGCGCGGTTCCGATGGCGAACGCCATGAACGTCGCGACGTTCACGAGCGACGTGTTCGAGAGGGAGCCGACGCCACAGACGCCGTGGCCAGACGTACAGCCCTTCCCGAGGCGGGTGCCGATGCCGACAAGGACGCCGCCGCCGAGCAGCCGCCACCACTGGACGTCAGTCGTCCAGATCGTTGGATCGGGCGCGAGGACGAGCCCCCAGAGAGCTGCGCCACTGACGATACCGAGTGTGAACACGACCCGCCAGCCGCGCGACTGGATATACTTGAAGCGGTTGAACCGCTCGACGTCGGAGACGTACGACAGCGTGGATTCGAGGAACGTGCTCGCGCCCGCGATGATGCCCGTCGCGAGGTAGATGACTGCCGCGCCGAGGCCGACGAGGAGGCCGCCGACGAGGTACGGCAGTATCCCGCGGGGGAAGGGCGTCTCGAGCACGAGCGGTGCGAGAAGTGGCTCCATCGTTAGTTAGTCATCGCCTCTTCGCTCGCGGCGCAGTTGTTCGGGCCGAGCTCCAGCTCGAAGGCTTCCTCGTCGTCGGGAGACTGCTGGCCGAGGTTCGTCGCGATGATGTCCTCGTAATTCGCCGGCTGCGGCGGCATGTCCGAAACGATGAACTCGACGAACTCGTCTTCGTCCATGGTGAGCGCGTCCATCCGCTCGACCAGGTCGCCGAGTTCCGCGGTGTAGGTGCCGTCGTCGTTCGGCGTCGCCGCGTCGCTGAAGTGTGCCGGTGCGACGACCGTTTCGTCGGGGAGGGGAAGGATCTGTTCCTGGAGGCTCTCGTAGAGCGTGCGGGCCGCGTCCTTGGCCGCCTCCGGGTCTTCGAGGTCGGGGCGCGCGACGCTCTCGGTGAACAGGCCGTCCCCTGTGAACAGTACGTCGCCGACCTTGTACGCGGTCATCCCGGTCGTGTGTCCGGGCGTGGCGATGGTCTCGATTTCGACGTCGCCGACGGAGAGTGTGTCGCCGTCGGTGACTGTCTCGTAGGCCAGGTCGTAGTCGACACCGCGCTCGGCGGCGGCCGCGGGGAGGACGGCCGTTGCGTCCGTCTCCGTGGCGAGGTCGCGGACGCCCGAGATGTGGTCGGCGTGGATGTGCGTGTCGAGCGCGTACACGATGTCTGCGCCTAGGGCTCGCGCGTCCTGTTCGTACTCGTCGGTGAATGCACGGAGCGGGTCGACGACCGCCGCTTCGCCGTCCGAGGCGACGAGGTAGGCGAGACAGCCGCTGGAGGGACGGCGGTACTGGGCGACCGTGGCGTCGACGTCCACGTCGAGTTCCTGGTACTCGTAGATGCGCGCCCAGCCCTTCATGCCGCGTTCGAGGTGGTCGACGTCGTAGCCGGCGTCCTCGAGGTTGTCCGCGACGAGTTCGCTCGACCCGCCCTTCGCACAGAGCACGGTGATCCGGCGGTCGTCGGGGAGCTGTTCGTGGAGGTCCTCCGGGATCTCGTCGAGCAGCTCGAAGTATGGGTAGTTGACGACGTCGACGTTCTCGCCGTCTATGTGCCATTCCTCGAAGTCGCTTTCGGAGCGTGCGTCGAGGATGAACACGTTCTCGCCGCTATCGATGCGTTGCTTCAGCTCTGCAGGCGTGGTTGATGCGACCGTTTCGTCCACTTCGCGATCTTCCGCTTCGGTCATCGTCAGTCCCCTCTATCGACTGCTCGCAAATAAGGCTTTGTATAGTAGTTCAACTATAGTACAATACTCTAGTGGTCAAAAACCACTATTAGGGCTACTGAGGGGAGTTATACTTGGACAGAAGGTAGTGTGTTGTGGGCTAAGGGAATTACTATCGACATCCTTTTCTAACTCCACCCAATATTGGGGAGTGAAGTCACTACCATGACACAGTACGAAGCCACTGAAACTCTCGACGTGAAAGGCGAAAAACTGTCCGATGCCCGTTGTCAAGACGAAGCAGAACATCGACCAGCTCGCCGAAGGCGAGATCCTCGAGGTCCTCGCGACCGACCCGGGGAGCATGAGCGATCTCGGCGGCTGGGCGGACACGACCGATGGCGTCGAACTCGTCGACCAGCAGGAGGGCGACGACGTGTACACGCACTACGTGCGCAAGACGGAGTAAACCAATGGAGAAAATCGGAATCATCGTCGACAACGACAGCCCGAAGAGCCTCGCGATGGCGATGAACCTCGGCCACACGGCGCTCGCCTCCGACACCGAGGTTCTCGTCTACTTCACCTTCGATGGACTCACCCATCTCCTCGAAGGTGAGAACGACCTCTCGGAGATTGAGCCACTGCTCGAGGAGGGGATGCCAAACCCGTACGACCTCCTCGACGCACTGGTGGCTGATGGTGGCGATCTCGTCACGACAGTCGCGTGCACGACGACCCTCGACATGCTCGAATGGGACCAGGACGCCATCGATGAGACTGTCACGACCAAGTTCGCGGGTGCGGCTACGTTCCTCGATGAAGTCGAGAACGCCGATCAGGTGTTCACGTTCTAACGATGAGTACGAATACGTCACAACCACAAGGTGAGGACGTACCCTCCCGTGCGGAACTCGCCGCCCGCATCGACGAGTTGGAGACTGAACTCGCCGCGGCGACGGAGGACGATAGTGACCCGAAGATGTCGATTATCGCGACGAAGGGTACACTGGACATGGCATACCCGCCGCTCATCCTCGCGAGTACGGCAGCCGCGTTCGGCTACGAGGTCACAGTCTTCCACACGTTCTGGGGACTCGACATCCTCCACGAAGAGCGCTCCAAGAACCTACAGTTGAGTTCGGTCGGCAACCCGAACATGCCGGTCCCGAATGCCGTCGCTGCGCTTCCTGGGATGGACCGTGTGACGACGAGGATGATGGAGAAGAAGATCGACGACAACGATACGGCGACCATCGAGGAACTTATTGACACGTCTCTCGACATGGGCGTGGAGTTCCAGGCCTGCCAGATGACCATCGACCTCATGGACTACGACGAGGACGACTTCTACGACGGTGTGACGACTGGTGTCGGCGCCGCCACCGCGATTCAGGATATGGCTGACGCTGACATCCAGCTTCTCATCTAATGCAAATCCGGCTCAACTGTTGGTGAACGTGGCTGGAACTCGTTTTTTGGCCAGCTTCCGGTTGAGTCACCGCCCCGAGTACGGTCCGTCTCTGGTGAACCCCGGACACAATACCTAATAGCGAGGTAGCTAAATTGAGTAGTATGTCCTATACTCTGGACAAGCGTGTCGACGGTGAATTCGATAACGTCGTCGAACGGACGACGAATGCACTGTCAGAGGAGGGGTTTGGGGTTCTCTGTGATATCGACGTCCAACAGACGCTCAAGAAGAAACTAGACGAAGACTTCCGCCAGTATCGAATTCTTGGCGCCTGCAATCCCCCGCTTGCGCAGCAGGCCCTCGAAGAAGAACTCCAGTTAGGGACGCTTCTGCCCTGTAACGTCGTCGTGTATGAGACGGACGAGGGCGAAATCGGCGTGAGCGCAGTCGACCCGAAGGTTATGCTTTCCGTGGTTGATAACCCTGAACTGGACTCGGTTGCAGCGGAGGTTCGGGAGCGATTCGAACGTGTCCTCAGCGAACTCTCAGACGCCTAATCGCACGACAGCCGAACAGTAATATGCTCACTTCTACGTGCTATCCATGACGGGTCCCGCCTCTGAGGATGTCGACCCAACTGACCCCGAGTATCGGAATATCGGGGAAGGGTTACTAGACGAGGAGATGGGGCCCAGTTCCGCGATGGCGCACCTGTATCGCGGCGAGATTCATCGGATGAAGCTCTGGCGCGAGCGACTCGACCGGACAACAAACTGGGCGGTCATCGTCATGGCCGCAATCATCACATGGGCGTTTTCAAGTCCGAACAATCCACATTACATCCTCCTCATCGGCGTGGCGACGCTCTCGGTCTTCCTTGTGATCGAGGCGCGTCGCTATCGTGGATACGAAATCTGGCGTACTCGGGTTCGGATTCTCCAGGAGAACGTCTGGGCGTACGGACTCGACCCTTCAGCCGGCGTCGTTGATCCAGACTGGCGAGCAAAGCTCAGCGAAGATTATCGTACGCCGACCATCAAAATCAGCGCCGAAGAGGCAATCGCTCACCGCCTCCGACGCGTGTACCTGCCACTATTTGGAGTGCTGCTTGCTGCGTGGCTTGTCCGTATTACCGCATTCTCTCCCGAACCGTGGGTGGAGAGTGCAGCAATCGGCATGATTTCGGGTGTCGTTATTCTTGTTACTGTTGGACTCTTCTACCTTACCGCCATTATCATCGGGTGTCGGCCGCGGACATGGCATGCGAAAGGCGAACTCCGAGCAGAGGATCTCCGGGAACAGCGACGCAAATGAGAGCGGTCGTTTCATCACTCGAACGACGAGTCGGAATTTCACGCCCGTGCCGTCGGGAATATTGCAAATCTCTAGAACGGCGAAACCATCGATGCCGAAGCTGTCGTGCTTATTGCAAATAGCAGCGGTTGGAACTCCTGAAATCGATATCACAGCAGCGCGAGCAAATCATGGATTTGATCGACCGTGGCGTGACAGTCAAGCAATACAGCAATACGATCGAAGGCGCCGATATCTCAGAAGACGATCTCATCGGAGGCGTCGAACTCGTGTCGTCTGGCGTTGGCGAGTTAACGCGCCTCCAGAACGAGGGATATGCGTATATCAAACCCTAACGCGCTAGAATAGTTTCGGAATCGTATTCCGGAAGATGTTGAGCGAGATGACGAACAGCAGGGTGATGACGAACCAGTTGAATTTCTGCTCGTCGACTTCGAGCCGCCGCAGATAGGTTCCGAGGAGAAGCCCCACAATCGTGATGACCGCAATCACGGACCCGAGCCAGAGCCGGTACGTAGTCATGAGATCTGTGAAAAGAGCCATCTGAAGAATGCGGACCGTGAAGATGATCCCCAAAACCATGGAGAGCCCGCCGATATAGCGCTCGGTGTCACGCTCGAACGTATGGAAATACGCCGGGAGTAGTGGGCCGAGGTTGGATGCTGCGAGCAGGAATCCCTCAAGAAAGCCAGCAGTACTGAGTGCGACTGGGTGGTGTGCTTCTTCGATTGTCACAAAGTTCTGAACGACTTGGAAAACGACGTATGCGAAGATGATTACGCCGATGAGGAACGGCACAATCGGTCCAGCGGTGTACTGTGCAAGGACGTAGACGCCAGTGATTGATCCCGCAATCGCCAGTAAGACGAGGATCCATTCTTGACGGACAAATGAGATTCCAGTCTTGGTCTCGCCAATCTGGAACATATTGATCATCCAGGGCGGGATTGCGAGAACGACCACCGCGAGCGTCGGGTCAATAACAGAGGCGAAGATAGGCGTCGTAATGAGTGCATATCCGAATCCGATCATCCCTTTCACGACACCTGCGACGATAGCGACGACAGCAAATAGCAGGAATAACTCGGTCGAAACATCCGACTGAATACCTTTCATAACGTTCCCCCATCCCGGGAAAAAGACGATCGAGCTCGTGAAAACCGCGAGCGTCGCGAGCGTCATCGTCACTTCTCGATACCGGAAATGAAGCAGGTGCGCGATGAACTGGTGGGGATCGACTCTGGATTTGCGTGTCCTCATACTACGGAGTAGGCTACTGATGAATCACATTAGCTGAACCCGTAATTCAGTATCCTCTTCGGCAACGTACTCGTGCAGGTATGACGGTCCGGTGACCGCAATTCTCGCCATTAGCGCGGGGCTAAGTGCCGAGCACGGCGGTTATAGAATTAACAGCCGTCATATATACCGGTAATACTGTCATTAGCCATCGCAGTGTTAATTGACTCAGTGAGCCATCAATAGGATATCTCCCCTCCAACATATGACCAGTAGTATCGCCATTACGGCATCTACACAGGATTAGTCGGCGTTTCACATTCGTTTCAGAAGGTAAATAAGTAATCCCCATAATTATAATGTCATTCGCCGGTACAGATATTTTTATATAGCACTCACACGCCGGCAGTATCTCGGGCGGGCCGGTCGCGTCGGCGGCGTGGGTGCTGCCGCACTCCTGGGTGGCTGCGCCAGCAACCAGCAACCCGACACAGAGTCAGTAACCGTTCGAATCGGGTCGAAGCCGTTCACTGAGCAGAAGATTCTCGGCTACCTCGCCTACGAACGGCTACGGAGAATCGATTGGATTCGTGCCGTCGATGAAATTGGGGCAGGAAACTCGCTATCGAACTGGGAGGCAACAGCAGCGGGAGATCAACACCTGTACTGGGAGTACACGGGTACGGCGTGGCTGCAGCTCCCACCTCGCCACGAAAGACGGATTACCGACCCAGAGTCACTCTTTGAGCGGGTTCAAGCGGACGCTGATTCCCAGCGGCTCCAGTTGGCTGACCCAGCACCGTTCTCGAACGAGTACGTCATCGCTGCCGACGCTCGATGGGCAGAACGGGCCGACGTAACGACCATCAGCGACTTGGCAGCCCATATCCGAAACGGCGGTGATTCGCCGGGTGTTGCCGTCAACGAGGAATTCTTTCACCGGCAGGATGGGTGGCGTGGACTCGCTTCATATTATGAAATCGAGACTGCGAACGGTGAGCCATTCATCGTAACGTCGATCGGGTTGACGTACGAACTACTCGAACAGGATCGCGTGCAGATTGCAAGTGGATTTGCGACGGACCCGCAGCTCAACCGGTCGTCGGTTACAGTCCTCGAGGACGACCGTGACTACTTTCTTCCCTACCAACCGGCCCCAACAGCGTATGCACCGCTCATAAACGAACATCCGGAGATTTTCGAGAGGCTCTCCCCTGTGGTTTCAGCACTCGATAAGTCGACAATACGAGGCCTCAACAGCCGGGTCCTCCTCGATGGAGACCATCCGTTCACGGTCGCAACACAGTTTTTAGAGACTGAGGTACTCGACGATGCGTAGATCCCTGTCATCCCTCCCAGTTCTGGGAACGGTCGTCGATGTTGTGCGGTCGTCGTTCCGGCGGAAACTTACTACTGCGCTCCTCGTTGTCTTCCTGATCATCAGTATCGGCACAGTCGGCCTATATGTACAGGTGGGGGGATTGCTGGAGGAGAACGTCGAACAGTCGATGACCGCGGCTGCCGAGACCGAAGCGGACGAATTGCGGGAATGGTGTGGCAAGAACCGACTCGTCACTCAGCTCCTCTCCGAACATCCGGTCTTCGAGGATGGCGACCGCACCGAGGTTCGAGAGTATTTACAGGCACAGCGAGGAGGCAGATCTGATACTGAGATCGTTCGAGCATACGTAATCGATCGGCGGAACCAGACTGTTGCGGTCAGTTCTGATGAAGACATGAAGTCGCAACCCATCGAGGAACTCGGCTGGACTGAACGGTTTGCCTTCCAGGATTTCGACGACGTGCAAGTGACCGGCCCCTACGCAGTACAAGACGAGACGGTTATCGGATTTATTTCCCCAATTCGCCGGACCCCGGAGCAGTTACTTGTCGTCGAAGTCGACACCGCGACTATCTTCGATCGCTTCGAACATCCCGTCGACGGCGGCTTTACGCGAGTGGTCAATTCCAACGGGACGGTCGTGTTCAGTGATGATGCAGCCGCGACGCTCACCCAATACCGCGATGGAAATCGTCGTGCACCGGCAGTCAGCAGTGGCCTGCGGGGGGACTCTGGGTTTACCGAGTCACCAGCCTACGAGACCCAGCCTGAGACAGAGGGAGAGTACGTCGCAGCGTATGCTGCGGTTCCGAACACCGACTGGGTCGTCATCGAACACGCACCAGCCAGTGAAGCGTACGTCATAACCCAGCAAGCCCTTCGATGGATCGGTGGAATTGCAGCGTTCACTCTGCTTGCGCTCGTGGGTGTCGTCGGCGTTCTCGGCCGAGATGTGACCGGCGCGCTCTCTCGGCTAACCGACCGGGCAGAGCAGATCGAAGATGGTCAGTACGACGTGGAGTTCGATACCGACCGGCCGGACGAGTTCGGCGACCTCAACCGGACGATAGCCTCGACACGGGATGCCCTCCAGCAGCGCATCGAGGAGATCCGCGAAACACAGACTGAGCTTGAAGCATCGAATGCGAGTCTCGAAGAGCGGTCCGAGATGGTGAACGTGCTGAATCGCATCCTCCGTCACAACGTTCGGAACGAGGTGAACGTCATCACTGGACGAGCTGAATTGGCTGCGTCTCGCATCGACGACGAGGCGGCCCAAGCAGATTTTCGACGCGTAATTGCGAGTTTGCGAACTCGTGGCTAAACCATAGGAGCAATAATGAGATGCCAA
>NZ_WPCF01000130.1 GCF_009741975.1 Halobacterium sp. CBA1126 | reverse complement strand
GGAGGGGCGCTGGTACTGCAGCAGGGTGCCGGCGCCCGTCGTAGCGGTCGATTTCGACGGCCTCGTAGATGCTTGCCCAGCCGTTCATCCCGTCCTCGAGGTGGTTCACGTCGTAGCCGCGCTCGGCGAGCGTACCCGCGACGAACTCGCTGGCGCCGCCCTTCGCACACAGGACGGTCACTTCGCGGTCGTCGGGGATTTCGGCGAGGACGTCGTCGTCGATGTCGTCCTCGAGGAACTCGAAGTACGGGACGTTGATCGACGTGACGTTCTCGCCGTCGATACGCCACTCCTCGTAGTCCGATTGCATGCGCGCGTCGAGGAGCGTGACGTCCTCGTCGGCGTCGATGCGGTCCTTCAGTGTCTCCGGGTCGACGGAGTCCACGTCGACGTCCGGAGTCGGGAAGTCGTCAGCGTTCATGTTGTGCAGTCGCTTCTACTGGGTGGTCGCACAAAAGCATTTGGATAGTAATTCCACTTTAGGACAATACTATAATGAGCTCGATTCCGCTGAGGGCGGATTATACCACTTGTATAGGCAGTATACTCGATTCTTCGCCTTAATTAGGGATTAGAGTAGTTGGTAGTGTCCACAAGAATCGACAATCTTTTACTTGGGCAGGGGGTATTGTGCGATAGCTCCAATACAGACTCACGGAGCAGATAACCAATGAGTGCTGAATTCGACATCACGGAGACGCTCGACGTCAAAGGCGCATCGTGCCCCATGCCAGTAGTGCAGACGAAGTCCGCCATCGACGACCTCGCGGAAGGTGAGGTCCTCGAAGTGCTGGCGACCGACCCCGGAAGCATGAGCGACATCGACGGCTGGGCGTCCGGAACCGCGGGCGTCGAGCTCGTCGACCAAGAGGAAGGCGACGACGTGTACAAACACTACGTCCGCAAGACGGAGTAACGATGAGCACGGACACACCCGACGCGCCCGCCGACGACGCGCCCTCCCGTGCGGAGCTGGCCGCGCGCGTCGACGAACTCGAGGACGCCCTCGCCGAAGCCACCAGCGACGACGACGGCAAGAAGATGAGCATCATCGCGACGAAGGGGACGCTGGACATGGCGTACCCGCCGCTCATCCTCGCCAGTACCGCCGCCGCGTTCGGCTACGACGTGACCGTCTTCCACACGTTCTGGGGGCTGGACATCCTCCACGAGGAGCGCTCGAAGAACCTCAAACTCAGCTCCGTCGGCAACCCCAACATGCCCGTCCCGAACGCCGTCGCCGCGCTCCCCGGGATGGACCGCGTGACGACGAAGATGATGGAGAAGAAAATCGCGGACAACGACACCGCGACCATCGAGGAACTCATCGAGACGAGCCTCGACATGGGCGTGGAGTTCCAGGCCTGCCAGATGACCATCGACCTCATGGACTACGACGAAGACGACTTCTACGACGGCGTCACCACAGGCGTCGGCGCGGCAACCGCGCTCCAAGACATGGCCGACGCCGACATCCAGCTCCTTGTGTAATCACGAGATTCAGCTACTACCCCGTTCGCCATCCGGTGAAGCGTCAGTTTGAATCGGCTTTCCTCTTCACAGGCTGTCGAGGCGAATGCCCCGGGGGCTTGACCCCGAGGCGGTTCACGGCCGATAGCCTGCATATTCTCGTGCGCCCACCGTGTACCGTGTCCTTGCAGATCACCACGCCGCTTCTCGTATTCGCGCTGCCAGTGGTCGAACTCGTCACAGATTGTTTAAAATGTGAAGTCCCATTCGTCCTCGTCGTCGAACTGTCCCGGCGGACGTTGGGTATCTGCGAGTTGCTCCAACAGCGTTGGATGGCCTGGCCTTGCTCGTGGAGATACGTCCACGACGCCGCCAAATCGGACCCCGGGAATCGTCTGCTGTAGCTGACGGAGCAGTTTGAGGGTGGGGGATCGAGCCAACGTCGGGGCTCCAGTCCCACCGTCTGCGACCATTCCGACTGGTCCTGTGGGGCGGAAGGCTCGCGAAAGTGAGCCGTCACCGTCAGTATCTACACCGGGAGCACCCCGCCAGTAGTTCCCTTGCCAGACATGTAACACGTTGAAGCGGGCCGTGTCGGCGTACTGGCGATTATACGCGATGTCGTTATCGGTGACGTGGTTCGTCGGGAATAGCGACAGCGCCCGAATGCCCACACGGTTGAACGCCGCGACATTTTCCTCGTAGACTGCATACTGCCCTTGCACGACGATTCCGTGATGGTTATGTGTCAGTACATTTTCGGCAACATAGCTTGACCGGCCGGACACAAGAACACCGTTTCTGCTGTTCTTGACAGCGTTTCTCGTGACGACGTTCCGATTCGACCGGTCGTGAATATAGACGCCGACATACGTGTCCTCGACGTCGTTATCAGCAGCAAACGCGCCCTGAGCGAACACACTGAACACGCCAATCATCATTCCCTCCATCGAAGAGTCTCGGACGGTGAACGACTGGGTGTCGTGGGCGAAGACACCGACTTTCCCACCGTAGAACGTCGAGTTCTGCACGAGGGCGGGTGCACCAAGAATGGAGACGCCAAGGAACCCGTCCTCCCAATCTTTCGTTCCCACAACCGTAAGGTTCGAGACCGTGAGGTTCGGGCTATTCCGTGCGATGACGCCATTTGCGCGTGTCTGCATCCGGACGTCCCTGACGAGCGACCTCGCGGACCGATTAAAGACGAGTCCGGCGTCGCCGTAGCCGTGCGTCGCCCAGTACTGTTCCCGGAACGACTCGTTCTGCACGGGCACGCTCGTAATGTTCGCGCGATCGCGGGTCCGTACCGTCCCGATGCCAGTCAGTGAGAGGTCGGCGATTGCAACGCGCGACGTGTTCACGTAAACGACGCTGCGATTTCTGTCACCAATAATGCGCGTTCGGTTGGCGCCGTCGCCACGAATCGTCAGGGGCTTGTCTACCGTGATGTCGGAGACGGAATAGTTCCCGCTTGCCAGCCGAATCGTTGTGTTCGGTGGCGCAGTCTGAACCGCTGCGGTCAGCGATTCGTTTGGTTCGACCGTCGCCGTAACTGGCCGATCGAGAAGCGACCGCGCACGAGCTGCCGTCCGGTCAGCACGCTCGCTTCGCGTCTCACTGAAGCGCTGCCATTCCGACGCGGAACGCCCCGCAACGCCGACATCTAACTGTTGGACCGCGTCCCACCGTTCCAGCCGTCCACCGTACTGTCGGGTGAACTCGATGGCGTCACTCCGATTCGAGAACGGTACCAGTGTCTGATTCCGCGTTGGAATACTGGCATTACTGCCAACGACAAAGTAGGCTGTCCTAGCTGGCACCCACCCAGGATCTGCGTCCATCGGTGTTCGAAGGAGCCCATCATCTCCAACGTAGACGCCAGTTCCGGTGAAATCCGAGACGTACACAGCCATCGGCCGCCCGAATTCCCGTTCCGTACTCTCCTGTAGTCCCGCAACCATCGACGTGAGACCGTAGTAACCGACGGCGAATTTGAATTGGGAGAACGCGACCTGCCCGGTCGGCAGCGCAAGCGTCGACTCGTGAGCGCGGACAACGACGCTTTCCGGGACCCCCGTGGACTTCGTATCCTCCATCGGAACAGCGGTTACCTGCTGACTACCACCGCTCATAGCGAACGGCCCGAGGACGGCTGCAAGGACGAGCACGCCAGCAGCAGCCACGTGCCAGAACTCCATATCAGACGTTATGGGGGGCGTGACAAAGAGTGGTGGGTCAGTACACTTTTTCGAGTGGCCAGTAAACTGCCACACGAATGGGTGAACGTGTCGCCACGAGCGACGAAAACACCCCTGCGGCAGCGTCGGCTGTCGTCGAGGCTACGGATATCTCGAAATCGTTCGGCGATGTCGACGTCCTCGAAGAGGTCTCGTTTTCGATACCCGATAACAGGGTGACGGCGATTATCGGGCCGAATGGATCCGGGAAGACGACGCTGGCGGAACTCATTACCGGCGTAGACACACCGACTGCTGGTGAAATCACACTCCACGCCAGCGGCGAACGGCCTGTCGGGTATCTCCCGCAAGACCCACGGTTTCAGCCGTCGGCGACGGTCCACGAGACGGTGGCGTTCTACGCGGCGTTGCTCGCGGGCGAGACCGACGTCGATGCCGCCCTCGCACGCGTCGGACTCGAAGCCGCGGCTGATCGTCGTACGGATGCACTCTCTGGAGGGATGCGTCGTCTCCTTGGCATCGCGGTCAGTCTACTAGGATCACCCGAACTGGTTGTGCTTGATGAACCAACAAGCGGCCTCGATCCAGAGATGACTCGGCACGTATACGATGTGATTTCCGGGTTGACCGAGCGCGACCAGGCCGTCGTGCTGACGACCCACGACCTGTCGCGCGCGGCCGACGCCGATTACCTACTCGTGGTGTCTGATGGCGATATCGTTTCGGCTGGGTCTCCGGACGCAGTGCGTGCAGACACGGAGACGGACACCCTAGCGGACGCCTTCGAGACAGCGGTCCGGGGCCGCACGGTTACATCCAAGGGGGGTGATCGCAGTGAGTGACGCCACCCGGCAGTTCACCGCTATTTTCGAGCGAGAGTTGCGGGCACTTGTACGGTCCCGGTCGGTTTGGTTGCTAGCCCTCGGATTCTTCGCCCTGGTCGTGGCGATTGCGATCCTCGGCGGGCAAGCAGGCTATGTACCGCTCGTACTCGCGTTACTCACGCCGGTCGAGGTCCTGGTGCCGGTGCTGGTGGTTGCACTCGGGTATCGTGCGATTCTCGGCGACCGGCTGCGGGGGGAGCTGAAGGTCCTCGATACATTTCCGGTAACGCCAATTCGGTACGGACTTGGCGTCTACTGTGGTCGACTCGCAGTCGCACTCGGTATTATCGTCGTGACACTGTTGGCAGCGGTGTTCGTCGTTCCACTGTCGGGCGGCACGCAGAACGTGCTTGCGCAATCCGGAGGGTTAGACTCCCCGGTGTACTACGCGCGGTTCGTCACGTTGACGATGGTGTTTGCGGGTGTCGTCCTCGCTATCACGCTGTTAATTTCGTCAGTAGCGCGGTCTGCTCGTCGTGGACTCGTGTCAGCGGTCGGCTTGTTGCTCGTGGTCGTCGTCGGATTCGACCTCGTCGTGATTGCCGGGGTTGGACGAGGTTGGATCGTCGAACGTGGACTGGGTGGGGCGCTTGCGGCAGGTCCGCTAAGCGCGTATCGCGGACTCGTGCTGACCTATGCTGTTGAGCCGGCCGTAACGATGACGGTCCGAGCCGCATCCCCGGCCGCGAGTGTGTTCTCACTTGCTGTGTGGACATCACTGTCGCTGCTCACGGCGGCCGGGCTAACCGGAATCGAGTAATCGTCAAAGTGACGAATACAGTCGAATGGGTAGCCGCTGTTGGTTCTAAGCGTCCATCCGCAAGGAACGAAGATGACTATCGACCTGCTGGACTACAACGAGGACGACTTCTACGACGGCGTCACCACGGGCGTCAGCGTGGCGACCACCCTCCAAGAGATGGCCGACGCCGACATCTAGTTCCTCGTCTAAACTCCGATGCACAAACTCGAGAACCCGATTCCCAGCTTTCCAGTGCCTGAGGGGGTAGAAACCACCGGAGCGGTCAGATAGAGCCGCCATCAGCAGGACCGATCGACTCAGACGCACTCGACGCGCTCATCAAGAGGCGACGTTGCCTGAACTAAAGCCCACTAATGTACGGTAAGCACGACGTCGTTACTGACGAGGACGATTACGTCGAGGACGACTGAATCAGCCAGTCACTTCTCACGGAGTCTCTCGTACCTCACCGAATACTGCCTCGTCGGAGCTGCCTAGTTTGAACGGACGCTCGCGGGTGAGACCTATCGAATGTATACCTGTTCGTGTTGCCCAGCCAAGGTCGGTCTGGGAGGATGTCACTCGCCGTAACCCTCACCCTCGATTGGACCGCTGAAGACGCCGTAAAGGAATTTGAAGTACCACAAGACCAGCAGTAGGACCGGGAGTCCGAGGACGGTCACGAGGT
>NZ_WPCF01000121.1 GCF_009741975.1 Halobacterium sp. CBA1126 | reverse complement strand
CGCCGGCCTCGCGGGCGGCCTCGCAGGCGGCGTCGTAGCCGTCGATGAGCTTCGCGCGGGCGGGCGTGACGAGGTGCTCTTCGAGGCCGCGGCCGACCCGCACGGGGTCGTTGCGGCACATCCCGATGGAGAGCGTGGCCGCCGACCCCACGGTGTCGACGACGTCCTCGATGGACGCGGTCTCGGGGACGACGCCGCGGGCGTCCCGCGTTGAGACGACGATGTCCGGGAGGCAGACGACCAGCGAGAGGTCGGCGGCGACCCGTTCGATGCCGTCGTCGCGGACGACCGTGAACCCGCCGAGGATGGCGGGCGCGACGTTGTCCGCGTGGGCGTCCCCGGAGACCGCGGCCTCGCCCTCGGCGGCGACCCGGACGAGTTCGCGGTCGGTGAGGTCGCGGTCGTACAGCTCCGCGAGCGCGACCGCAGCGCCGGCGGCGCTGGCCGCGGACGACCCCAGTCCGGACGAGGGGCGGACGCCCTTGTCGATGCTGATGTGCGCCGGTGCGCCGAGCTCCGCGGCGACGACGCCGGCCGTGTTGTCCATCGGCTCCTCGGGGATGAAGCCCGCGCCCATCCCGGTCACTTCGATGGTCGTCTCGGCGGCGCGTTCGACGTGGACGACGTCCGCGGGTCGGTCGAGCGCCACCCCGAAGACGTCGAAGCCGCTGCCGAGGTTCGCACTCGTCGCCGGCGCGCGGACGGTTACCATGCCCGTCCGTTGCCGGGGGCCGCGCAAAAGCGTAGCGGACTCCCATCGGGCGACCGCAACGTTGACCCGGCGTCGCCCCGCACCTGCGAGCATGATTGCCATCGTCGGGGGCGGCATCGCGGGCCTCGCGGCCGCGCGCCGGCTCCAGGGCCACGGCCGCGACGTCCGCGTCTTCGAGGCCTCCGGGCAGGTCGGCGGCCTCGCGGCGACCACGGAGACGGCCGGCGACCCCATCGAGACGTTCTACCACCACCTCTCCGCGAGCGAGGAGACCATCGTGGAGCTGCTCGACGACCTCGGCCTGCGCGAGGACCTCGAGTGGCCCATCGGGAAGAACGCCTACTACGTCGACGGCACCGTCCACCCGATGGACAAGCCGTGGGAGATTCTGGCGTTCCCGCACTGGAGCCTCTACGACAAGTTCCGGCTCGGGATGCTCACCCTCGACGTGGACGTGCGCGGCGGCATCCCCTCCTTCGACACGTACGACGACCTCGAGGAGTTCGAGGACGTCCCCGTCAAGGAGTTCTGCATCGAGCACACGACGCGGAACGTCTACGAGACGTTCTTCGAACCGCTCCTCGAAGCGAAGTTCGGCGAGCGGATGGAGGACGTCTCCGCGGCGTGGCTGCTCGGCCGCATCAAGTTCCGCGGGGAGCGGGACCTCCTCCGCGGCGAGCCGCTGGGCTACCTCGACGGCGGGTTCGGCCGACTGAACGACGCGCTCGTCGAAGACGTCGGCCGCGAGCACATCGACACGAACGCGCGCGTGACCAACGTCGGCACCGCCGACGGCGAACTCCGGACCGTGACCGTCGAACACAGCGACCCCGGCGAGGACGGCTTCACGAACGTCGAGACCGTCGACGCGGACGCCGTCGTCGTCGCCGCGATGCCGAACGTCCTCGAGGCGCTCACCGGCTACGAGTGCGAGATCACGTTCCAGGGGACCGTCTGCTCCATCGTCAGCATGGACCGCCAGCTCACCGACACGTACTGGCTGAACATCGCCGACGACGCGCCGTTCGGCGCGCTCATCGAACACACGAACTTCGTCTCTCCCGAGCGCTACGGCGGCGAACACCTGCTGTACGTCCCGAAGTACGTCCAGAGCCCCGAAGACCCGGTCTGGCAGATGACCGACGACGAGGTCGAAGCCCACTGGCTCGACGGCATCGCGGACCTCTTCCCCGAGTTCGACCGCTCGCACGTCAACTGGGTTTCGACCGCGCGCAACCCCCGGACGGCGCCCGTCTACGAGCGCGGCTACCTCGACATGGTGATTCCCTACCACCTCGACAGCGAGGTCGCCGAGGGCGTCTACTACGCGGGGATGGCCTCCCGCGCCCAGTACCCCGAGCGGTCGCTGAACGGCGGCATCGTCGCCGGGTACGAGTGCGCGGACCGGATTGCCGGCGAGAAGTAGCGGTCGCTACGTGCCGGGGCTCTTCGACGGGTCGACGTCGTCGGGTTCCTCGACGTCGCCGCGCTGGACGTCGCCGTCCTCGGTCTCGACGTAGACGTCGTCGGCGTAGCCGGCTTCGGCGTGCTCGAAGTCCGCGTCGTCGAGGCGGTCCGGGGTCGCCGGGGCGTCGGCGACGCCGTCCGCGGGCCGGAACTCCCCGAGCGGGTCGTCGACGCTGACGCCGTGGGCGTCGAAGAACGACTGGTAGCGCTCGTAGTGGTCGGCGAGCTCGCTCGGCGGGAACTCCATCATCTCCGCCCAGCCGTGGTTGTAGAAGTCGAAGTTCGCCACGATGTGCGTGGTCTCGCGGGCTTCGGCCTCCGAGAACCCCGCCTGGAGCGCGGCGAGGTACATGTCCATCGTCGCGTCGAAGAAGTCCTCGAGGTGGTCGCGGCGCTCCTCGCGGCGGGCCTCGTCGGCCTTCCCGGAGAAGATGCGGACGTGGAGGTCGACCAGCCCCTTCTTGGCGACCGAGCGCACGCCCGGCAGCTCCAGCGCCTTCCGGGACGCGAAGTGTTTGGCGTTCTGGTGGAGTTTCACGTCCTCGCGTACGGACGCGGGCCTAAAGAACGTCCCGACGGCTCACGCGACGTACTCCGGGCGGGCGTCGTCCTCGATGGCGATGGACTCCACGGGCTTCAGGTAGGTGACTCGGACGAACCCGCGCCGGGCGCTGGGCTCGACGACGGGCGTCGCACCCTCGGGGACGTCGAACTGGTCGCCGGCGCGCGCGAGCTCCGAAACGAGCCTGTATTTGACAGTAGTCATTAGCTAACGGGGTGCGGCCGCGGCGTCCGCGGCTGCCGTTGGCATCCGTTAACACTACACTACTAAGGCGGTTTCGGATTTCTCGGGGTCGGGTCGCGCGCAGAAAACGAGTGGCCCGCGAGGGCGGCTACTGGAAGCCGACCTCGTGGCGCCGCTCCGTCTCGTCTTTCGGCACGACGATTTCACAGACGCCGTCGTCGTGGGTCGCGGTCACCTGGTCGGGGTGAATCTGCATCGGCAGCGGGACGACGCGCTCCACGCGGAGCGGCCGCTCGGTCAGCAGCGCGCGCTCGTCGCTGTCGCGGTCGTCGTCGGCGCGCGAGCGGTCGGCGCTGACGTACAGCCGGTTGGCGTCGGCCTGAATCTCGATCTGGTCCTTCTGGAAGCCGGGCACGTCGACGCGCACGACGAGCTCGTCCGGCGACTCCACGACGTCGACCAGCGGGACGGCGGCCGCAGACGGCGGCTGGGCGGCGCCCTCGGCGCGGGACGGCACCGCGGAGCGGTCGACGCCGCCCGCGGCCTGCGGCGCGGCGCCGGAGCCGACGGTCGACTGGTCGGTCGGCGTCGAGCTGTCGGCGAACGCGCCGTTCGTCGCCGCCG
The DNA here is from genome assembly GCF_009741975.1 of Halobacterium sp. CBA1126. Lineage (GTDB taxonomy): Archaea > Halobacteriota > Halobacteria > Halobacteriales > Halobacteriaceae > Halobacterium. Next base: position 3,280 of record NZ_WPCF01000121.1, on the reverse strand, counting down.
CGGGCCACGACTGACGCCGCGTCATCGGCTCTGGGGCAGCTGGGCGCCGGACTGGTCGCCGTTCGACCACTGCTGGGTCGGCGCGCCCTGCTGGTCGCCGAGCACGTGGCGGAGCCGCGGGACCGCCTGTGCGAGCTGCTGGCTCGTCAGTCCGACGCGGCGAGCGAGCACGTCCGCGATGGTCTGCGTGTCCACCATCTCGACCTGCTGGCTCGCGGTCCGGGACCGGGTCGGCGCCCACGGGACCGCCTGCTGGCCGATCTGGACGGGAATCCGCTCCGAGAGCCCGTGCTGCGCGGACCCGAGCGGAATCTGCTGGGGCTGCGAGCTCGGCTGGAGCATCGACCCCTGCACGTCCCCGCTCGCGAGCGACTGCTGATTCGGCTGCTGATTCGGCTGCTGCTGATACTGCTGCTGGCTCGGCTGCTGCTGGTTCTGCTGGCTCGGCTGCTGACCGAACTGGGACTGCTGGATTGGCTGCTGCTGGTTCGGCTGCTGTTGCGCGAGCTGGGGCTGCTGTTGACTGAACTGCGGCTGCTGCTGTTGGCTCGGCTGCTGGCTGAACTGCGGCTGCTGCTGGTTCCGCTGCTGATTCAGCTGCTGTTGCCCGGGCTGGGGCTGCTGTTGGTTCGGCTGATTCGGCTGCTGCTGGTTCGGCTGTCGTTGTTCGAACTGCGGCTGCTGGGCCTGCTGGCTCGCGTACGCGGGCTGCTGGGCGAACTGCGGCTGCTGTGCGATGGGCTGGGCGGCGTAGTTGAGTTCCGATAGCTGCGGCTGCTGGAGCGTCTGTGGGTCGTACATCGTGTATCAGTCCCGGCGAGTGGGACGGCTCAACCATCGGCGGGATTGCAGATAAAGGCGGCCGATAGTTCACGCGAATTTTCACTCGAGAGGCGTTCTAACCCGAACTTACCGGGTTCTGCGGGTTCGCCTACTCGAGCCGTGTTGTGCGTCACCACGCCAGAAACCCGCAGGCAACGCGAGACAACGACGAGCCTACGCGGGACTCGCGGGGTCGAGGCGGGCGAGAAAGCCGGACTTACTCGTCGGTCGGGAGGCCGACACGTCCCGGGAATTCGGCGCAGACGCCGCGTTCTCGCAATATTCTCCCGACGCCGGAGAGATAGCAATCCACTTTAACCCGGGATGCCACAGTTCGACCATGAGCGAGTCCTACGTGATAATCGGCGACGGCATCGCGGGCAGCTCCGCCGCCGAAGCCATCCGCGAGGCGGCGCCGGACGCCGACGTCACCGTCGTCACGGACGAGGGCGAGGCCCTCTACAACCGGATTCTCATCAAGGAGTTCGCGAAGGGGAAGCTGCCGGAAGCCCCCATCAGCATCCACGAGCCGGACTGGTACGACGAGCGGGACATCGACCTCGAGTTGAACACGCTGGTCACGGGCGTCGACCCCGACGCGCACACGATTCGGACCCACGACGGCGAGGAGATTAGCTACGACAAACTGCTGGTCGCGGCGGGCGGCACGCCGAACCAGCTCCCCGTCGAGAACTCCGACGCCGAGGGCGTCCACCACTTCTGGACGTTCCAGGACGCCCGCCAGATTCGCGAGCACGCGGAGGAAGCCGACACCGGCGTCGTCGTCGGCGCGGGCCTGCTCGGCATCGACCTCGCGGCCATCTGCGGCGGGCAGGACGTCGACGCGAAGTACCTGATGCGCGGCGACCGCTGGTGGCGGTACGCGCTCAGCGCGGAGGGCGCCGAGATCATCCACGAGGGGCTCCGCGAGAAGGGCGTCGAGCCCGTCTTCGAGTCCGGCGCGGACCACTTCGAGACGAACGACGACGGCGAAGTCGTCGCCACCGTCGACGGGAACGGCGAGCGCCACGAGTCGGAGTTCGTCGGCGTCGCCATCGGCCTCGACTTCAACGTCGAAATCCTCCAGGACACCGAGGCGACCATCGACAACGGCGTCCACGTCGACGAGTACATGCGCACCGAAGTGGACGACGTCTACGCCGCGGGCGACATCACCCAGTACTGGGACACCATCATGGACGAGCGCGCGCAGAACGGCTCGTGGGGCTCCGCAAAACAGCAGGGCGCCCTCGCCGGGAAGACGATGCTCGCCGACGCCGGCCACGACGTCGACATCGAGCCGTTCCGCTGGGTGTCCTCGTATTCGATTACGCACTTCGACTTCCCGTTCCTCTCCTTCGGCTTCCCGACGATGGGCGACGAGTCCTGCGAGCGCAAGTACAGCGACACGGAGTGGCGCCGCCTGACGTTCAAGGACGGCAAGCTCATCGGCGGCGTGCTCATCGGGAACCTCGCGCCGCAGTCGAAGTACAAGCAGCTCATCAAGGACGAGGCCGTCGTCGCCGACCAGCAGGACGTCCTCCTCCAGGAGAACTTCGAGATCGACGAGCTCGCCATCCCGCAGGAGCAGTAGGACTCGCCGAATCGGCCGTTCGCCCGCGATTTCTGTCGTCTCCGTTCCGAACGCCCAGTCCTGCCGATATGCTTATGGTCTTTCGTGACATACGTTGGCACGGCACACGGTACTGCCGGTGAGCACATGAACCCGATTCTGGAAGCAACCGAGACCGCCCCGGCGGCCGTCGAGGAGACGGTCCGCGACTACGACGAGCTACACGACCGAGCGCAGGCGGCGCTCCCGAACGCCGTCGACGGCGACGGCGTGACGATCCCGGAGGACGTCGCCGACGACCTCGCGGACGGCGAGGTCGTCCGGTTCACCGGCTACTACCGCCTCGACATCGCCCAGTAGCGCACCGCGACCGAAGCCGTTTTTCCCGTTCGCGCCCGACGTTCCGCCATGAGCCAATCCGGCGGGAGCACGGACATGACCCTCGCGTTCGAGCTGTCCGCGCTCCAGGAACTCGCGAAACCCGGGACCGCGTTCGCGGGCGCGCGCCAGTGGACCGAGTACGTCGGCGTCGTCTCCGACGAACCCACCTACGTCGTCACCAACTTCACCCGGAAGCGCCGCATCCGCCAGGACTTCTTCTCCGGACCGAAAGGCCGGAAGGAGAGCCTGGAGTCCGTCAAACGTCAGTTCGACACCGAACGCCACGTCTTCGTCGGCACGAACGAGGAGGACCGCCAGCTCGCCGAGGACGTCGGCTGGGAGTACCTCCCGCTGGAGGACGCCGCCGACGCCGCCGACTGGGAGCTCGCCAGCGACACCGACGACGAACCCGAAGACGAAGCCGAAGTGCGGGACGACTGGCCCTAAAGACGCACTTTTGCGCGCGGGGTCGCCGCAGGCGACCCCTCGTCTGCTCACGGGCGC
>NZ_WPCF01000141.1 GCF_009741975.1 Halobacterium sp. CBA1126 | reverse complement strand
ATCCAGGATGGACTACTCAAAGTTCTTACATAGTCCAAACGGGCAGCAGCCCGTCTGGAACTCCGTTTTCGGCCTCTAAGCCCGGGGTTCGTGAACCGCATCCTGCAATACAAACTCCTGCAGCGGCCGCGCCGACCGGAGGTGTCTCGGCGTGACGTCGCCGGGCCTCACCCTCACCCGGCAGACGCCCGCCGCGCCCGCCACCACGCTCGTCCTCGACGAGGACACCACGCCCACGCAGGTCGCCCGCACGATCACGACGACCCCCGGGCTGCAGGACGCGCTCGTCGCGACCGTCCACGACGCCGCCGCGGGGGAGACTGCGTTAGCGTTCCGCGACACCCTCCTCGACGCCGGCATCACCCACCACCAGGAGTTCCTCGCCGACGCCGTCGTCAGTGCCGTCCGCGAGTACCCACGTGCGGAGTTGAAACAAGGGGCCGTCCAGTCGCTCCTCCGGACGCTCCACGGCCTCGCATCTGGACGCCACGACGCCGAGGACGCCCTCGCAGTCCCACGGTTACTCGCACTCAACGACGAGCCGGCGCCGACGGTCACCGTGCGCCTCGAGGACGAGTTCCTCTCGAACGTCCGCCGCAGCCAACGCGACCCCATCTGCCGGTACCTCGCCGAACTCGCCCAAGGCGTCGACGTCCGCATCGTCGCCTCAGGGAGAGTCCAGCTCAAGCTCTACCACGAGCACCGCGACGACCTCCCCGTTAGCCGGAGCGACATCGCACCCCTCGCACAACCACCCACTACGGAGGACGTCGAGACCGCGGCCACCAGCCTCGACCCCGACGGCCGCCCCGTCCAGATCCTCCGCCAGCTCGCCGAGGAGCCCGCCGAGACCTTGTCGTACCACGAGCTGTACGCGAGCTACGAGGTCTCCGAGAGTCGCGTCCGCCAGTGCATCTCCACGCTGTCCGAGTGCGGCCTCGTTGCGACCCACCAGGCTGGCGACCAGACGCACGTCGACCTCCTCAATGCAGGAACCCGCGTCCTCGAGGCGCTCGACGCCGACGTCGGCCAGCAAGCCACTCTCGAAGAGACCGTAACTGGCGGCGTTAGCGAGACCGGAAACTCCGTTTCCGATAGCCGTGTAACCCCGCCCGCACGTGAGGGCCGCCCCCGCGGGCGTCGGCTGGCCGACCACCACGAGACTACCTACCTCCAGCGGTGGGAGCACGCTGCAGCCGCCGCGACCGCCCCGGATGGCGGGGTTGGCCTGCTGGATTACCCCGTGGAACCCCGCGACGACCGCGGTGGCCGCGGCTGGAGCTACGACCACGACCGCGACCGCCTGGTGGTGTCTGCGGAGTACGACAACCCCCTGCAGTACTGGGTGTGTACTGCGCTGGCGTTAGCCGACCACCGCACCTGGACCCAAGCTCTCACACCGGACGTCCTCGAGGACACGGACCCGGGTGGCATCATCCTCCGGCAAGCCCGCTGCGTCGGCGGTGTCACCGCAGAGGCCGAGGACGATTCAGGGGTGCTCGTTGAGCGGCTGCAGGAGTGGGCGAGCGACCTCGCGGAGTTGACGCGGAGGCTCTCCCACGGCGAGTACGACGACGAGAATCGGTTCCGCGGGGAGATTCTGCGGAGTGCGCTCGGGCTCGCCGGCAGCATCGTCCACCTCCTCGACGTCGCCGGCATCACCGTCACGCGGGAGGTCCGTCTCCCTCGGTTCCGGCAGTTCGACGACAGCGACCGCGGGGATCTCGCCCGGACGCTCTCTATCGGCGCTGCGATCCAGTCCCGGTACGGGCACTTCGCGGCGTACCGCCAGCTCCTCGAATCCCGCGAGGACAAGCAGCGGGCTGCGCTCCATCCGGACGTCGACGCTGAGGGCCCGTACGGCAGTCTCATCGGTGGGTTCACGCTGGTTGGTCCCGGCGTCGAATCCTTCCAGGAGGACCTTGAGGACGCCCTTCAGCGTCCGGGCGAGGTCGTCGAGGATGCGCCCGAGTTCCAGGTGCCGGTTACCGTCCAGTCGGGGAGCACTCGGTCTGGGGTCGCGACGGCCGCCCAGCACGTCCTCGCCGGCAAAGACCTCTCCCTGACCCGGACGGCGGTCTCCGTCCTCGATGCGCTGACGGGGACGCCGTATGATGCCGCCAAGGCGCTCCACCAACTCGCTGGAGAGTCGAAGGCGCCGGGCCGCAGGGTCAACACCGCGGATCTCCGGTACGCGCTCTCCCAGCTCGACGCCGATCGCATCCTCCCGAGTGGGGCGCCGACGGTGTCGAAGGCCATCCACGCACTCCTCGCCACCGACGAGCCGCTCGATCAGGCGGCGCTCGCCGAGGCGGCGGATGTCTCGACGCGGTCGCTGCGAACGCATCGCGACATTCTTGCAGCGCTCCCCTGGACGACCGTCGACGGCACCACCTACGAACTCTCGCTTAGCCCCGACAGCGACGACGGCGTCAGCGCAGTGTTCGATGTTGCCCTCGAGGTCGCGACCGAGGATGTTGTCGACGCCGAAACGGAGCTCGGCGCCGCGTTCGTGTGGCCGCCGGGCATCGAGCGTCTGAGACGGGAGTGGTGGTGGGCGGACGCGGTGCTCGCCTGGAGTGGCGGCGTGGATGAGCCGGGCGAGCAGGTTGCGTTCGGCCCTCGGTTGGAGCAGGCGCCGCTTGCGGCGGCGCCGAAACAGCGGGGTGGTGAGGTGTGACCGACGCTTCGCTGGGCTGTCCGGCATGTGCGCCGGAGACCGAGGGGATGGTGGCGTATAGTCCGCTCCCAGAGTCGACGCCGGAGTCATTCAACGACCTTGAGCACGGCACGGAGTACTACTTCTGTGACGTGTGCTTCCTGGAGTGGGTTGACGCAGACTGGTACAACGGCGTCGTCGAGGGAGGTGAGTCGGCATGACCGACGACGGGCTGCCGGCGGCGGTGATCGACCACGCCCCGAGTCCGGCCCAGATCTACTGCCCGGACTGCGCGTACACGGTGGACATCGACGATGAGCACCGTGAGGATCTTGACGAGTCGCAGGTCGGGGACTGCCTGATCTGTGATGGGTGCGGCTGCGACATCAGCGACGGTGGAACTCCCGCAGACCGGGGTGGTCGATAGTGGCGACGTACCGCTGTGACAGTTGTGGTGGGGAGTCCGAGGTCTGCTACCGCTGCAGTGAGTGTGGGGCGGATTTGGCGAAGCAGTCGGAGACGACGGCAATTCGGTGACCACGTTATGAGTGACAACACTACTGAGGACGGCGAGGAAGTCGGCCGTGTAACCTATCGCTGCATCTGGTGTGAGGACACCTTCGACGCGAACCCCGAGGAGTGCATCGGCTGTCCGTACTGCCTTCGCCACGACGTCGTTCCCGAAGAGGAGTTCTACGAGTGCGAGGGCTGCGGGTTCGTCGGCACGCCGCGTATCGTCGACTACTACGACGCGGACCTTCCTGTCTGCCGCAGCTGCGGACAGCGACTCAAGGAGGCTGAGAACGATGGCGAGTGAGGACCCGCACGTTCCGACGCCGATAGAGCGCGAGCGTCCCGACGGCTCGCTTCGAGTCGTCGAGGACACTGGGCTTCGGTCTCGGGAGCGTCCCAGATCGTCGTCGAAGCCGACGACCGCGACCTCTACGCGCTCCTGTCGGACGTGCTCGCCGACGTCCACGTTCCCGACGTGTTTCCGGCGGCGCTGGCGACGGCGGCTGACGACACCGCCGACGCCCTCGAACGGGTCACGAGCATCGAGCGTGGGTTCATCGACCCGCCACTCCCCGGCGCGAGCTACGCGATGAGCTACGCGCACAACGCGGCCGAGGCGCTCCGGGAGTACCGCGACCGCGACCCGCTCCGGCTCGCGCTCATGGGGTGCTCCGGGAGCAAGCACAACGTCGACCAGCCGGTGCCGGCGCGCGACCTGTACGCTCGGGGCTACTGGACGGTGAAGGAACGCTACGGGTCGGTCGTCGGTGACGACTGGCGCATCCTCTCGGCCGAGCACGCCGTCCTCCATCCCGACGAGGAGATCGACTACTACGAGCGCGTGCCCAAGGACCTCCGCGGCATCCCCGTCGACTCCGACCAGCGCCTCCCGTCCGGCGAGCCCGTCGAGGACCGTCTCGACCACTGGGCGCTGTCCGTCTACAACGGCCTCACGCGCTGGCTGCACGAGGCCATCGACGGCGTGGACCCGAGGGACGTCGAGCTTGAGGTGTGCGTCGGCAAGCGGTACCGCGAGAAGCTCGAAGCGCGCGGCGTCTTCGACCGCCTCGATGCGCCGGCTGGCCTTTCGGTGTCGTTCCCGTTCCAAGAGGAGCCGACGGCCGCGGGCGGGATGGGGCCGCAGATGGAGTGGATGAACGGCGTCGTCGACGAGGTCGCCGCGACCGACGGAGGTGAGGCCAGTGGCGAGTGAGGACTTCGACCGCGGAGATGGTCGCGAGGAGAGTGACTGGGGGGTAACGATGAATAACAGCCCGAACCTCGGGCCACTCGAAAGCCTGCGAGTCGCGTGGCGTCGCCTCCGCAACACCCCCGTGGAACGCGAGCACGACTGGCGGCGCTGCACCCGCCACTCGCTGCCCGCGGTCTGCCTTGGTGCGGACCTCGCGAACCCCGAGTACCGGTGTCCGCGGTGCTGCCGCCTCGACCCCCAGTATGGGAGCGACGGGATGACGGTGTACGGCGGCCGGACAGCGTTCCACGGCCGCGACGACTACCTCGTGGGTCACAAGGCCGCGGAGGGCATCAACCTATGACGCCGGAGACGCGGAACGTTCCGGACTCGCTGGAGTTCCAGCCGGGCGAGGGTGGGTTCGGGAATACGGTCTACGAGTGCGTCGGCTGCGGCGACCGCATCACGGGCACGGAGAACGCAGTCGAGCACACGGGCTGCCCGGTTCCCGGGACGTGCCCTGCTTGTGACTCGCCTCGTGGTCGCGTCGACGTCGCGACGGACCGGGGTCGCGTGGATGTCTGTGAGTGTGGGACGCCCTACGTGGAACACTTCGATAACGGGGAGGTGGTCTAGCGTGGATGAGGATGGGTTGTCGGCGTCGGACGTTCTCGTCCTGCAGGTGGTGCGTGAGGAGGGGCCGGTGCCCCGAAAGGAGATCAACGAGTCGGTGCCGGTCGCTGATCGGACGGTGGGGAAGTGTCTGTCGACGCTTCGGGAGGACGGATTCGTCGAGCGGCGGCCGAACCCCCGGGATGCGCGTGGGTATGTCTACGAGTCCCGGTAGGGGTTTTGCCGTCGATTTGACGGCAAAAGTACTAGTTAAGTCACTCG
>NZ_WPCF01000098.1 GCF_009741975.1 Halobacterium sp. CBA1126 | reverse complement strand
CGACGCCGTCGGGGACGCGCCCGTCGCGGTGCTCGCGCTGAACAGCCCGGCCGCCGCCGACGCGATGATAGCCGGCCACAAGCGCGGCTCGCCGACGGTCCAGCTGTCGTTCCGCGGGTCGGCGGGCGAACTCGTCGACATGGTCGAGACGGCGGGCGCCGACGCGCTCCTCTTCGACGACGCCAACGCCGACACCGCCGTCGACGTCATCGACGGCGCGGACCTCTCCGTCGGGTTCCACGCCGGGTCCGCGGACGTCGACCACCCGGACGTGGTGTCCTACGAGGAGGCCCGCGACGCCGCCGCGTCCACGCTCCCCGAGCACCTCCCGCGGGACGGCAAGACGAACGTCTTCTACACGAGCGGCACCACGTCGGCGCCGAAGGCCGTCGCGTTCGACGGCGAGCAGATGTGGACCGGCGCCTACCAGGGCGTCATGGAGCACGGCATCGACCAGACCGACCTCGCCGTCGTGACGACGCCGTGGTACCACATGGTCACCTCGGACGCGTGGCTGTACCCGCACTGGCTGGCGGGCGCGACCACGCTGTTACACGAGAGCTTCGACCCCGAGGAAGTCCTCGAGTTCGTAGACGAGGAGGGCGCGACCGGACTGCTGGCCGTGCCGACGCAGCTCTCCCTGCTCAACGACGTGCAGGCGAGCGAGGGCGGCGCCTACGACACGAGTTCGCTGTCGTACATCCGCACGGGCGGGTCGATCGTCACCGAGGAACTCATCGAGCGAACGACCGAACACCTCTCCGAACAGCTCTACAACACGTACGGGATGACCGAGGGCGGCCCGAACTTCACGTTCGCCCACCCGTCCGTGCAGGACGACCACCCCGGCACCATCGGGAAGGAGTCGTTCTCGTGGGAGCTCCGCGTCGTGGAGACGGCGCCCGTCACCGAACACCCCGACCCCGAGGCGGAGGTCGACCCCGGCGAGCAGGGCGAAATCATCGCCCGCGGCCCGGGCGTCCCGGACGGCTACATCGACAACCCGGAGGCCGAGGAGAAGACGTTCTTCGAGGGGTGGCTGCGCACCCGCGACGTCGCGGAGGTCGACGAGGACGGCTTCCTCTACATCACCGACCGCGTGGACAACATGTTCATCAGCGGCGGCGAGAACATCTACCCCGCGGAGGTCGAGCGCGCCATCGACGGCCACCCCGCAGTCGCGGAGACGCTCGTGTTCGGCCGCGACGACGAGGAGTGGGGGAACAAGGTCACCGCCATCGTCGTCGCCGAGGGCGACGTCGACGCCGAAGAGCTAGACGCGTTCTGCCGCAAGCACGACTCGCTGGCGAACTACAAGCGCCCGCGGGAGTACGTCATCCGCGAGGAGCCGCTGCCGCGCACGGACACCGGCACCGTCCAGCGCCAGCAGGCCATCGACGAGCACTTCGAGTAGCGTAACCCCGTTTCAGAACGCGAGCGCGAAGATGCCGATCTGAATCGGCAACAACACGAGCAGCGTCGCCAGCGAGCACAGCGTGGCCATCTTGACGAGTTCCATCGTGTCCACGACGTCGAGGCCGAGGATGGCGACCAGCACCGCCGACTGGTACGGGAAGAAGTACGCGTTGAGCGCGACCGCCTCGGTCATCGCCACGGGGACGAGCGGGAGGCCGGCGCCCTCGGCGAAGGCGACGAGGACGGGCGTCAGCACGCTCGCGACCGCCAGCCCCTCCATGAGGAACGTGAGCGCGAGCGATGCGACGGCGAGGAAACCGAGGGCGACCGCCAGCGACGCGTCCTGCGGGAACGACGCGAGGAGGGTCTCGGCGGCGACGTCCGAGAACCCGGTCTGCTGGAGGCCGGCGGCGATGGCGAAGATGGCGCCGAGGAAGAACACGATGGAGAAGTTCGCCTCCTCGACTGCGCCCGCGCCGACGACGCCGACCCGCGGCGTGAACGCGAGGACGGCGACGACGAGCGCGCCGTACAGCGGGTGGAGGCCGTGGACGGAGTCCGTCGCCCAGATGGCGACGCCGACGAGCAGGAACGCCATCATGCGCCGGGCCGACGCGGGCGTCTCCTCGGCGGCGTCGCCCGCGTCCGTGTCGATGGCGGCGGCGTCCTGCGGCCGGTAGAGGAAGTACGCGATGGCGGTGATGACGGCGCCGCGCCCGACGGCCATCACGGGACCGAGCCAGACCGCCCACTCCACCCAGCCGATGGAGACGCCGGCGTTCGCCTCCACGAGGCCGGTGATGATGATGTTCGCGAGCGACCCCGTGAGGATGCCGGTGCCCGCGTAGTAGGTGACGAACAGCGGCCCGAGGAAGAGGCCGACGCGGGCGCGGCGCTCCGTGAACCGCTTACCGACGGAGATGAGGATGGGACCGAGGATGAGGACGCGCACGAGCGACGACGGCACGAGCACGACGAACCCGAGCGCGGCGGCACACAGCACCAGCAGGAGGTTTCGGTAGGTGGTCGTCGCGTCCGAGGTGCCGTCCCCGGGGAGCGCGCGCAGCGCGGCGCGTTCGACGGCCCCGGCGAGCCCGCTCTGCCGGGTGGCTTCGCCGAGCAGGATGCCGAGGACGACCAGCCACGTCGCCGCCGACTGGAAGCCGGTGAGCGCGAGGTCCGTCGAGAACCCGACGCCGACCAGTCCGACGACGACCAGGCCGGTGAGCCACGGGGCGACGGGCGAGCCGACCCAGAGGCTGATGGCGAAGACGGTGATGGCGAGCATCGTCGCCATCTCGGCGGTGACGGGCGCGTACAGGAAGACGCCGGCCGCCGCCGCGGCGCCGACCGGCAGCGAGAGCCACGCGGGGTCGAACTCCCCGCGGAGGACGTCAGCGAACGTCGAGTCAGTCGTCACGTTGGAACACCGTGTGCTCGGACGGATGGAAACCTCCCTAATCTGTCTTGCGGAAGCGTGGGGGCGGAAGATGTTTGGCGTCCGCGTGCGACCGTCGAAGCGATGATTTCGGAGCCAGCCACCGACGTGTACGACGTGACGGTCGGGGAGTTCAACGGCGGCCGCTACCGGGTGTTCGTCTTCGACGGCGACGTCCCGACGCTCGTGGACGCCGGCCTCGAAGGAACCGTCGAGGAGGTCGTCGCGGGCCTCGACGAACTCGGCGTCGAACCCGAACGCCTCGTCGTCACGCACGGCGACGGCGACCACGCCGGCGGCGTCCCCGCGCTCGCGGAGCACTACGACCTCGAGACGTGGCTCCCCGAGGGGCTCGACGTCGACGGCCACGACCCGGACCACCGCTACGGTGACGGCGACGACGTCGGCCGGTTCACGGCCGTCCACACGCCCGGGCACACGCCCGAACACCACTCGCTCGTGGACGAGGACGCCGGCGTCGCCGTCATCGGCGACGCGCTGTTCGGCGCGGACGCCCGGGGACTCCCGGAGGGGTACTACGTGCTCCCCACGGGGTACTTCTCCGCGGACCTGGACGAGGCCGACGCGTCACTGGAGAAGCTGCTCGCGTACGACTTCGACGTCGGCCTCGTCTACCACGGGGAGAGCGTCACGGAGGCCGCCAGCGAGAAGATCGAGTCGTTCGTGAACTTCGCCGGGAAGCCGGAGTAGTCAGTCGGCGCCGGCGCCGGCGGCGTCGCCGCCCGCGTCGCCGGCCTCCTCGCCGAGGTACGCTTCGATGACGCGCTGGTTGTTCTGAATCTCGTCGGGCGTGCCCGTCGCGATGAGGCTCGCGTTGTCGAGGACGAACACGCGCTCGCTGACGGACATCAGCGCACGCATCACGTGGTCGATGAGGAAGACGGTCTTCCCGCGGTCCGCGATGTCCCCGATGAGGTCGACGATCTCCTCCGTCTCCTCGGTGTCGAGGCCGCCCGCGACCTCGTCGAACAGGAGGACCTCGGGGTCGGTCGCTAGCGCTCGAGCGATTTCGAGGCGCTTGAGCGCGCCGACGCTGAGCTCGTCCGGCGTGGTCTGGGCCATGTGGTCGAGCCCGACGAACTCCAGGGCCTCGTGGGCCCGTTCCTCGGGGTCGCCGGTGTTCCGGCCGCCGAACTCCGCGCCGACGCCGGCGTTCTCGAGGAGCGTGAGGTTCTCGAACGGGTGGACGATCTGGTGGGTGCGGACGAGCCCGCGGTGACAGATCTCGTGCGGGCTGAGCCCCGTGATGTCGTCGCCGTCGAGGTAGACGGTGCCCTCGGTCGGCTCCTGGACGCCGGAGATGAGCCGGAACAGCGTCGACTTGCCGGCGCCGTTCGGTCCGATGAGGCCCACGGTCTCCCCCTTCTCGATGGAGAAGGAGACGTCGTCGACGGCGACGATGCCGCCGAAGTTCTTCGTGAGGTGCTCGCCTTCGAGTACGGTCATCTTGGTAGCCGTTACCTACCCACCCGCATAAATGTAGCCCATCCGGTCGAGCGTCCCAAAAGCATGTACCCGGCGGCGTCGTTCGGTGAGACGATGCTTCGAGCTTACGACGGCGTGACGCCGACGGTCGCGGAGTCGGCGTACGTCGACGAGCGCGCGACCGTCATCGGCGACGTCGAAATCGGACCGGAGGCGAGCGTCTGGCCGGGCGCGGTGCTACGCGGCGACCACGGCCGCATCGTGCTCGGCGAGCGCGCGAACGTCCAGGACAACGCGACCCTCCACGAGCACGCAGTGCTTGAGGCCGGCGCGACCGTCGGCCACAACGCCGTCGTCCACGACGCGACCGTCGGCGAGCGCAGCGTCGTCGGCATCGGCGCGGTCGTCCTCGACGACGCGGAAATCGGGCCGGAAAGCGTGGTCGCCGCGAACAGCACGGTCACCGAAGATGCCGAGATTCCCGGCGGCGTGCTCGCCGTGGGGACCCCGGCCGAGGTCGAGCAGGAACTGGAGGGGGAGTTCTGGGCCGGCGCGGGCGACCGGTACGCCGAACTCGCGAAGGAGTACGCCGGGACCACCCGCGTCGTCGAGGACGGCCCCGTCCTCCCGGAGTGAGCGCGGGCGGGAGCGATTGACGGAGGGAAAACCGTTTTAGTGGCATTCGGTGTACTGTGCGACGTGAACTTACAGCGCCTGTTCCGTCCCGAGCGCATCGCGGTCGTCGGGGCGACCGACACTGAGGGGAAGCTCGGCTACGAGGCGATGGCGAACGCCGTCGAGTTCGACGGCGAGGTGTACCCGGTGAACCCGTCCGGCGAGGGCGAGGTCTTCGGCGAGCCGTTCGTGGCGTCGGTCACGGACATCGACGCGACCGTCGACCTCGCGCTGCTGGCGGTTCCCGCCAGCGTCGTCCCGGACGTCGTCGAGGAGTGCGGCGAGGCCGGCGTCGGCGGCGCGGTCATCTACGCCGGCGGGTTCGCGGAGGCCGGCGACGAGGGCGAGGAGCTACAGGAGGCGGTCGTCGCGGCCGCCGACGAGCACGACGTGGCGCTGCTCGGCCCGAACACGAGCGGGTTCGTCGCGCCCGCGGACAACCTCCTCGCGTCGTTCGCCGGCGGCGTCGAGCGCCTGCGCCCGGGCGGCGTGACGATTCTCGCGCAGAGCGGCGGGGTCGCCCACCAGCTGGCGTTCAGCGCGCACCGCGAGGGACGCGGCATCGCGACGATGGTCGGTCTCGGGAACCGCGCGAACGTCGGCTTCGAGGAGGCGATTCCGTACTTCGACTCGGACCCGAACACGGACGCATCGTGCTCCACGTCGAGGGGACAGACGACGGCCGCGCGCTCCTCGAGGCGTGCCGCGAGTCCGACACGCCCGTCCTCGCGTACAAGGTCGGGCAGGCCGACGTCGGGGACTTCGCGGAGCTCCACACGGGCGCGCTCACCGGGGACCACGCGCTCTACACCGCGGGGTTCGCGCAGTACGGCGTCCCCACGGTCGAGTCCACGACCGAACTGTTCGACGCCGGGCAGGCGCTCGCGAACTCTCCCGAGCCGGACGGCGCGAACGTCGGCGTCGTCACCGCGCAGGCCGGCCCGGGCATCATCATCGCGGACCGCCTCCAGCGGGCGGGCGCGACGCTCCCCGACCTCGCCGAGGGGACGCAAGACCGCGTCGGCGAGATTCTCCCCGGCATCACGTACGCGGAGAACCCCGTGGACACGGGGCGGCCGATGCCCGAGTTCGGCGAGGTCGTCGAAGCCGTGGCCGAGGACGAACACGTCGACGTGGTGCTCGTCTACGAGCTGTTCGAGGAGGCGCTGGGCTTCCCGGAGGAGACGCTAGACGGGCTCGCCGAGCGCGTCGACAAGCCCGTCCTGTTCGCCACCGAGGGGCCGACGGAGTCGATGGCCGACGACCTCGCCGCGCTCCGCGAGGCCGACGTCCCCGTGTTCACGTCGCCGGAACGCGGCGCGGACGCCGCTGCGGCGCTCGCGCGGTACGCGACGCTGGACGACGCGGCCGCCGAGGAGGAGGTGAGCGCCGATGTCTGAGGACCCCATCGCGGCCGCGCAGGCGGACGGCCGCAGCACGCTGACGGAGGCGGAGGCGAAGTCGCTGCTCGCGGACGCGGGCATCGAGACGCCAGCGTTCGCGGTCGCCGCAGATTCGGACGGGGCCGTCGACGCCGCCGAGGATATCGGCTTCCCCGTGGTCGTGAAGGTGTCCTCGCCGTCGGTGACGCACAAGAGCGAGTGGGCGGACGGCGCTGGCGTCGCGATCGGCCTCGACTCGGCGGCCGCGGTGCGCGAGGCGGCCGCCGAAATCTTCGACGCGGCCGACGCGCGCGCATCGACGCCGACGTGCTCGTGGAGGAAGCGCGGGACGTCGACGCCGGCACGGAGGTCATCGTCGGCGGGCTCCGGGACCCGTCGTTCGGCCCGGTCGTGCTGACGGGGCTCGGCGGCATCTTCACGGAAGTCTACGAGGACACCAGCCACCGCATCGCGCCCATCGACGCGGCGGAGGCCCGCGAAGCCATCGAGGAGCTGACCGCCATCGAACTGCTGGAGGGGTACCGCGGCCGCGACCCGGCGGACGTCGACGCGCTCGCCGACGTGGTGGCGGCGGTCGGCGACCTCGTGGCCGAACACGAGGCCATCTCCGAGGTGGACGTGAATCCCGTGCTGGCGACCAGCGAGGGCGCGGTGGCGCTGGACGCGCTGGTCGTGCTTGGGGGTGACGCGTGATGGCGGGCTTCGAGCGCACGTGGACGGTGCGGTTCTCGGACACGGACCCGTTCGGCATCGCGCACTACCCGCGCATCGTGGACGCGCTCCACGAGACCTCCGACATGTTCATGCAGGAGCTCGGCTTCCCGTTCTGGGAGATCTCCCAGGACCACGGGTTCGGGCTGCCGCTCGTGGAGATGAATTTCGAGTTCCAGAACCCCGTGGATGCCGGCGACGAGGTGACCGTCGAACTCACGCCGGACCCGGGCGAGCGGAGCGTGCGCTTCGAGTACGAGGCGCGCTGCGACGGCGAGGTGGCGTTCTCGGGCTACGAGCAGCGCGTCTGCGCCCACCACGGCGGGGGCGGGTCGATGGAGCTGCCCGACGACCTGCGCGAGGCGTTCGAGGAGTACGCAGAGGACTGAACCCGCGGTCGGTTCCGTGGACGGTACGCTTTTGCTGTTCGGCCCGCCACGTACTGACATGGCCGAGTTCACGAACCCGTATGCGGAGGCCGACCCGTTCGTGGAAGCGCACTTCGACTGTCTGGACTGCGGCGGGAAGCTCTGGGAGTACGCCATCCAGGGGGCGATGGTCTGTGAGGACTGTCGTTCGATGTTCCGCTCGAAGGACGTCTTCGCGGACCAGGTCGCCGAGACGGCCTAACACGTTCGTCGCCACGGAGCGCCGGGTCCAGTACACTTATGAGAATTCTGTGCTAATGTAGCACTATGGCAACGCAAGACACTGAGGACCTCCTAGAGATGAGTGCAGACACGAGGGGGCTCCTCGAGGAACACGACCTGGTGCCGCTGTGGGAAGTCGAGAACGACATGGGCGACCTCCTCGACGACATCGAGGCGAACATCTGGAAGTGGGAGGACATCCAGGCCGCCATCGACGGCATCGAGGAGGACGTCCCCATCGAGGACCTGCCGCCGGGCTTCCAGCGGCGGGTCGCCGTCCCCATCAACGCGCCCCACGCCATCTCGAACACCATCTACGTGGGCGTGCAGACGGTCTCGCCGGGCGAGACCGCGCCCGCGCACCGCCACGCGTCGAGCGCGCTTCGGTTCACCATCGACGGCCACGAGGACATGAAGACGGTCGTCGCGGGCGAGGAGTTCCCGATGCGGGACCACGACCTCATCACGACCCCGCAGTGGGAGTGGCACGACCACGTCAACGACTCCGACGAGACGGCGGCGTGGCTGGACATCCTCGACCTGCCGCTGTTCCTCGACACGCTGAACAACTCCCACGTCTTCGAGAACCACGAGCTCGAACGCCAGCCGGTGACGAAGTCCCAGGGCTACTGGGACTCCCAGTACGGCCGCGGCCGGCCGACCAACGAGGACGACGACGGCTCCATCCCCGGGCCGTTCGAGGGCGACCGGGAGGCGACGCCGCCGTTCCGCTTCGGCTGGGACGAGATGCTGGAGTCGCTGCGCCAGCACGCGGACAACGACGACCCCGACCCGTACGACGGGCACAGCATGGCGTACGTCAACCCCGCGACGGGCGAGGCGCCGGTGACGCCGACGATGTCGTTCCGCGCCCAGCTCATCCAGGAGGCGACCGACCGCCACTTCCACAACTCGACGGAGGTGTACTTCGTCATCGAGGGCGAGGGCGTCACCCACGTCGGCGACGAGGCCCTGGAGTGGGGCGAGAAGGACATCTTCGTGGTGCCGCCGGACGAGATTCACCACCACGAGCCGGACGGCGAAGAGGCCATCCTGCTGGGCATCACCGACGAACCGGTGCTGCGCGCGCTGAACTTCTACGCGGAAGCCGAGCCGTCGTCGTAACCCGCGAGGCCGCGTCCGCACTTTATTTCGCGTCGCCGCACGCTACCGAGTAGCGGTTCCGCCGCGAAAACGACGCATAAGTGACAGAATGCGGATATCTACCGCATGTTTTATGATGTAAGTGATGTAGGTGTGGGTATAGCATGGTGGACAGTGACAGCCCACAGAGCAGGCGCACGTATCTCAAAACACTCGGTGCCGCAGGTGCGGTCGGCATGTCCGGCCTCTCCGGCTGCACGCTCCTCGGTGGGGGCGGTGGCGGCAGCGAAACCATCACGATAGCCGCGACGGTGCCCGAGTCCGGGCAGTTCTCCTCGCTCGGCGAAGCCGTCAAGCGCGGGTACGAGCTCGGCGTCTCCATGATGGACGAACAGCTCGACCAGGACGTCGAGTTCATCGTGCAGGACGACGAGAGCGACCCCGAGGTCGTCCGGCAGAACCTCACCCAGATCACGAGCAACAACCAGGTCGACATGATCTGGGGGAGCTTCTCCAGCCTCCTGGTGACCGCCGGCTCCGCGTACGCGGAGAGCCAAGGCATCCCGTTCCTCGGGGCGTTCTTCGCGTACGAGGGTCCCCACCGCAACGAGGGCTACGAGTGGACGTACTCGCCCGTTCCCCGAAGTCCCGGGGACTCGCCCGCTCGACCCCGCGGGGCTGCTCGAACTCAATCCCCCGAGGGCGAGCGCCCGACGAACGCGGCCTCTGGGAGCCAACAGCGGCTGGGGGCGAGGAGCAGGCCGACTACTGGGAGGAGGACGCTCTCGGACGCCGGCTACGACGTCGTCCTCCGGGGAGACG
>NZ_WPCF01000092.1 GCF_009741975.1 Halobacterium sp. CBA1126 | reverse complement strand
GCGCCGTCGTCGACGCGCTCGTGGCCGCGGGCGCTGGCGGCCCGCGGCCGTTCGCGCCGCCACCGAGGCTCCTACTTCGCCGCGGACGCGCCGACCGTCGTCTTCGGGCCGGGCGTGCTCGCGGATGACGACGGCCCGGTCGCGCACGGCCAGCGCGAGTACGTCCGGCGGTCGGACGTCGAGCGCGCGGCCGGCGTCGTGACCGACGCGCTCGACTCGCTCGTCTAGCCGAAGAAGACGTCCGCGAGGTCCATCCCGCGGTCGTCGACGTCGGCGTACAGTTCCGTGTACCCGCAGGACGTGCAGGTGACAGTCTGGAAGTTGTTCGTCTGGATGTCGAACATCTTCGAGAGGCCGGGGCCGGTCGTGGAGATGGAGCCGACGTCGACCTCGTCGTGGCCGCACTTCGGACAGCCCTCGTCTTCCATGCCCGAGGCTGGGCGGGGATTCGGCAAAAGCGTTCGGTAGGGTTCGACGCGGGTTTGTCCTACGCGTCCCGCGCGAGGTCGCCGGCGACACCGGTGTACGACGCGGGCGTGAGCGCGAGTAGCTCCTCCCGAACGGACTCCTCGACGTCCAGCTCCGCGAACAGCTCGTGGAAGTCAGCGAGGGCGACGCGCTCACCGCGCGTCAGCTCCTTCACGCGCTCGTAGGCGTCGCCGTGGCCCTCCCTGCGGAGAATCGTCTGGACGGCCTCCCCGATTACCTCGGGGTTGGCTTCGAGGTCCTCGCGCATCACCGCCTCGTTGGGCGCGACCTTCCCGAGGCCGGTCTGGAGCTTCGAGTACGCGAGCAGGCAGTACGCGAACGCCGCGCCGACGTTCCGCTTCACGGTCGAATCGGAGAGGTCCCGCTGGAGGCGGCTCGTCGAGAGGTACTCCGAGAGGAACTCGAGGTCGCTGTTGGCCTTCGAGAGGTTGCCCTCGGCGTTCTCGAAGTCGATGGGGTTGACCTTGTGCGGCATCGTCGACGACCCTGTTTCTGACTTCGCGGCCTCCTGCCCGAGGTAGCGCTGGGAGACGTAGAGCCAGACGTCGCGCGAGAGGTCCAGCAGCACGCCGTTCACACCGGTCAGGGCGTCGAAGAGCGCGCCGAGGTCGTCGCTCGGGTTCACCTGCGTGGTGGGTTCGACGTACTCGAGGCCGAGCCCGTCGACGAACTCGCGGGAGAACGCGCGCCAGTCGACGTCCGGGAACGCTGCGTGGTGGGCGGCCCACGTGCCGGAGGCGCCCGCGAGTTTCCCCGACAGGTCGTCGCTGGCGGCGTCGACGCGTGCGATTGCTCGGCCGAGCCGGGCGGCGTAGACGGCCATCTCCTTTCCGAACGTCGTCGGCGTCGCGGGCTGGCCGTGGGTGCGCGCGAGCATCGGGAGGTCGGCGTAGTCGTGGGCGAACTCCACGAGCGCGTCCCGGACCTCGCGGAGCTCCGGCAGGAGGACGTCCTCGACGGCGGGCTTGGCGAGCAGGCGGTGCGCGAGGTTGTTCACGTCCTCGCTGGTGAGCGCGAAGTGAATCCACGGGTGCGCGCGCTCGGGAGCGTGCTCGCGGACGAAGTACTCGACGGCCTTCACGTCGTGGTTGGTGGCGTCGTAGCCGCGCGCGCCCTCCGTCTCGATGGCCTTCACGAGCGCCGCGTCCTCGCCGTCGAACTCCTCGTAGGCGGCGCGCAGGCGGTCGCGCTCCTCGTCGGCGAGCTCGAGGTCGACCGCCTCGAGGTCGGCGAGGGCGAGCAGGTACTCGACTTCCACGCGGACGCGAGCCCGCATGAGCGCGGCCTCGCTGGCGTACTCGCGGAGCGGTTCGGTGCGGCCCGCGTACCGGCCGTCCAGCGGCGTCACGGCGTGGAGGGCGTCGGTGTCGGTCATGCCTCGGAGTGGCCGCGCTCGCGGCAAAAGCCTGCCGGTCACGCGACCCACGGGCGTGCATACTCACTCGGAAACTACGGCGGTACTCGCGGATTTCTATGCCAGTTCGTGCATACTCGCCGGGCGCGAACCGCAACCACTTTGCCCGCGGACGCCGCTTGCCGGAGTATGACGAACGTAGCCGGTCTGGCCAGCAACCGCGGCCGAAACCTCCTGCACGTCGACGACCTGCGGCCCGGCGGCGCCGACCTCGCCGTCGTGCTCGCGGACGACCCGGACGCGCCCGTCCTCGACGCGGCCGCCGCCCGGGACATTCCCACCGAGGTCGTCGAGCACCGCGACGGCGAGTCCCGCCGCGACCACGAGCGCCGCGTCGTCGACGCCCTCGAGGGGTACGACGTCGACCTCGTCTGCCTCGACGGCTACATGCGCGTGCTCTCGGAGACGTTCCTCGACGCGGTGCCGCTCACGCTGAACGTCCACCCGAGCCTCCTGCCGTCGTTCCCCGGCGCGGACGCCCACGAGCAGGTGCTCGACGCCGACGTCGCCGTGACGGGCTGTACGGTCCACGTCGTCACGAATGCCGTCGCCGAGGACGGCAGCGTCCGCACCGAGGACGTCGACGCCGGCCCCGTCGTCACGCAGGAGCCGGTGCCGGTCTACGCCGACGACGACCACGGCGACCTCAAGGAGCGCGTGCTCTACGACGCCGAGTTCGAGGCGTACCCGCGCGCTGTCCGGTGGTTCGCGAACGGCGACCTCGACGTCTCCGAGGACGGGGTCGCGGTCGACGCCGACGAGGGCGGTGACTTCCCGGTGCGTCGGCTCGTGAGCAACGACCGCGACAGCGACCTCCGGTACGGCGAGAACCCCCACCAGGACGCCGCGCTCTACCGCGACGACACCTGCGAGGAGGCCAGCGTCGTCCACGCCGACCAGCTCAACGAGGGCGCGAAGGCGCTGTCGTACAACAACTACAACGACGCCGACGCCGCGCTCAATCTCGTCAAGGAGTTCGACGAGCCGGCGGCCGCCGTCATCAAGCACACCAACCCCGCGGGCGCGGCGGTCGCGGACACGCTCGCCGAGGCCTACGCCGACGCCCTCTCGACGGACGCGAAGAGCGCGTTCGGCGGCATCGTCGCGCTCAACCGCACCTGCGACGAGGAGACCGCGGAGCTCGTCGCGGACTCGTTCAAGGAGGTCGTCGTCGCGCCCGGCTACACCGACGGCGCTCTCGACGTGCTCACGGCGAAGGACAACCTCCGCGTGCTCGAGACCGGTCCGCTCGGCGAGGTCACCGAGACGCTGACGGAGAAGCCGCTGGTCGGCGGCCGCCTCGTGCAGGAGCGGGACCTCTGGGCGCCCAACCGCGAGGACCTCGAAGTCGTCACGGAGCGCGACCCCACCGAGGAGGAACTGGAGACGATGCTGTTCGCGTGGCGCGTGCTCAAGCACGTGAAGTCCAACGGCATCCTGTTCGCGGACGGCACCGAGACCGTGGGACTGGGCGTCGGGCAGGTCTCCCGCGTGGACGCCGTCGAACTCGCGGCGAAGAAGGCCGACCGGGACGCCGACGGCAAGGACGCCGACGGCGCCGTGATGGCCTCCGACGCGTTCTTCCCGTTCCCGGACGGCATCGAGGCCGCCGCCGACGCGGGCGTCGAGGCCGTCGTCCAGCCCGGCGGCTCCGTCAACGACGACGACGTCGTCGAGGCCGCGGACGAGCACGGGATGGCGATGGTGTTCACCGGCCACCGGACCTTCCGCCACGACTGAACGGCCGCGAGCGGCGGACGCGTTTTGGTCTCACGACCCCTCCAGTCGCGCATGGCGCTCTCCAGCGAACTCGAGGCGTGGTTCTGGGCACGGCACTCGAACCCGAAGAGCGGGTGGTCGGGGGTGCCGACCGGCCCCGTGGTCGTGTACGCGCTCTACCGGCGGGACTAGCGGCTGCTCGCGGCGGCGCTCCTCTGGGCCGCCGTCAACCCGTTCCTGTTTTCGCCGCCCGACGACGAGTCGGCGTGGATGACCCGCGCGGTGCTCGCCGAGCGGTGGTGGATTCGCGAGGAAGGCAACCGCACGACGGGGTTCGACGGGCCGAACGCGTACAACACGGGCGGCGCGCTCGCGGCCGTCTACGCGGTGTACGCGGCGTGGAAGCGGCGGCCCGCCGGCGCCGCCGTCGGCACGGTCCTGCTGGTCGGGCTGAAGCTCTGGTGGCTCGAACTGCTCGTCCGGCGCTACGACCGGCGGGACGCGTAGTCCTACTCTGGCCGCCAGTCGAGCTCGATCTGGACGGTCTCGCGGTCCCCGCGGAACATCGCCTGCTTCTCGACGACGTCCAGCTGGAACTCGATGGCGTCGGTCGGGCGGAGCGTGATGTCCTTGTTGTCGACGCGGACGGTACACTCGTCGGCGCGCAGCGACGCCGCGACGGCTTCGAGGCGGGCCGCGGCGGCCTCGCGGTCGAGGCGCTCGGCGCTCGTGGTTCGGTTGGCCATACCGGGCCGTGCGTTGGCTCGCGGTTGGTTATGCGGCACTTACGCGCGCGCCGAGTGAGAAACGGGGAGGGTTGGAGCGCCAGCGGGCTGACACAGGCAACGGGGGGCGGCGTCGGGGGTGGGGCTTCGGAGGGCCGGTGGCGCTCCACTCGGTGCGTCGCCCGCTACCATCAAGGCCGTTGGGAGGACTCAAACGGCTCTTTGAGAGACCCGAGGGTCGCGTCCGACAGCCTAAAGCGGGGCGCCGCGCTCGAAACGGGTATGCGATACGACGAGGCGGCGAACTTCCTGCTGGACCTCCGCCGCTACCGGCCAAAGCCCGGGACGGACTCGACGGCGGACCTGCTGGCCGCGCTCGGCGACCCGCACGAGGGCCCGCGGTACGTGCAGGTCGCGGGGTCGAACGGGAAGGGGTCGACCGCGCGGCTGCTCGAATCCGTGCTCCGGGAGGCGGGCCTCGACGTTGGCCTGTACACGTCCCCGCACCTCGACGACGTGCGCGAACGCGTCACCGTCGACGGCCGCCGGATGTCCGAGGCGGCGCTGACGGAGTTCGTGGAGGCGATTCGGCCGCGCGTGAACGAGCGCGCCGCGAACGGCGACGCGCCGACGTTCTTCGAGGCCGTGACCGCGATGGCGCTCTGGCAGTTCGGCCGCGAGGACGTCGACGTGGCGGTCCTCGAGGTCGGCATCGGCGGGCGCTTCGACGCGACCAGCGTCGTCGACCCGGCGGCGAGCGCGGTGACGTCGGTGAGCCTCGAGCACACGAGCGTGCTCGGCGACACCGTCGAGGAGATCGCCCGCGACAAGGCACACGTCGCGCCCGCGGACGCGCCGCTCGTGACGGGGGCGACTGGGGACGCCCTCGCGGCGGTGCGCGAGCAGGCCGGCGACGTGGTGACCGTCGGCCCCGAAGGCGACGTACGCGCGACCTACGAGGGGCGCGCGAACCACACGGAGGCCGACGTCTCGCTGGCCGGCCCCGACTGGTCGGCCGACGCCCGGATCCCGCTGCTCGGGTCGTTCCAGGCGCAGAACGCGGGGGTCGCCGCGGCGCTCGCGCGACAGGTCGCGGGCGTCGACGAGCAGACGCTCTCGCGCGGCCTGCGGAAGGCGTACTGGCCGGGGCGCTTCGAGGTGATGAGCGCGGACCCGGTGACCGTGCTGGACGGCGCCCACAACCCCGCCGCGTGCGAGGCGCTCGCGGGCACCCTCGCGGAGTTCGACTACGACGACCTCCACTGCGTGTTCGGCGCGATGCACGATAAGGACCACCGCGGGATGGCCGCGGCGCTCCCGACACCGGACCGCGTGTGGGCGTGCGAGCCGGACTCCGACCGCGCGGAGGACGCGGACGTGCTCGCCACGGTGTTCGACGAGGCGGGCGCGGAGACGACGGTCACGCGCTCCGTGGAGTCCGCGCTCGACGACGCGCTCGAGGCGGCCGGTGAGGACGACCTCGTGCTCGTCACGGGGTCGCTGTTCGCGGTCGCCGAAGCCCGCAAGCGCTGGACGCGCACGAACGTCCGGAAGGACGTCGCGGACGTCGACGACGCGCGCGAGGTGCTGGAGGGCGCGCACGTCACGCCGCCCGGCGTCTGGCGGATGCGCGGCAAGGGCGTCCACCGCGTCGTCCAGACGCGCGTCCAGAAGCGGCAGGCCCAGTACCTCAAGGAGGAGCTGTTGAGCCTCGGCGGCGAGTGCTCGCTCTCGGGCCTGAACGCCCAGCCCCGCGGCTATCTGGACGCCGTCCTCATGGGAACGCTCGCGCAGTTCAAGCGCCTCTGCGAGAAGCTCGACGGCCAGCCGTACGGGCTCTCGGTGTTCGCCGACGAACTCAGAGAGACGCTGGGCATCCAGACCGAGCCCGCGACCCACGGCTACCCGTGGGAGGACGGCACCGCCGTCATGGGCATCCTGAACGTCACCCCGGACAGCTTCCACGACGGCGGCGAGTACGAGGCGGTCGAGGACGCCGTCGCGCGCGCCGCGGAGATGGTCGACGCGGGCGCCGACATCGTCGACGTGGGCGGCGAGTCCACGCGGCCGGGCGCCGACCCCGTCCCGCTGCAGGAGGAACTGGACCGCGTCGTCCCCGTCGTCGAGCGCGTCAGCGACCTCGACGCCATGATTTCGGTGGACACGCGGAAGGCAGAAGTCGGGAGGCAGGCCCTCGAGGCCGGCGCGGACATCCTCAACGACGTGACCGGCCTCGAGGACCCCGAGATGCGGTTCGTCGCCGCGGAGTACGGCGCGCCGCTGGTGGTGATGCACTCCATCAACGCGCCCGTCGACCCCGGCGAGGACGTCCACTACGACGACGTGGTCGACGACGTCGTCGACGAGCTCACCGAGCGCGTGCTGCTCGCGGAGAAGGCCGGCCTCCCCCGGGAGAAGATCATCGTCGACCCCGGCCTCGGCTTCGGGAAGTCCACCCCGCAGAACTTCGAGGTGCTCGACCGCACCGACGAGTTCCACGCGCTCGGCTGTCCGGTCCTCGTCGGCCACAGCCACAAGTCGATGTTCGGCGCGGTCGACCGCTACCCCGACGAGGGCGGCTACGCGACCGTCGCGGGCACGGCGCTGGCGGCCGACCGCGGCGCCGACGTCGTGCGGGTCCACGACGTCGAGGAGAACGTCGCCGCGGTCCGCGTCGCCGAGCGCACGCGGCGCGGCACGGACGACGAGTAGCGCCGTTTCCTAGAGGAAGTCGACGTCGAGTTCGTCGCCGATGCCGTCGACGTCGAAGTCCGGGTCGGCGACGACGAGTCGCTCGTCGAGCGCACTCGCGGCGCCGGCGACGAACGCGTCTCTGGCGGCGAGTGGTGACCCGTCGGCTGCGACGGCGTTCTGTAGCTCCGCGGCAGCGCGGGCGAACTCGCGCGTCTCGTCGGCGACGACCAGCCACTCGAGTGCGGCGTCGACGGCGTCGAAATCGGTCGGCCCCGATTTGAACACCTCGCCCTGATAGACCTCGTAGAGCACGAGCGGCGGCGCGAGTGCGCGGTCGCTGTGGTGGGCGCGGATGTACTCGACGGCGTCGTCGCGTCCGTCGAGGTAGTCGATGAGGACGCTGCTGTCGTACAGCGTCATCTCGCACCGACATCTTCTTTCATCTCCTTCCGTGCCGCACGCGCCCCCTCGGCCGCGTCGGTCTCCGCCCAGAGGCCGGCACCGGCTTCGATGGTTTCGCGGCGTTCGCGGAGCAGCCGCGAGAGGAGGTCGTCGAAGGACTCGTCGTCACCTTTCAGTGCCGCGAGGGCTGCGTGCGTGTCCTCGTCGACGCGGATGCTCTTGCTCATACGTTACTGTATACGTATCCGTATACATGGTCGTTTCCTCGAGATTCGGGGTTCGACGCCGCGGAATCGGTGACCCGTTCGGCACTCAGAGCAGGCCGGCCTGTTCCTGGCCCTCGCGGTAGACGTCGAGGTACGCCTCGACGAACCGCTCGTGGTCGTACTCGGCGAACGTCTCGTCGACGTCGCGGCGTTCGAGGTTGCCCGCGCGCACCAGACACTCCGTGATCTCCTCGTCGTTGGTCGCGCGGAACCCGCGCTCGTAGGTCTCGACGAGCTCGTGGGCGCTGGACTCGGCGTGGTACTCGACGATGCCGACGCAGCCGCAGGCGAGCGCGCGCAGCAGGTCGAGGCCGAACGACGTCCGCTCGGCGGTGTGGACGTAGACGTGGGCGTCCTTGAACAGGCTGACGCGCTCGTCGACGGTCTTCTCGCCGACGAACTCCACGCGGTCGTCGATGCGGAGGTCGCGGGCCTGCCGCTCGTACCCCGAGCGCGCGGGGCCGTCGCCGACGACGGTGCAGTTCCAGCCGTACTCGCGGAACTCCGCGAGCGCGAGGAACAGCGACTCGAGGTTGGCGTCCTCGTCGAGGCGCCGGCTGAACACGATGTCGCCGGCCTCGGCGGGCGCCGCGCTGCGAATCGCCGCCATGTCGATGCCGGTGGGGACGACGCGGACGTCGTCGCCGTTCGCGCCGCACTCGCGGGCGCTCGTCTTCACGGTCCGGGACGGCGCGACGACCGCGCTCGGTTTCCGCGCGGCGTAGCGGTACGCGCGGCCGCGCAGGCCGTCGCCGGCGTCGTGTGGGTCGTACCAGTCCAGCACGAGCGGCGCGCTCGCGAGCAGCGCGCCCCAGCGCGCGCCGTAGACGTGGCCGGGCGTGCGGCTCGTCCCGTGGACGACGTCCGGGTCGACGTCGCGGAGTGTGGCGGCCGCCTTCGGCGAGAACCAGCGCTGGCCGCGCTCGTCAGTGACGGCGTGGTACGTCAGGTCTTCGTGTTCGAACGTGTCCGGCTGTCCCTCCCACCACTGCGCACACAGGACGTGGACGTCGTGGCCGCGCGCCGCGAGCAGGTCCGCGAGCAGGCGCAGGCGGTCGACGTCGTCGGCGTCGACGTGGTGGGCGGTCGTCTCCGAGACGAACGCCACGCGCATACTCGCCGGGACGGAACACGCCGGTAAAAACGGTTCTGTTCGGGTCGCGCGCCCGACACCACGCGGGGGTTCGGCGGCGGCTACCCGCCCGCGGGAGTAGCGAGCCACTGTCTATCCCGTGGGCGGGCGTCCGTCCGGTCGATGGCAGTCACGATCAGCATCGAAATCGAGCTCGGCTGGGGCGTCCACGACGTCGGCGAGTACCCCCACTTGAGCGACGACTTCGAGTCGGAGACGCTCGCCGCGGACGAGCTCGGCGACCTCTACACCCACCCGCGCGGGCGGCCCGTGCTCACGTACTTGGAGAAGACGGCCCGCGGCGTCCTCCGCGGGTAGTGTTCCGCGACCAGAACGCTATCGGCGCTCCGGCGGCTCCCTGCGGTATGGCCTACGACATCGAGCGGTACCTCAACGTCCGGAGCGCGGGCGGGCCGACGTTCGGGCCCACGGGCGAACTCGCGTTCACGCTGGACGTCACGGGGTCGAGTCAGGTGTGGCGCGTCGACGCACCGGAGGCGTGGCCCGCGCAGGTGACCTTCCACGACGAGCGCGTGGCGTACGCGTCGTTCTCGCCGACCCGGGACGAGCTCGTCTACGCGAAGGACGCCGGCGGCGACGAGTTCTGGCAGCTCCAC
This sequence comes from Halobacterium sp. CBA1126, assembly GCF_009741975.1. Taxonomy (GTDB): domain Archaea; phylum Halobacteriota; class Halobacteria; order Halobacteriales; family Halobacteriaceae; genus Halobacterium. Next base: position 731 of record NZ_WPCF01000092.1, on the reverse strand, counting down.
CGGCTCGCCGCGGACGGCAGCGAGGACGTCGCGCTCACCGACGACCCGGACGCGAAACACCAGTTCGGCGGCTGGAGCCACGACGGCGACCGGCTGGCGTACGCCGCGAACCGCCGCGAGCAGGGCGTCTTCGACGTGTACGTGCAGGGCCGCGACGAGCGCGGCGAGGACGCAGCCCCGCTCGTCGAGGGCGACGACTACGACATGCTCGCGGCCGCGGGCTGGAGCCCGAGCGACGACCGACTCCTCCTCCACGAGAGCCACTCGAACTTCGACGCCGACCTCTACGTGGCCGACGTCGAGACGGGCGACGTCGCGCACGCGACCCCCTTCGACGAGGACGTGCAGTTCTCCTCGGTGGCGTGGGCGCCCGACGGCGACGGCGTCTACGTCTGCACGAACCACGGCGCGGACACTCACTACCTCGGCCTGCTCGACCCCGAGACCGGCGACGTCGAGGAGGTCGTCGGGGACCGCGACTGGCCGGTGGAGTCGGTCGCCGTCCACCAGGACTCCGGGCGGCTCGCGTACGTCCGGAACGTCGACGGCTACAGCGAACTCGCGCTCGTGGACGCGGCGGGCACCACGCTCGACGAACACCCCGAACCCGACCTCATCGACGGCGTCGTCTCCGGGCTGAGCTTCGACGCGGACGGCGAGCGCGTCGCGGTCGCCGCCTCGTCGCCGACGGAGAACGGGAACGTCTACGTCGTCGACGTCGCCAGCGGCGA
>NZ_WPCF01000074.1 GCF_009741975.1 Halobacterium sp. CBA1126 | reverse complement strand
CTCGTCGAGTTCGGCTTCCGCCATCTTCTCGATGAGCGCGTCCAGCACGGCCTCGCGCATCCCGGGGACGAAGCGGATAGAGCCGACGACGAGGTGGCCGCCGCCGGAGACGCCCGCGCCCGGCAGCTCCTCGTTGAGCTCCTCGACCATCGTCGGGATGTCGAGGCGGACGCCGTCCGACCGGAGGACCGCGAAGTCCGGCCCGTAGCCGATGGTGATGACGGGCTCGCCCGTCTCCTCGACCTTCTCGTCGTGGATCTCGCCCGTGGTCTTCCCCGGCGCGGGGTACGTGAACCGGTGGGCGTGGTTCTCTACGTCGATGCGGTAGAGGTTCGCGCCGTTCGCGACGCGCTCGTGTTCGACGTGCGGGGTCGCCGCCTCGAGCTGTTCGTCGACGGCCTCGGCGGCGCGGTTCGCGAGGAACGGGACGAGCTCGCGGTGGCGCTGTTCGTCGCCGTTCACGTTCAGCACGTCGTTGATGAGCTGCGTCCCGGGGTCGTAGCGCAGCATGTACGCCTCGTAGTCGAGGGCTTCGCTGATGTTCTGGAGGAACTCCTCGTCGTAGCCGGCCTCGCGGGCGAGCTCGAGGTAGTCGGCCATCTCGTCGGCCTTCGAGCGGTCCGAGAGCCCCGCGACCGCGGGGACGTGCTCGAGCTCCTCGGTGAGGCCGGGGTAGATCATGCGCGCGAGCTCGACGCAGAGCATCCCCGTGGTGATGCGGTAGTCCTCGCCGTGGAGGTAGGGGTTGACGTGCTCGTCGACGAGCGGGTCGACGGCCTCCGGGTCGGGGTGGTGGTGGTCGACGACGACGATGGGGATGTCGTAGTGGTCGAGAGTCTCGTAGGCGGGCGTGTCCTCCTCCGTGCTGCCGTTGTCCAGCATCAGCAGGAGGGGGAGCTTCTGGCCGTGGCGCGCGCGGTCCTCGAGCGCGAAGTTCAGGTCGCGCGTGGCGTCCTCCATCTCGTAGTACGGCGCCTTGCTCGGCAGGCGCTTGAGGAGGTGGCGGGCGGCGTCGGCGTCCTGGTGGGCGTCCTCGATGAACTCCGTGAGCGCGTACTGGACGGGGACGCTGGCGGCCATGCCGTCGCCGTCGGCGTGGTGGCGCATCCGAATCGGGCGGCCCTCGAGGACGGCGCGGCGGAGCGTGCGCGCGACCGACCGGAGCTCCGGCAGCATCTCCTCGAGCGCGGGCCAGTCGACGAGCGGGTCGACGTCGACGGGTTCGGCGCGCTCGGCGAGCGCGGCGTCCAGCCGGCCCGCGACGTCCGCGGCGTCCTCGCCCTCGAGCACGTCGAGTGCCGTGACCTCGACCTGATACGTGCCCTCGCGCTCTTCGACGTCGCCTTTCACGTGCACGAGGTCGCCGACTTCGACGACGGGGTGCGCGCGGACGCCGGCGGCCTCGAAGGCCGTACACGGCACGGCGCTGGTCTCGTCGCGCACCCGGAAGATGGTCGGGCCCGCGGTCTGCTTGATCTGGACGACCTCGCCCTCGACGTGGACGGTCTCGCCGACGCGGTCGCCGACCGTCTCGGCGTCGACGCGGTCGTAGCTGTGCGCGCGCTCGACCGTCTCGTAGTCGTCGAGGCCCGCCAGCTCGAAGCTCAGGTCGCCGTTCTCGCGGACCTCCGTGAGCTTCACGACGACGTCGTCGCCGACGTCGAGGTCCCGTTCGCCGTCGAACGTGGACTCGTGGACGAGCCCGGAGACGTGCTCGGAGAGGTCGACGAAGACGCCGTAGTCGACGACGCCGTTGACGGTCGCGTGGTAGTACTCGCCGGCTTCGACCTCCTGCGTGGTACACGAGGCGTGGAGGTCGACGACGACCGGGCGGTCGGCCCCGGCGTCGGAGGAAGCGTCAGTCATCTTGGGCCTCAATTCGGCGCCGGCGTTTTTAACCCTTTTCAAGGGCGTCTCGCGTGCGAACGCGGGGAACGCGGACCCCGCACGCGGCGGTGTTCCGGAAGCCTCAACAGTCACCGCCGCGGACTCGGTAGTATGTTGTTCGGCGGGCGGCCCGACGTGGTCGGCATCGCGCGGGAGGCCCTCGAGTTCGCGATGGAGGCCGCCGAGGACAGCCACCCCAACGAGTACCTCGGCCTGCTCCGCGGCACGCCCGCCAAGGAGTTCGACGTCGGCCCCGACGACGGCTACTTCGTCACGGACGTGCTGATGGTGCCGGGCACCGAGACCAACCCCGTGAGCGCGACGTTCAACTCCAGTCAGGTCCCCAACGACATGCGGACCGTCGGGAGCGTCCACTCCCACCCGAACGGCGTGCTCGAGCCCTCGGACGCCGACCGCGCGACGTTCGGCCGCGGCGACGTCCACGTCATCCTCGGCGCGCCCTACGACCGGTCGTCGTGGCGCGCGTTCGACCACGAGGGCGAACCCCGGACGCTGGACGTCTACGACGTCCCGCTCCCCGAACCCGAATCGTTTTTCGACTTCACGCAGGAAGACATCGACGAGGAACTGTGAGACGAGTCGTCGCGCAGGGGACCTTCGACCTCATCCACCCCGGCCACGTCCACTACCTGGAGGACGCCGCCGCGATGGGCGACCGCCTCCACGTCATCGTCGCGCGCCGCGAGAACGTCACCCACAAGGAACCGCCCGTACTCCCGAACCGCCAGCGCCGCGACGTCGTGGCCGCGCTCGACGCCGTCGACGAGGCCCGCGTCGGCCACCCCTCGGATATCTTCGCGCCCATCGAGGAGATCGACCCGGACGTCATCGCGCTCGGCTACGACCAGCACCACGACGCCGACGCCATCGAGGCCGAACTCGCCGACCGCGGCGTCGACTGCGAGGTCCGCCGCGCGTCCGGCCGCGAGAAGCGCTACGACGACGAGCTCCTCTCGACGGGCGACATCATCGACCGGATTCTCGCCCAGCGCGACTGACCGAGAACGGCGAAAACGGAACAGAGCGGAGCGGCGAACGGCGCGGCGGACCCAGTTACGTCCGCTTCTTCAGTGACTCCTCGGCCTTCTCGATGTACTCTTCGGCCGTCTCCAGCGCCTGTTCTTTCTTCCCGGACGCCTCGCGTTTGGCCTCGCGGAGCTCCTCGCGGAGCTCGTCGGAGGCGTTCTGGATGGCGTCGGTACCCCAGCTGTCGTCGTCGGAGCTGGTGTCACTGGACATCGCAGTCGGTACTGTCCGGCTGGTCGACCAAGAATCTGACGGCAGCTCGGGGTCAGAGTCCGAGCTCGCGACCGATGACGAGGTGCTGAATCTCGCTCGTCCCCTCGCCGATCTCCATGAGCTTCGCGTCCCGGAAGAACCGCTGGGGCGCGAAGTCCGTGGTGTAGCCGTAGCCGCCGAGCGTCTGCACCGCGTCCTCGGCGACCTCGCGGGCGGCCTCGCTGGCGTCGAGTTTCGCCAGCGCGGACTCCTTCGTGACGGACTCGCCGTCGTCGTACCGCGTCGCGGCCTTGCGGGTGAGCAGCCGGGCGCGCTCGGTCTTCCGGTGCATCGAGACGAGCTTGTTCCGGATGGCGTCGATCTCCGAGATGGGCTGGCCGAACTGCTCGCGCTCGACGGCGTACTCCTTGGCGGCCTCGTAGGCGCCCTGCGCGAGCCCCGTGGAGAGCGCGGCGATGGAGATGCGGCCGCCGTCGAGGGTCTTCTTCGTCTGCTCCCAGCCCTCGCCCTCCTCGCCGAGCAGGCGGTCCGCGGGGATGCGGCAGTCGTCGAACTGGATCTCGCACGTCGGGGAAGCGTTCAGTCCCATCTTGTCCCACTCCGTCGTCACCTCGAAGCCGTCGTCTTCCTCGGGGTCGACGATGAACGTGGAGATGCCGCCGTAGCCCGCGTCCGGGTCCGTGACCGCCTTCACGAGCACGCTGCCCGCGACCGAGGCGTTCGTGATGAACTGCTTCGTGCCGTTCAGCACGTACTCGTCGCCGTCGCGCTCCGCCGTGGTGTCCATGTCGCTGGCGTCGCTGCCGCTGTCCGGCTCCGTGAGCGCCCACGACCCGAGGTACTCGCCCGCCGCCAGCGGGCGCAACCAGCGCTCCTTCTGCTCCTCGGTGCCGAACAGCTCGATGGGCTTCGACGCCAGCGAGACGTGCGCCGCGTACGACAGCCCCACGGAGCCCGACACCCGCCCGAGCTCCTCCGCGACCAGCGAGTACATCAGCTGGTCGCCGCCGAGGCCGCCGTACTCCTCGCTGATGGGCACCCCCATCATGTCGAGGTCCGCGAGCTCGTCGAACACCTCCGCCGGGAAGCGGTGTTCCTCTTCCATCTCCCACGCGACGGGCTCGATCTCCGCCTCCGCGAACTCCCGGACGGTGTCCCGCACCATCCGGTGCTCGTCGGGCAGGTCGAAGTCCATGAGTCAAAATTTGCCACCGAGCGCATAAACACACCGGAACGACCGTGAACGATTCCCCGAGCGGTGTTGTTCGTGTCGAGCACGGTGTTCGGGGCTCCCTTCGGTCAGCCACGCTGCTCGCGGCTCTCGTCGGTCACCGCTCGCTGTAACGTGGGCTCCCGTCGGTCGCCCACGCTGCTCACGCGTCGCTCCGCTCCGCGTTCGCGATAACGTGACCTCGCTGCGCTCGCCCACGCACCCGCTGGAAATTTACCCGCGCGTCCCGTCTCCTCGGTGTGAGCATCCGCCAGTTCGTCCGCGGCACCGTCCCGTGGGACTCGCTGGAAGCCGTCGCCCGCGAGGTCGCCGACCGCTACGACCAGCCGTCGGTCCGGGTGACGTTCCTCGAGACGGACAACTGGCTGTCGACGCCCTGCGTCGTCAACGACCGCTGGTTCGTGAAGGTCATCTCCGGCCAGAACGCGCTCGTCCACGCGCTGTTCACGGGCGCGCGGAACCTCGGCGCGTTCTCCAGCGGCCGCGAGGGGTTCTTCGAGCCGTTCGACGGCCCCGTCGAGATGGCCGAACACGAACTCGAGGCCACGCGGAAGCTCCGCGACATCGGCGTGAACGCGCCCGAGCCCGTGGAGGCGTTCGAGGTCGAGGGGTTCGGGGTGCTCGTCCTCGAGTACCTCCCGGAGTTCCGGCCGCTGGACGACCTCTCGCCCGCCGACGTCGAACGCTACGCGCCCGACCTGTTCGCGGCGCTGGCGACGATGCACGAGAACGGCGTCGCCCACGGCGACCTGCGCGGCGAGAACGTCCTCGTCTACGAGGACGACCTCTACTTCATCGACGCGACGAACGTCGCCGGCGACGGCCTCGAGGGCGCTCGCGCGTACGACCTCGCCTGCGCGCTCGCCGCGCTCGAACCGCTCGTCGCGCGCGCACCGTCGTCGAGATCGCGGTCGACGCCTACGACCCGGGCGACGGCTCGCGGACGCGAGAGCAGAACGCCGCTGCGCTGCTGGACGCCCAGGACTTCCTGAGCTTCGTCCAGATTCGCCCCGACCACGCCTTCGACGCGGCGTCGCTCGCCGGCGAAATCGAGAAGGCCGCCAGCGGGCGCGGCGACGCGACCCGGTGACCGGTTCGGAGCGTAGCTTTTTCTGCGAGCCGCCCGCAGTTTTTGCCGATGACGTACCAGCACTACATCGACGGCGAGTGGGTCGACGGTCACGGCACCGAGACCTTCGAGAGCGAGAACCCCGCCACGGGCGAAGTGCTCGGGGAGTTCCACCGCGGCACCGAGGCCGACGTCCGCGAGGCCACCGCGGCCGCGGACGACGCCGCCGAGGAGTGGCGCGGGCTCTCCCACATCGACCGCGCGGAGTACCTCTGGGACATCTACACGGAGCTGAAGGACCGCCACGAGGAACTCGGCGAGGTCGTCACCAAGGAGTGCGGGAAGGAAATCAGCGAGGGGAAAGCCGACGTGACGGAGGCGTGGCACATGGTCGAGTGGGCGGCCGGCGACGCCCGCCACCCGAAAGGCGACGTGGTGCCCTCCGAGATTCCGAGCAAGGACGCGTACATGCGCCGGAAGCCCCGCGGCGTCGTGGGCTGCATCACGCCGTGGAACTTCCCGGTCGCGATTCCGTTCTGGCACATGGCCGTCTCGCTCGTGGAGGGCAACACGGTCGTCTGGAAGCCCGCCGAGCAGACGCCGTGGTGCGGCCAGATTATCGCGGAGATGTTCGAGGAGGCCGGCATCCCGGACGGCGTGTTCAATCTGGTGCAGGGGTACGGCGACGCGGGCGCCGCCATCGTCGACGACGACCGCGTGGACACCGTGCTGTTCACGGGCTCCGCGGAGGTCGGCCACGAGATCGCGCGGGAGGTCGCCAGCGACCCCGGGAAGCTCGCGGCCTGCGAGATGGGCGGGAAGAACGGCATCGTCATCACCGAGGAGGCGGACCTCGACATCGCGGTTCACTCCGCGGTGATGAGTTCGTTCAAGACGACGGGCCAGCGCTGCGTCTCCAGCGAGCGGCTCATCGTCCACGAGGACGTCTACGACGAGTTCAAAGAGCGCTTCGTGGAGGTCGCGGAGAAGGTCGCGGTCGGCGACCCGCTGGACGACTCGACGTTCATGGGGCCGGCCATCGAGGCCGAGCACGTCGAGAAGATTCGGGAGTACAACGACCTCGCCCGCGAGGAAGCCGAGAACGTCCTCGTCGACCGGACGGACCTCCCCGCCGAGGAGATTCCCGAGGGCCACGAGGACGGCCACTGGGTCGGCCCGTTCGTCTACGAGGTCGACTACGAGCCCGACCTGCGGTGTCTCAACGAGGAGGTGTTCGGTCCGCACGTCGCGCTCGTGGAGTACTCCGGGGACATCGAGCGCGCGGTCGACATCCACAACGACACGCCGTACGGGCTCGCCGGCGCCATCGTCTCCGAGGACTACCGGCAGATCAACTACTACCGGGACAACGCCGAGGTCGGGCTCGCGTACGGGAACCTCCCGTGCATCGGCGCGGAGGTCCAGCTCCCGTTCGGCGGCGTGAAGAAGTCCGGCAACGGCTACCCCAGCGCCCGCGAGGTCATCGAGGCCGTCACCGAGCGCACCGCGTGGACGCTGAACAACTCCAAGGACATTCAGATGGCGCAGGGCCTTTCGGCGGACATCAAGACCGAGGACGACTGACCAGCCGGGAGCGGTCCTGGTGGAATCTCCAAGGGCGAACGCCGAACGCAGTGAGGCGTGAGGGCTTGGTGGCTGCAGGGCCTTTCGGCGGACATCAAGACCGAAGACGACTGACACCACGTCGGCTTCCGGAGCGCAGTCGCTCGCGACTCGGAGAGAGGAAGGCGGAAGGGTGGCGGTTGACTTCCCGCGGACCGCGGCCGTGGGCCGGGACACGGCCGCGTCGGCGGACGCGGAGCGGACGTGGACGCGAGGTTCTTGCCGGTTCGACGAGAAAAGCGTCGACTACCGGCACCTGGGGATAGCGCGCGACGACACTTAAATTCACGTATCGCGGGTGGTCGGTCAGCGCCGCCGGTCGTCGAGCGCCGGGAACTCCTCGCGGACGGTCGCGACGCGCTCGGGGTCGAGGTCCGCGTACACGACGTCGGGCCGGTCGCCCGTGCTCGCGACCGCGGTCCCCCACGGGTCGTAGACGGTCGACCGCCCGAGCAGTTGGGCGTCCTCGAACGTCCCGCTGCCGTTGACGGCGGCGACGTACGCGAGGTTCTCGACGGCGCGGGCCTGCGGCAGCAGCTTCCAGTGTTCGACCCGGGGGTACGGCCACGCCGACGGCACGAGCAGGAGGTCGACGCCGTCGGCGACGAGTTCGCGGTACAGCTCCGGGAACCGGAGGTCGTAGCACGTCGTCACCGCGGCCGTGAACCCGCCGAGTTCCGCGGTCGGCACGCGCTCGCCGGGCGTCAGCAGCTGGGCTTCCGCGGACTCGTAGCCGAAGAGGTGGTGTTTCCGGTACGCGAGCAGGCGCTCGCCGTCGCCGTCGAACAGCACGCTCGTGTTCGCGAGGCCGTCCTCGGCGGGGCCGCCCTCGGTCTCGCCCAAGTCTTCGACGACGCTGCCAGCGAGCACGGCGACGTCCGCGTCGACGGCGGCCTCGCGGACCGCGGAGAGGGAGGGGCCGTCGAGCGGTTCGGCCTCGCGCTGGTAGGCGTCGAACGCGAAGAAGCCGACGTTGAACAGCTCCGGGAGGCAGACGAGGTCCGCGCCCGCGTCGGCCGCCTCGCGGACGGCGTCGACCGCGCGCTCGACGTTCGCGTCCACCGCCGCGCCCTCGACCTCGGTCTGGGCGAGTGCGACGCGCATCTCAGGCCTCCGCCTCCAAGGCTTCCTGTAACCCGTCGAGTTCGTCGTCCAGGTTCCGCTCGAAGAACCGCTCGACGCCCGGCACCTTCCCGTCGACGACGAACCGGTTGGTCACCCGCGAGCCGCCGTCGGCCGCTTCGACCTCGTGTTCGCCCGTGACGTCGAAGATGCGGGACTGCCCGACGAACTTCACGTACCGCGGTGGTTCGACCTCGACGTCCCGGGTCTCGACGGCGATCGTCGACCGGACGACGGGGATGGGGAGGCGTACGCGCCACGTCGTCGTGTCGCCGTCGTGCTCGTAGCTGTCCACGACGCTGATGGCGCCCGCGCGCTGCTCGGGGTCGGAGATGAACGCCCACACGTCCTCGGGGGCGGCCGACACCTCGAACGTCCGCTCGACCCGAACTGTCATACGCGGAGTTGACCGCCCGCCCGCAAAAAGCCGCCGGTTACGCGGGTTCGACGCGCCACGTCGTCGACTTCGAGCGGCTCCACTTCTCGATGTCGACGTCCTCGGTCTTCTCCGCGAGCTCGGGGAGCCGCACACCGACCTGCTTCGAGGAGAGCCCGAGGTGGTTCGCGATGTTCTTCGAGCGGAAGTACCGCTCGCCCGTCTCGACGCTCTCGCGGAGGAACTCCAGAATCCGGCGTTCCTCGTCGGTGTATTCCTCGGTCATTACCCCGTAACTACGCACTTTGTCCGTTTATCCCTTGTGTTACCCCCAGACGTGGAGGGCGGCGACGCACAGTGCCGACAGCGTGACGGCGCCGGCGAAGCCGAGTGCGGTCTGGAACTGTCCGGGCGCGACGAACGTGTACGCGGCCGCGGCGACGGCGAGCAGGCCGAGCGCGAGGCCGAGGCCGATGCCCATGTCCGTTTCCTGCGTGGACCCAGTCGTCATGGCTGGGCGTTGCGCGTGGGGTCCCTTAACTGGTTCTACTCGGTGCGACCCCGGGCCGACAGACTTTCACGCTGGAAGCACTCCGAGTCGTGCATGGACGTCCGCGCGCTGCTGTTCGGGAGCACGATACGGGTCGCCGTGACGGTCGTCGCCGGCCTCGGGTTGGCCGTCGGCGGCGCGTTCGCCGCGGGGTTCCTCGGCGTGCCGAGCGTCGAGCGCATCGACAACGAGTTCGGCGCGGTCAACGACACGCAGACCGAAATCGAGACCGACCTCGTCGTCAACAACCCGAACCCGGTCGGGGTGCAGCTCGGCGGCACCAGCGTGAACTACACGGTGTCGATGAACGACGTGCGGATGGCGAGCGGGGACAAACGCGGGGTGGGCGTCGGCACCGGGAACTCGACGGTGAACCTGACGACGTACCTCCACAACGAGCGCATCCCCGCGTGGTGGGTGAGCCACGTCCGCAACGGCGAGCAGACCGACCTCGGGGTGTCCGCGACCGTCCAGCCCGGGTTCGTCGGGCGGTCCGCGACGTTCCAACCGGCCAGTCGCTCCATCGAGACGGACCTCCTCGGGCAGTTCAACTCCAGCGAGGACCGCCCCGTGAACGCGGACATGCCGCTCGTCGAGGACCCCGTGCTCGTCGTCCGGCAGACGAACGCCTCGTGGGGCACCGTCACCGACGCGGAGACGCCCATCGACCTCGAGTTCGGCGTCTACAACCCGAAGACGTCGCCGGTCGTCGTCTCGAACGTCGGCTACGAGATTACGATGAACAACGTCTCCGTCGGCGAGGGCGAGACCGAGGACGGCCAGACCATCCCCGGGAAGTCCTACCGCGTGGTGGACACGCCGACGGTCATCGACAACGAGAACCTCGACGAGTGGTGGGTGACCCACGTGGAGAACGACCAGACGACGGAGCTCCGCATCGACTTCTACGCGGAGATCGAGCCGCCGGGCTCCACGCAGACGATTCGCGTGCCGCTCGACGACATGACGTACACCCAGACCATCGAGACGGACATGTTCGGGAACAAGGACGGCGCCGGCGGTAACGCGACTGACGACGATACCGGCAACGAGACGACCGCCGAGGGAACGACGACCACTGACGGCACCACCACCGAGGACGGCACCACGACCAGCGACGGCACGGCCGACGGAACCACGACCGACGAGACGACCACGACGGACGACGGGACGACCGACGGAACTACCAGCAGCGACGGGACGACGACGGACGGCGGGCTGCTCGCCCGCGGGACCGCGGCGTAGGGCCGCTTCGGCCGAGAGTTAGATTTTTGTCGACCGCCGCGCATTCGCCGCACATGAACCGGAGTTCTCGCGCTCCTGGTCGCGTTCTCCCAGTCTGAACAGTCGATCGACGTCGAACCGGACGGCGCCGACCTCCGCGTCACCGTCGGCGGCGAGACCATCGAACTCTCCCGCGAGGACGCCGCCGAACTCCGGGACGCCGTCGGCGACGCGCTGACGGGCCGCGAGGAGTTCTTCCGCACCGCGGGCGTCCACCGCGAGGACGGCAGCTACGTCGTCGAGCGCCGCGGCGCCGACTCCGCTGGCAACTCGGTGGTCTTCGAGAGCTTCGCCGAGCTCCGCGGGCTGTTCGACCGCCTCCCGGAGACGTTCGACGCGGAGACGCTCTCCGCGGACGGCTTCACCGGGTCCCGGCGGCACATGCTCGTCCGGCACTTCGCCGAACACCCGCAGTTCCCGTGCACGCTGGCGTCGCGGAACCCCCTGCGGGGCGAGAAGACTAGCTGATGGTGGTGTGGCTGGACTGCTCGTTGAGCGCGAGGTTCGCCGCGATTTCGGCGTTCCGCATCGCGTACTGGGCGGTCTGCTGGAGGCTCACGAGCACCTCCCGCACCTCCAGCAAGTCGTCGTTGTCCATCTCCGGGAGGTCCGCGAGGATGTCGCCCTCGCGGTCGCCGAGCTCCGCGAACAGGTCCCGGACCTCGACGGTCGCGTCGTAGTCGCGGGCGACGACGGCGTCGACGGCGGCCGCGGTAATCTCGTCGACCTGGTCGGTGAACTCGCGGATGCGCCGCATCGTCGACTGCTCGACCTCGAGGGTGTTGCCGTCGGTCTCGAGGACGATCTCGGCGATGTCCTCGGCGTTGTCCGCGGTGAGCTCGAGGTTCTTCGCGACCGACCGGTAGCCGATGAGCGGGAAGCCGTCGTCGAGGCCGACGGCGCGCGCGAGGTTCGGGTTCTGGTAGGCGGTGAAGATGAGCCGCAGCAGCAGGACGAAGATCTTGTTCGCCTGCCGCTCGCGGTTGAGCGCGCGCTGGGCCATGTCGGGGCTGCCGTGTGCGAGCGCCTTCACGGCCTCCTCGCGCATCGTCGAGCCCGTGCTCTCCAGGCGCTCGAGGAGGTTGTCGAGGTCGAAGTCCTCGGGGTCGACCGAACACCGGATGGTGATGCGCTCGGGGGTCTCCTCGACGACGCCGAGGCCCATGAGCTGGGTCTCGGCCTTGTAGACGGCGTTGATGTGCTCGGAGTCGAGGGCGTCCTCGCTCTCGACGTGGATGATGCGGCGGCCGAGGACGTACTGGCCGACGATGGCGCGCTCGACGGCGTCGGCGTCGAAGTTCTCCGAGTGAATCGTCGCCTCGGTCTCCTCGCCGTGCGCGGACTCCGGAGTGACCGTCAGCGACCCCTTCCCGCTCTCGCGGACGGTGACCTCGTCGCCCTTCTCGACGTCCTGGCTGCGCGCCCACTCCGCGGGCAGCGTCATCGCGAGCGTGGACGGGCCCAGGCGTTGGACTTTCCGGGTTTCCATACGTCCGGCACGCGCTGGAACGACCTTAGTCTTACTCCTCCGTCCTTATACTTGCCTAAGGGTGTGCCGGCCACGCACGCCCGTCGGGGATTCCGGGAGCCTTTTGCCCGCCCGGCCCCTCGACGGAGACATGGGTTTTGGTAGCTACGACGAGTCCGAGCAGCAAGACCAGAACGTGGACACCGACGAGGACAAGGGGGTCAACGTCCACGAGAACGACCACGACGGCAGCGTCAGCTTCGACTCGGACGCCGACAGCGACGAACTCATCGACCAGCTGCAGTCGATGAAAGACGACTAGACGACCTTCACCAGCCGCGTCTCGAAGCGCCCCGTTCTGACCTTCTCCCAGCCCCGTAGCGACTCGTCGACGCCCTCGTCGCCGGTGTCGACGCGGAGCACGCCCGTCTCGTCGAGCTTGCGCGGTGACGCCAGCACGCGCACCTCGCTCCGCTCGACGACCGCGGGCGAGATCTGGTCGTTCCCCCGGCCGAACACGAACCCCTGGCCGCCGATGGGGGAGACGTAGACGACGTTCTCGTCGCCGAGCGCGGCCAGAATCTCGTCCTCGCCGCCGTCCCGCACGACCAGTTCGCCGTCCCGGTAGACGTCGACGCCGAGCGGCGAGCCGTCGACGCCCAGCGCGTCCGCCACGTCGCCCAGCGTCCCCCCGGGCCCGAGCACGTACGTCACGCCGGGCTCGACCTCCTCGGCGACGGCTTCCGCGAGCGCGTCCGTGCTGCCCGCGTGGACCTGCTTGGCGGACTGGAGGTCCTCCGCGACCGGGACGTCGACGACCCCCCGCAGCCGCGTTCGGACCTCGCCCTCGCGGTAGGCCTCCTCGTCGATGTCGTTGACCTCGCGGGCCTCGGTGTCCTCGAAGTCCGCGGCGACCCGGCCCGCGGCCTCGGGGCGCACGGCGAACACCGACGAGTACACCTTCACGCCCGCGGGCACGCCCAGTACGGGCACGTCGGCGTCCGCCTCGTCGAGCGCGTCCGCGACGTCCGTCGCGGTGCCGTCGCCGCCGACGAACAGAATCAGGTCGACGCCGCGGTCGACGAACGCCCGCACGGCGGCCTTCGTGTCCGCGGCGGTCGTCTCCTCGGCGTCCGGCTCGCCGACGACCTCCGGGTCGAAGCCCGCGGCGCGCGCCTCGTCGGCGCCCATCTCGCCGCCGTACGCCAGAATCTCGGCCTCGGGCGAGCGCTCCCGGAGCGCGTCGAGGG